>JANYKV010000051.1 GCA_025358055.1 Gemmatimonadota bacterium
CGACCGCTCACTTCACAGGACAGCGCGGCCTCAGCGTCGGCGCTGCAGCGAATGCGGTCCGCGATGCAGAACGTCAAACGGATGTTCGATGCCGGCATTCTGCTCGCGGCGGGAACCGATGCCCCCTATCCAGGCGACTACTTCGGCGAGGGACTCCATCGTGAGCTCGAGCTGCTGGTCGAGGCCGGGCTTACACCGCTCCAAGCCATCACGCTGGCGACCAAGAACGCGGCGCTGCTCCTCAACGAACTGGCTCGCTGGGGTACGGTGGAGCCGGGTAAGCGCGCCGATCTCCTTGTCATCGATGGCGACCCTTCGCGTCGGATTCAGGAGACCAGAAAAATCCGCCTCGTCATCCAGCGCGGAGTGGTCGTGGATCGAGTCCGCCTTCGGTACGACCGGCGGCGCGATGCCGGATACCGAATTTCCGGGTCAGTGTCCGCTCCAGCGCCCTGACCCGCATAGCCTTGACGCGCTCCTCCCTTCTTTGGACGGCACGATGACCGATGGTACCCAACTCAAAAAGACCCTTGGTGGGGCCCAGTTTTTCTCCATCGGGTTCGGGGGCATCGTCGGCGTCGGCTGGATCGTGCTGATGGGCGCGTGGTACCAACAAGCGGGCCCGATCGGTACCGTCATCGCATTCTTGCTGGGTGGCGTCCTCATGGCGCTGGTTGGGCTGGCCTATGCGGAAATGGCCACGATGATCCCGGTCGCGGGCGGCGAAGCCGCCTACGCGTTCGAGGTCTTCGGGACTCCGGCCGCCTTTGTCGTGGGGTGGGTCTTGGTGCTCTACCTCATCGCCGTCATTCCCTATGTGTCGATCGCGGCGGGGTGGCTGCTGGATGTGCTGTTTCCCGGTCTTGCGGGGCCCGTGCTCTACCACTGGCGTGGGAGCCCGATTTACGCGGTGAGCCTCGCGATCAGCATGCTTTGGACCTTCTGGCTCGGCGCCTCAAACTATCGCGGCGTAAAATCGGCCGCGAAGTTGCAGGATTGGCTCACCTACGGCAAGATCGCAATTTCCGTGGTGTTCTTCGGAGCCGGTCTTATCGGCGGCAAGTTGGCCAACCTCCAGCCGCTATTTCAATCGAAACAGGGTTCCGTATGGGGTGGGATCCTTTCCGTGTTGGTGGTGACGCCGTGGTTTTTCGGTGGTTTCAACAATGTCCCCCAAGTTTTGGAAGAAAAGGCCGCCGGCTTCCGGCTCAGCCGGGTCGGGGGTCTCATGGTGCTGGCTATCATCGTGGCGGCCCTGTACTACAGTCTCGCGGCGTTTTCAATCGGCATGGTGCTCCCCTGGCAACAAATGGCCGACCAGGACCTCGCCACCGCCGCTGCGTTTCGCCGCGGATTTCACTCCGATCTCCTCGCCCGGACCGTGCTGCTGGCGGGCCTCTTCGGGATTGTGACGGTGGGCAACGCCGCAACCCTCGGCGCCACCCGCGTTCTGTTTGCCTTGAGCCGCGCCCGCCTCATCAGCCCAGTATTCGACCACGTGCATCCTCGCTTCGGTTCGCCGGCCCGCGCCGTCCTCTTCGTGGCTCTCCTCGGAGCGGTCGGGAATCTTCTGGGCCGGAACGGCATTCTGCCGATCGTGAACATGGGGTCGGCCTGTCTCGCCATTGCCTACTTGGTGACCTGCCTCGGTCTCCTTCGGCTCCGCCAGCGAGACCCGAACCGCCCGCGTCCCTACCGCCTGCCTGCGGGAATCCTGGTGGCGTCCCTGGGCGCTCTGGGCAGCCTCTTTCTGCTTGTGAGTTCGCTCCGGCAGCAGTTCTTCGATGCGAAAGGCGGCTTCCCGATCGAATGGGCGGTGCTGCTCGTGTGGGCGGCACTCGGAGCGTTGCTCTGGGCCACTGGCGGGAAGAACCGCGGCCTCATCACCGAGGCGGAGCGGCGCCGTATCATCCTGGGTGGCGACCACCCGGCGCGGTCGTAACTCCCAATGCCTCCTGCCCCGCATCGATCGCTCCAACGATAATGGACGAAAGCTCACCAGCCGCCAACTACCAGACCAGGCTCACGGCGCGGATCCATGCGCTCCAAAGTGCGGAGCGGGCGTACCGCGTCCTCGGCAATTGGCGACTGGCGATCTTTCTCGTCGCGGCCGCGCAAATCTGGCTTATCGTGACCTCGAGCCGCCTCCCCGCCTGGACCATCGCTATTCCTGGGGTAGCGTTTCTGGCCCTGGTGATTTGGCACGAGCGGATCGCGCGGGACAAAGCGCGGGCGGATCGCGCGGTGACCTTTTACCGGCTCGGAGTGTCCCGTCTCGATGGGACCTGGGCCGGGCAAGGACGGAGTGGCGAAGAGTTTCGAGACCTGAAACATCTCTACGCGGAAGATCTCGATCTGTTCGGGCCGGGCTCCCTGTTCGAGCTGCTCTCGACCGCCCGGACCCGGATGGGAGAGTCCACCCTCGCTCGGTGGCTTCTCGAGCCGGCCGGTGCGGGCGAAATTCGGAAGCGGCAGGGCGCGGTGGGAGAACTCGCGAAGCGACCCGACTTGCGCGAGGACCTGGCCGTTCTTGGTGATGAGGTGCGCGCCCAGTTTTCGGCCCCGGTGCTTCTCGCCTGGAAGCGGCAGGGTCGTGTGGCCTTCCCGCGGTGGGCACGACTGATGGCCGCGGTCCTCAGCCTGCTCGCGCCGGCCACCCTGATCGGAGCAATATGGGCGGGATGGCCGCCCCGACTCGCGTTCGCGGCGCTCGTCGCCGAGTGCGGTTGCGCTCTGGTCTTTCGGTCGCGGGTCCGGGTGATTCTCTCCAGTGTGGACTTCCCGGCGCGCGAGCTCGGACTGTTGGTCGGGATGGTTGAGCGGGTGCTGCGCGAGCGTTTCGAGTCGCCCGGGGCCCGGGAACTCACGGCATCTCTCCGCGGTGCCGGGGTCGAGGCGCCGAAGCGCATCCGTCAGCTGCATCGTCTGGTGGCCCTGCTCGATTCGCGACGCAATCAACTGTTCTTCCCGGTGGCCGCCCTTCTGCTCTGGGGTACCCAGATTGCCATGGCCATCGACGCCTGGCAGCGCGACAATGCGGATGCCATCGAAGGCTGGATCGAAGCCATCGGCGCGTTCGAGGCCTTGTCGGCGCTCGCGACCTACGCGTACGAGCATCCGGATGACACCGCGCCCGACTTGGTGGACGGCCCGGGGATGTTCGCGGCCGAGGACCTGGGGCATCCGCTCCTGGACGACGGCGGAGTTCGCAACGACGTGAATCTGGGAAGCGCAACGCGGTTGTGGGTGGTGAGTGGCTCGAACATGTCCGGCAAGAGTACGCTCCTCCGCGCCGTTGGCACGGCGGTCGTGATGGCGCAAGCCGGCGGCATGGTCCGCGCGCGGAAAGTACGGCTCTCCCCACTCGCGATCGGCGCTTCGATGCGGTTGCACGACTCGCTGCAAGAGGGGGCCTCCCGCTTCTATGCCGAGATCAACCGTATCCGCGCGATCCTCGGCCTGGCGACCGAAGGACGGCCCGTGGTGTTCCTGCTCGATGAGTTGTTGAGCGGAACGAATTCTCACGACCGGCAGATCGGGGCGGAAGCCATCGTGACGACCTTGGTAGAGCGGGGTGCGATCGGTCTGGTGACGACCCACGACTTGGCGCTGGCCGAGGTCGCGACCCGCCTCGCTCCGCACGGCCTGAATGTGCATTTCGAAGACCGGATCCTCGAGGGGCGGGTCGCGTTTGACTATCTCCTGCGGCCCGGGGTCGTGGAGCGGAGCAACGCCCTCGCACTCATGCGCGCTATCGGGATTCAAGTCGAGGAATAGGCCGTCAGGCGCCTTTCGGATAGCCCAAGGCCGCGAGCGCGATGGCAATCTCTTCGAGGACTGCCGGTTCGTCGATCGTCGACGGCATCGGGTAGGGTACCCCGTCCGCGATTTTCTTCACCGTACCGCGGAGAATTTTCCCCGAGCGGGTCTTGGGAAGACGATGCACCACGGTCGCGACCTTGAAGGCCGCCACGGGCCCGATTCTCTCTCGCACCAGGGCCACCAATTCACGGGTGATGTCATCGTGGGACCGGTTCACACCGGCCTTCGTCACCACCAATCCCAAAGGAATCTCGCCTTTGATCTCGTCGGCCACACCTACGACCGCACACTCGGCGACGTCGGGGTGCGACGCGAGGACCTCTTCCATCGCCCCCGTCGAGAGCCGGTGCCCCGCCACGTTGATGATGTCGTCGGTGCGGCTCATGATCCACAGATAGCCGTCCTCGTCCTTGAAACCGGCGTCGGCGGTGAGATAGTACCCGGGGTAGCGGCTCAAGTAGGCGCGTTCGTACCCGGCGTCGTTGTTCCAGAGCGTGGGCAGGCAGCCCGGGGGGAGCGGGAGCTTGATCACGACGTTGCCGGTCTCGCCCGGTCTGACCTCCTTACCGGCCTCATCCAGCACTCGCACGTCGTACCCGGGCACCGGAGTGGTGCAGCTGCCGGGCTTCACGGGGAGGGCACCTAGGCCAACGCAATTGGCCCCTACCGGCCACCCGGTTTCAGTCTGCCACCAATGATCGATGACCGGTACATGGAGCTGATGTTCCGCCCAATGAAGCGTATCCGGATCGCACCGCTCGCCCGCAAGGAAGAGGGTTCGAAGGCAGCGAATGTCATGGCGCCGGATGAAGTCGCCATTCGGATCGTCTCGCTTGATCGCGCGAAACGCGGTCGGTGCCGTGAACAGGACACGGACTCCGTGCTGCTCGATGACCCGCCAGAATGCCCCTGGGTCTGGTGTCCCCACGGGCTTGCCTTCGTATAGGATCGTCGTGTTCCCATGGAGGAGCGGGCCGTAGACGAGATATGAGTGCCCGACCGCCCAGCCCAGGTCGGAAGCCGCCCAATACACCTCACCCGGCTCCATGCCGTACACATTCTTCATGCTCCAGAACAGAGCGACGAGATACCCCGCCGTGTCCCGCACCACACCCTTCGGTACGCCGGTCGTGCCCGAGGTGTACAGGATATAGAGCGGATCGGTGGCCGCAACCGGAACCCACTCAGCCGGAGTACAATTCGCCATCGCCGCGGCGTAGTCGATGTCGCGGCCCGGGATCATGTCGGCCGCTGCTTGGGGGCGCTGCAGAACCACGCACCACGCCGGCGAATGGGTTGCCAGAGCGATGGCACGGTCCAACAGGGGTTTGTACGGCACCACACGGTCGATCTCGATCCCGCACGATGCTGAAACGATCACCGTGGGCTTTGCATCACTGATCCGCGAGGCCAGTTCGTTCGCCGCGAACCCGCCAAATACCACAGAGTGAATCGCTCCCAATCGGGCCGTCGCGAGCATCGCGATGACCGCTTCGGGAACCATCGGCATATAGATGATGACTCGGTCGCCCTTTGCCACGCCCAGCTCGCGAAGCACTCCCGCGAATAGTGCGACCTCGCGGAGCAGCTCCCGGTACGTGAAGCTCTTGATGGTGCGGGTGACCGGGCTGTCGTAGATCAAGGCGGGTTGTTCGCCGCGCCCCCGTTCGACGTGCCGGTCGAGCGCGTTATAGCACGCGTTCAGCCGTCCCCCGACGTACCACCGATAGAACGGCGGCGTAGACCCGTCCAGCACCTGGCTCCATCGAGTCGTCCAATCGATCCCTTCCGCCGCCTCGGTCCAGAAGGCGTCGGGGTCGGCCAAGGACCGGGCGTAAGTGTGTTCGTAGATCGAAGGCATTGCGTCTCCCCGCGGCTCACGGTTTCGGTGTCCATAGACTAACTCGCAACCGAAGGCTGGCAAGGCCGTGGCGCGATGCGTGGGGCCGTGTCAGAACGCCCCTCCCGTTCGTGTCGATCCGACACAAAGCCTCCCTGTCCATGGAGGCATGTCCATGATGCTGTGAGGTTTACCAGACGGCGTTGGCTGGCGTGGACGTTGCGGAATGCGGGACTGAATCTCCTGATGAGGGTCGAATGCGGAAGTTGGTGTATACCTGGGGAATTGGCCTGGCGCTACTCGCCGGTATCGGATGTTCAACCACCCTCGGACCTGGGGGGTTGGACCTGTCCGGGCGGTGGGCGGCGGACCGGGGGTTCTTCAACTACACCTCGTTCGAGATGACCCTGATTCAGCGCGGCGAGCGTGTCAGCGGGGTGGCCACATTCGCCCGGCAAGACGGGTCCGCCGACTCGGTGAGCGTGGTGGGCTCCCACACATCGTCGCATGTCTCAATTTCGTTCGGATCATTCACCGCGGCTAACCCTGCGCTGGTCGGTACCATCTCGGGCCAGCTTCTCGACTTCGACCACCTCGTACTGAATCTTCAAGATACGGATCACACTACTCCGATTCCGTTCACCCGAAAGTAGGGGCCGACCCACCTGCCGTCCTACCCATTCCGCGCTTCGCCTGACATTTCCCGCACCTCACCTGCGTTGCATCTCGTATATTTGAAGCCACTCCTCCCCCCCCGGAGCGATCCTGGAAAGGCCGGCCATTGGCATTGCGTCGTGAGGTGAAAAGCATGGGCCTGGTGGCCTTGCTCGCGCTGTCGTTGCTGCTCATGGCGGGTCTCGCCTTCGAGGCGAGACGGTCCGAGAGGCTCCACCGCGGCGCCGTAGATAAAATGCTGGGGGACCTGGTGGCCTCGGCCGCCTGGACGTACCGCTTGGCCATTTCCGAGGCGCTGGGCAACGAGATCTCCCCGGCGCTCTATCCGGTGACTCGATGGGTGCGCCAGGAGCAAGCGCGCATTCTTCCAGCGCTCTCGGTGTTGCGAGACAATGCGGAGAGTACGGCCGTCTGTCGAGATCGGAAGCAGAACGCGGCCCGCTTTTATTTCCGGTATTTACCGACGGATAGCTCGATGACCTTTCTGGGGCCCGAGCCCGATTCGTCCGCGAAGTCCCTGTTGGTGAATCGTCTCCGAGTCAACGCGATGATGCGCGAGATCGACGCCTTTTTTCTCATCCGATACCGAGACTCACCGATTGGCCCGCGCGGATTGGTGTTCGGCTTTCGCCGCGCCCCGGGCGGTGAGCTGGTAGCGGTGTATGGCTTCGAAACCTGTTCCGGCGCCTCGAGCGGAAAATTCCTCGCAGCGGCCGCGACCTCCCGGTTGCTGCTGCCCACCAGCTTGGTCGGCGCCACGGTGAATGACTCGGTCTTGTCGGTGGTGGCCATCTATGGCTTGACCCAGGATACGATTTACCGCTCACCGATCCAGTATCGCTCACCCTATACGGCGGTGGACACCACGTGGGCGGGCAAGAAAGGTCTGGCGATTTACGTCACGCTCCGATCCGAGGTTGCGACGCGCATTCTGCGAGATACCGTACCGCGCTCCCGGCTACCGATTCTTCTCGGCCTCCTCGTGCTCGCCGCCGCCGGACTGCTGGTGACCATCGCGGCGCTCAATCGCGAACAAGCGCTCACCGCGGCGCGCTCGGATTTCGTCGCGAGCGTGTCCCATGAGCTCCGCACACCGCTGGCCCAGATCCTCCTGTTCGCGGAAACCCTGGACTTGGGGCGCGCGCCCGCCGAAGACGATCGCAACTTTGCGGTGCGTGTCATTCTCCGAGAGACGCGCCGGTTAATCCACCTCGTTGAAAACGTGCTGCACTTCGCAGTGGGGCGGCGGGGAACCTTGCTCGTACAGCGCAAAGAAATGCCCATCGCCCCCCTCGTATACGACATCGCCGAGGGGTTTACTCCCCTCGCCGCGGAGCGCGGAGCGAGTCTCGAGCTCGACCTCGATGACGATATCGTTGCTGAGGTCGACGAAGGCGCCTTCCGGCAAATCCTGCTCAACCTGTTGGACAACGCGCTCAAGTTCGGTCCGCGCGGCCAGACGGTTACCGTGGGGCTCAGCCAATCGGCCGATGTCATACGGTTGTATGTAGACGATCAAGGCGCGGGGGTTCGCATGGAGGACCGACACCGGATCTGGGACCCCTTCGTGAGAGCGGATCCCGACACCAACCGCGCCCCGGGAAGTGGCATGGGGCTGGCCGTGGTACGGGATCTCGTGAAGCTCCACCAAGGCCGAGCCTATGTCGAAGGTGCCCCAGGCCGAGGCGCTCGCGTCGTCATTGAGCTCCCGAAGAGAGCAACCTCATGAGACGCATCTTGATCGTCGAGGACAACGCGGACCTCGCCCGTGGCCTCCGCACCAACCTGGTCGTCGAAGGATTCGCGGTGGATTGGGCGCCGGACGCCGAAAAAGGGCTCGAGGCCGCGCGCGACCCCGGCCTCGCACTCGTCATTCTGGATCTGATGCTCCCGGGACGTGATGGATTCGAGTTTCTCGAAGCGCTGCGCCACACCGGTTCGGACGTTCCCGTCCTGATTCTGTCGGCGCGAGGCGATGAGACGGATAAACTACGCGGCTTTCGTGCGGGGGCGGATGACTACGTCACCAAGCCGTTTGGGGTACGCGAGCTCGTGGCCCGGGTTCAAGCCATTCTCCGCCGGGCAGTCGGGGCGGCTGGCGCTAAGCTTTCGGCGGAGCCCCTTCGCTTCGCCGATGTGGAAATTTCCGAGGTAGACCGACAGGTGAAGCGCGGGGGAGAGGAAGTTCTCCTCCGGCCGCGCGAATTCGATTTGCTCGTGGCCCTGGCTCGTCGGCGCGGAGCGGTGGTCCCTCGAGACGAATTGATGCGCGACGTCTGGGGGTATCAAACCGGGGTCCACAGTCGCACCTTGGATACTCATATCGCCGAGCTCCGCCGGAAGCTCGGGCAGGACCCGGCTTCTCCGGGCTACATCCAAACGGTCCACAAGGTGGGCTACCGACTGAAGGCGTAGGCTTTCTTCACCCCGCCTTGAGGGCTTGAACCTTTCGCCGAGGCGGGGGCCCCATCCCGGCACGTCCCAGGTGCGGGCCGGTCGGTCTTACTGGGTCCTTCTGAAAGTGCCTGGCTCCTCCCGCCCATTAGAAGGCTAAGGCGACCAAATCATATTTGGCAGCGCCTCCGGTGTCGGGTTTCGCGCGTCATTTCCGATATCATACTACAGGGGGACCGGACCGGAACTCCTGAGACATTCACCACGTCGTAGTGCAAGGAAGCATCATCAAATCCATCACCCGGAGGCACCCATGAAATCCAAGAAGCCGAAGACGGACCCTCCAAAGGGCCCGCGTAATCTGCCAACACGCGCCCTGGACGAATCTAAAGCGAGCAGCGTAAAGGGGGGTGTGAAACAGATCATCGACAAGTACAATGAGACCGCCAAGAACATGATACAAAGCATTGGGCGTTGACGGCGCGATTTCGCCCGGTATTCACCAGCGGCGCTCCACATTCTGGTAGGTGGGGCGCCCCCTCTCCTCTGCTTCGCTTCTCTCAAGCATTACGGCTTCAAGCGCGCCCTGAGGGATTTGAACCCCCAACCCTCAGATCCGAAGTCTGATGCTCTATCCAATTGAGCTAAGGGCGCTGAACAGGACCAGAAGGTAACCAGTCCGCGCCCTTTCGTCGATTCCCCGGAATGGTTTCCCGCGCCAGGGTTGCCCGCCCTCTGGTCAGGGCCACACCTGGAGGCCAAGTGACACAACCGGATAGTACTTCAAATACTTGGCGTTGTCGTTGATATCCTTCCGAATCGTCGCCAGCTCCTGCGCAACGTTCTGATCGAACACCTGCTTGGCCTGGCCGGTGAGGTTCGTCGTCCCTGTGAGCGACACACGGGGTACGCCGCTCAGCACCAACCCCACGTCAAAGGTGATTGCCACGGTGCTTCGACCACCGAACCCCAGGCCGACGTACGGCGCGCTCCTCTTCCAATCGAGCATGCCGTCCAAATGGCCGACATCGCTTGGCTGGTAGACCGTACTGCCAACCGTGATGGGGGAGGTGGGAGCCGCGAAAAATTTCGCCTGGTTGCTGTTTGAGATGTATCCGCCGGTCAGTCGAAATGCGTTGTCGAATGGATGGAAATCCAGGAGGCCCGTAAACGACAAGGCGCGCGGTGTGATGGAGTAGGGAATGTTTTCCAACGACCGATTCACGGTCAACGTCATGTAATTCACCCCGCCGCGGATGTCGATGTGTCGGCTCAAGCCAATCACGATCTCGCCGCCGGCCCCAAGGGTGGAGGCCTTGGCACTTATTCCAACGCCCATTTGGGCTTGTACTGAGGTGACGGTGACTGCGAGTGCAAAAAAGGGCAACACCGTGGAATGCAAATTCTGAGGCAGGTTGCTCATGGAGGCTCCTTACACTGGGCGGCAGCAATAGTGGTCGCCCCTACTCTTGCAAGGTTGGGGCCGACCCTCCCTAGTGCTCCTCTCCGGGCATCGGGAGTGCCACCATGACGGCCGTCACTGCGAGTAAGACAACGCCCAAAGCCAACTCAATCCTCGCATTTCGTGCGACCTCCTTGGCGCTCGCCGGCGAGCCCAGCCGGGGAAGGACCACCCGCCAATTGTAGGCACCGAGTCCGGCCACCCCGGCGAGAACTGCCGCTTTGAGGAGAAGGGTGCGACCGTACCCGCTTGAAATCAGCGCGCCGAAGGAGCCCACGTATCGGTACGCCATGATGACGCCCGCAAGCACCGCGGTCCCCGCACCCACCAAACCCACCGGTGAAAACGTCCTCACTAGAATGGCCACCGCATCTGCTTGGCGGTCGGGGGCCAACGACCGCACAGTCTGGAAGCCTGCGACCAGTACGACCGCCAAGGTGCCGAGCCAGGCTCCCCCACCGAGCACATGAATGGCATCGAGCAAGAACCCGAAGCGACCGGCCGCAGCGGAAACACCATGACCGGTGAGCGGGGCGGCGAGGGCCACCGCCGTGGTGCCCAGGATAGCAGCCCACCATCCGGCTCGGGGAACAATGATGGTGAGAAGGAAGGCGCTTGTTGCGAGCCCCGCTGCGGCCACTTGAGTGAGCCACCCCAGGCCCCAGGTCGATTTTCCGATCACGGTCCCGATGAACTCGCCCGTGACCGGATCGGAAGGATCGAGGAGGGAGCGGGCTTGGAAGTAGATCCGCACTCCACAGGCGAGGAGGAGCACTGCGGCGGCACCCACTGCGAGCCGGCCCGCGCTGCTCCGGACGTCGTCTACAAACGAATCCGCACCCTGGAGGCCGTCGGTGCCTTCGAGAGTGCGGGTGACGGCGAACCGGAACACGGTCGCCCCGATGATGAGAAACGCGGCTGCGTAGGAAATCGCACGCGCCGCCGCGAAAAGGACAAAGGGTACGTCGATCGTCACTTACCGACCGTGAAATTGTACTTACCCTTGACCGCATGCCCATCTTTGCTTGCCGTTCGCCACGTCACGCTGTACTTCCCGTCCTTGAGCGGGGCCACGAGGTCCGAGGCCACGGATAGCGTGTCGTCGGTTGGGTGCATTTTAGCGACCGGGATTTTGGCGCTGTCGGCTCCCTGCAGGGTCACGCTGCTGAACGCGACCTCGGGTCGTTCCGAGAACCAGAGCCGGACCTGGCTCGGTGCTTTTGCGACGACCTCGTCGGCGGCGGGAGCGCTCTTCGTGAGGTGATTGTGAAACACGGTGGCGCTGAGTGCGCTGACACTCAACACGACGAGTGCCGTGCTCGCGACCTTTGTGTTAGCCTTCATGGAGTCATCCTTTCTTTGACCAGCCACGGGCCGGTCTGTTTGTTGTTCGGTTGCCGGAACCGCGCTTAGCGGATCCCGACCTTCCCCTTCACGGCTTCGGTGAGTTTGCCGGGGTCGTACCCGATGCCCTTCCGGAACACCATCGTCACTTCGCGAATGACGGATGGAGTGGATCCCAGGTCTCCACGTAGCACGACCAAGTCCGCCTGCTTGCCGGCTACCACAGTACCCACCCGGTCCGAGACGCCGAGGATTTTGGCGCCGTTCGCCGTCATGATTTGAATCGACTGCTCGCCGGTGAACCCCGCTTCCATCAACAGTTCGAAGTTCCGTTGATCGGCGTAGCCGGCAATCGCCGACAGACAGCAGGGGTCTGAGCCAGCGCCCAACAGTCCGCCCGCCTTCACAAACGCGCGTTCGTAGGCCATCGCCAGCGTGAGGTGGCTCCGGGCAAGACTGTCCTTGGCTTGCCGTCCGGTACCGTACCACTTCTCCAGGCTGCTCCGGGCCTCGGGAAACAGCGCATCCAGCACCCGAGCGTCCGGCGGCACCCGGCTCGCCGCCGACAGCTCCATTACGGCGAGCGTCGACGTCATCGCGACCCTGTGTTTCACCATCTCGCGGAACGTCTGTTGCACCGCCGGTCCGTCGATATCAACGTTCTCGTACACCACTGAATCACCAATCGTGGGGCACGCATCGAGTTTCTTTCCGGACCAATACTCCGTGTTGGTGAGCAACCCGTGCTCGAGGTTGTCGATGCCGAGCGCGACCGCCTCGCGAAAGCCGACCGAGCAGAGGTGGGCGGTGACTTTGACGTGGTGTTTGTGGGCTTCATCAATCGCGGCTCCCAGTTCCGCCCGCGTGATCTGGGTGTACGCTTTGAACCAGGGCACGCCTTCTTCGGCCCAATAGCGCACCATCCGCCTGGCATCCTCCGGACCGGAAAGCGGATGCATGGCGAATGGCCCCGGCCCCGGTCCCTGCAGATACGGTCCGGTCACGAAAATATCGGGACCGACTATTTCGCCCGCTTCGATGGCGCGGTGGTGGTTCAACTCCTGATATGAGTCCACGCTGCCCGTCGTGCGAATCGTGGTGACTCCGCTTGCGAGAAACAGTTTCGGATACGAGAAGAACATCGGCTTCATGGACCCCCCGACCGATGAGTAATACATGTGGTCGTGAAGACCGATCAGTCCGGGGATGACCGTGTGTCCGGCCAGGTCGATGACGTGCGCTCCAGCCGGGACCACGGTCGTAGCTGCCGGGCCGACCGTGGTGATGCGTTCACCGGTGATGACGATGGTCTGTTCTTCGCGCGCCGGACCCCCGGTCCCGTCAATCAGACGTAGGTGGGTGAGCGCCACGACCGGCGCATCCACGGCGACGAATGGACGAACCTGAGGCCCGATCGATCGGGCCCCACCCTGTCCCGCCGCGCCCGAGGTGAGGAAGAGGAGGGCGACGACTAGGCCGGGGCCACTGAGAGCGCGCATAGGTTCCTTCCTTGCTATAAGCATGCCGAAAGATCGCGTGGGGCGGCCGGATCCGCCAACACCGCGCTAGAACACCCACCCCATCCGAGTCTTGTACACCAACCGATTCCCGACCTCCGTGCCGGCGAACCCCACGCCCACGTTCAACACGATCTTGTCTGAGAACTGGTAGTCCCCGCCGAAGAAGAATTGATGGACCTGCTGATGCCGGGGAGCCCAGTTAGTGACGGGGCCGAGGCCACCGTAATACTCGGTGGAAAGATCGAGCTGTTTGGTGACCGAAACCGCGCCCCGCACCCCCGGCTCGAACTCCCATCCCTGTGAGGTTCCCGGCCCCTGTAGCGCGCGGCCCAGTACCGGATTCAGATCGATTTGGACTTTGCCAAACCTCCGTTCCAGGATCGGCCGGAACTCGAGGGTCGTGCTGTTCTCTTCGTAGGTGTCTCGTGGAAAGCCGACCTCCGCGCTCACACTGACGTCGACCGGAAGGTGCCACTCCTTGGGAAGGCTCCATCGGGGTCGAATCCGCCAACCGGCGTACTCGGACCCCGCACCCGGCCGATTCGCGAGAACCAGATACGCCGCGAGTTCAAAGTGCTCCGTGATGCCGTGGGTGAATTCGAAGGTCAGGTGAGACTGATGCTGAGTCGGCGCGACCGTGCCGTCGAAGACGGTGGTCCCCTTGGCGATGTAGTTGAAGTGCGTTTCTAAATCCCATTTGCCCTTGGGCACGGTTTCGTACTCATAGACCTGGATTTCGAACGTGTCTTGGGCGCGGGCCGGCTGCGCGAATCCCAATCCCGCCAGGGCTGAGCCGACGCAACAGTAACCTACGTTCAGGCGCGTAGGCGTTCGACCAAAAGCCCGAGTGCCACGGCGGCCACGACCAACGAGATCCCCACATTCCATCGCCGCCGGGCCAGGCCGGTAAAGTGGATCACGAGAAAGGAAAGGAGGAGAACCAGGATCACAATGACGATCTGTCCGATTTCCAGGCCGAGGTTGAAACCAAACAATTCCCACGCGACACTCGCTTCCTTGCCGAGAAGGCTCTTCAAGTATGTGGAAAATCCAAGTCCGTGGATGAGGCCAAAGCAGGTGGCGCCGATATAGCCGGTCCGAAGCGTCAGGCGCGCGGCCCGACCGTTTGTCGTGGGTTCGCGGACCTCCGTGAGCATGTTGAGCATCGCGGTGAGCACAATCGTAATCGGGATGAGCACTTCCACGAGGTTCCCTGGGGCGCGGACGATCTCGAGGGTGGACAGAGCGAGCGAGATCGAGTGGCCGATCGTGAATGCCGTGGCCAGCCAGACGACCCGCCTCCACTCGTGCCATTCGTAGACCCCGGCCAGGGCGGCCAGGAAGAGCATGTGGTCGTAGCCGCGCAGGTCGGTGATATGGCCGAGACCTAGGCGCACGAAGATGCCGAAGTCGGAGGGCATTATTTCGCGGGGGGGAAGGCGATAGATTTCAGGTATGTTGACGTCGCTGCTGGCTGGGGTCCTGACATTTCATCCACTCCATGCTTCGGTGTGCACAATAGAGTATAACGCCCAGTCACACCGATTCGAATTGAGCGTGCGGGTGTATCGCGACGATCTTGCGCGGGCTCTCAGTACTACGTCCGGACACCCGATTCGGATTGACTCAGCCGGTCCCGAACTGGATGTGCCGCTGCTCCGGTATCTCGAAAAGCACCTGATCCTCAGGGGGCCTGAGGGGGCGACATTGCCGCTGGCGCTCGAGACCCGTGAGAATGACCAGGACGTTCTGTGGGTCCACCTGGCGACCGAGTGGGACCGGCCACCCACGGGCATTCAGGTCGAAGACACGATTTTTTTCGAGTTGTTCACCGACCAGACGAATTTGGTCCATTTCAAGGTCGGGACCAAGGTAAAAAGCTCCCTGTTTCAGCCCGGTGAGAGTCCGCGTGAATTTTAACCAAGGATGTTACCGCATGATGTCCTTCCCCCGCCCGTTGCTGCTCCTCCTTGCGGTAGCGGCATTGCCGGTGCCCGCGTCCGGCCAAAAGCATACGCCACGCTTAGTCGTTTTCATCGCGGTGGATCAAATGCGGCCCGACTACTTCACCCGGTACCGTGACCAATACGTGGGTGGGCTCAAACGCCTCAACGACCAGGCTGCGATGTACCTCCACGGGGAACAGGATCACGCGATCACGGAAACCGCGCCGGGGCACTCGACGATGTTGTCGGGCCGGTCTCCCTCGAGCGCGGGCATCGTCACCAACCTCCTCGGCGTGACCGATCCCTCCGCGCCCTTGATCGGCGCGGCGGGTCCCGGTGCCTCACCCCGGCGTTTCCTGGGGACGACGCTTGTGGATTGGATGATTGCCCGCGATCCGGCGACCCGAGTCCTCTCGGTTTCTCGCAAAGATCGAGGAGCTATCCTCCCGGTCGGACGGGCCCGAATGCCGGTGTTCTGGCTCGACGGACAGAACTTCACTACCAGCACCTACTACGCGGACACGTTGCTGACCTGGGTGAAACAATGGAATGGCCGGCAAGGGCTGGCGGCGTTCGCGGGCAAGGATTGGACCTTGCTCCTGCCGGAGGCTCAATACCAGGAGCCGGACGACCAGAAGTGGGAACGAGGCGGCACCGGGAACGTGTTCCCTCATCACTTTTCCGACGACCCCGCGCGAGCCGCCCTCGAATTGACGGCCACACCATTCGCCGACTCCCTCACACTCGACATCGCCCTCGAAGGGGCCCGTCGGGAGGGACTCGGCCAGCGAGATCGACCGGACCTCCTCTCTATTTCCCTCTCCGCCACCGATGCGGTGGGTCACGTGTTTGGGCCCAACTCGCGCGAGATGCACGATCATCTCTTACGGCTCGACCGCTTTCTCGGATGGTTCCTGGATTCGCTTTCGACGCTGGTCCCGAAGGACCGGATTGTGCTGGCCCTCACCGCCGACCACGGCGTGACGTCGTTCCCTGAATACGAAGCAGCGCACGGTCAGAAAGGGGGACGGTTGGCGTTCACCGATTTGACCGGAGGCATCGGGGCGATGTTCTACCAGCGGTATCGGGTTGATTTCGGCTTTGATTCGGAAGAGGGCCTCGTCTTTGCCGACGTGCCCGCGCTGCAGGCTCGCGGAGTGAACGTGGATAGCCTCAGCACCGCCCTCGCCGAAACGATCCGAAAGATGCCCGGAATCCGCCAGGTATTTACTCCGGCGCAGCTCGCCTCCGCTGGTTCGGATCTCGAGGCTGGTCGATGGAGGCGCTCCATTCCGCATGGCTTTGCGTGGCTCGCCGCGGCCAGCGCGTCTCCGGGCTGGGTCTGGACCTTCAACCCGGCGTACACGACTCATGGCACCACCAATCCGGACGACGTCGAGGTCCCGATCGTATTCTGGGGCGAAGGCATTCTTGCCGCGCAGCTTTCGCGGACCGTCCGCACCGTGGATATCGCGCCGACACTGGCCGCGATCCTCGGCGTGCGGCCGACGGAGGCGATCGAAGGCGTCCCACTCAGCGAGGTCGCCCCCGGTGCGCGGCGCGATCCATGAAGTTTCCGGATCTTCCATGCTATCCTTGTCCTCACCAATCGGCGTGTTGCTCCTTTGGAGTGACGCTGAGCGACTCAGAAGCAGCGCTGGTGACCAAAGCGCACGGGGGCGAAACGATCTATCGCACCCGATGGGGTGAGTGGCGCACGCGGGTGCGCGGCAAGAAGTGTGTGTTCCTCGCGGACAACAAATGTTCGATCTACGCGAAACCGTACTACCCGGCAGTGTGCAAAGGCTTCCCGTGGATCGACGCGGAGACCGGGGGACCCTACGAGTACGACAGAACAATTTGCCCGGAATTTGTCTCGCAGCCGGAACTCGTGCAGATCGGGAGGGCGGGGGGAAATGTGGGGTCGAGGGATAGGGGCCGGGGTTAGGGCCTCCCCTCGTTCTCGGTGCGCTTCCCAATTCCCAGCACTACCAGCAACCCAAACCCCAACACTGCCGCTCCAATCCCAAGCCATTGCAGCGCATAGTTGAGGTGCGGGCCGTCATCGAGCGCGGGCGGCTCCTGGCGGATCGGAAAGCCATGGTGGGCGCTGTCGGGGGGCAAGAGCAAATAGATATGGTAGAAAGGGTAGGGGAGAGCATGGCGCAGGCCAACCGCATCGAGCCGGCGCCAGGTAGTCGACGCCTTGTGATCCAGCGGACCGCCGCTGTCTGCGCTTTCCGGTAGGGTCATGCCAATGCCCTCTACCACCACTCGACCGGTCGGCTCCGGGCCGCGATCGGTCGGTGTGGTTGCGTCGTCGGCCGTGAGAAAACCGCGATTGACGAGCAAGGCGGTGTCGGTCCCGGGGAGCCGGAGTGGCGTCACGATTTGTACGCCGGGGGCTCCTTGAAATTCATGTGCTCGAAGAACAATCTCGTGGGCATAGTCGAATTCTCCGGCCGCCGCTATTCGCCGATGGTTGAGGTCCCAGATGGGTGGGTGGGTCCGTTGGAGATCAACGAGGGGAGCGAACCGGCCTGCCAGGGCTTCAGCGTTCTGAGCTCGACGTGCCAGTAGCCGGCGAAACTGCCACCCGGAAAGGCCAAAACAGCTCGCTGCGACGACGACAGTGAGCGAGAACCAGAAGTACCGTTTCACCAGCCAGAACCACCCCACCGGGGACGTCCGGTGTCACAAGATAGGGACACGCGCGGGAAGGCCGACGATACGGCCAGTCGCGGTAACTTATTCATGAGCAACAATATAGCGCACTGAAAGTCGCGCGGCCCATCGCTTGCTTCCAGGTCAAACATCGGTTCAAATTGTTGCTTGTACTCGGTGTCCGCCACGATTGGAAGAGGAATTCACATGTCGAGAACGCTTCGTGTCTCCGCCTTTGCCGCGCTTCTGGTTGCTGGGGCCGTGGGGAGCGCTGCCGCACAACGCCGGGGTCTCATCGAGATTTCCGACTACTCTACCCGTCACGGCCTTTGGCTCAACATCGGTGGCGGCTATGGCGAGGAATCCTTCTCGTTCGGAAACGGCGACTATTCCAACACCGTCGGCAAAGGCACTTTCACTCTGGCAATGGGCGGCACGCCGGACCGCCATCTTCGGTTAGGGGGCGAGGTTACTGCCTGGACCAACCCTACCACAGGGCTCGACGCGGACGGCAACGTTCAGCGCATTCGCGAGACCTTCGCTGCTCTCATGGTGGTGGGACAGTTTTATCCCATCGACAACGCGGGGCTCTTTCTCAAGGGTGGGGTTGGATATGCATGGAGTGGGAAGACGTTGACGGATTATAGCGGCCCTGGCACCACTGTCAGCGAGGGTGGGTTGGCGACGGCATTTGGGGTGGGCTATGAGGTGCGCTTGGGTCGCAGGCTTTGGCTCACACCGCGGGCCGAGTTGCTCCAAGGCCGATTCGAGAAGCGGGGCGATGCCACGCTGCACGAACGGGTTGCGAATTTCGCGGTGGGACTCACGTTCCAACCCTGACCGACGTCTGCCCCGGATCGATGAAGCGCTGGCCTGACACTCAACATTTGGACTGTTCGATGCCTCGGAATCCCCTGTCCGGCCTTTCCGACCGAACCACTCTGACGCGTCGAGAACTCCTCGGCCGGGCGGCCGGCGCGGCAGCGACCCTCGCTGTGTCGCAAGCGTTCATCGGTTGCGCTGCGGCGAACGCAACCGCCGCCACTAGTGACGTTGGTTGCGTGTTGACCGCGGCTCTCACGGAGGGGCCTTACTTCGTAGACGAGCGGCTCAATCGGTCGGACATCAAATCCGATCCAGTCACCGGACTCGTCTCGACCGGTATTCCGCTCGGACTCACATTCAACGTGTCTCGCAACGACAATAACGCATGCACCCCGCTCACGGGTGCCTATGTAGACGTGTGGCACTGCGATTCGGCCGGCGTGTACTCGGATGTCTTGGGCCGCGGGGCAGGGCATCGCTTCCTCCGCGGCTATCAGATCACCAACGTAACGGGCGCCGCGCGGTTCAGCACCGTCTATCCGGGTTGGTACCCGGGTCGAGCGGTTCACACCCACTTCAAGGTGCGCATCATCGCGGGTGCCGCCACCACGTACGGGTTCACGTCCCAGTTTTTCTTCGACGAGGTGCTTACCGATGCGGTGCACGCCCAAAGCCCCTATAGCGCGAAGGGCACCCGCGACACCAAGAACGCGCAGGATGGCATCTACAATGGGCTCTCGTCCACGGAAAAATCCGCACTGACGATCCAAACGTCCGTCGACGGCAGTGGATACACCGGAGTCATCAATCTCGTGATCCGGGTCGGATGACCGAACGTCCTCGATCATAAAATTGAGCCGTCCGCGACCTCAGTTTTCTTCAAACAGTGCGCTGGCCGCGCCGGTGCCGCTCACTCGCTCAACATGAAGTACTTCGCGGTACGTCTTGCCGCCGACGGTGAGCGTCACGAGATAGTCGCCCGGTGGAACGGACGGAGATTGGTTGCGGCGAGACAGACCCGGGATCTCGAATCCACCGCCGGGTGGCCGCAGCGCTTGCATCAATTGGCCCATCATACCCTGATCCGGTAGAGCGCCGGCCTCCCCACCGGCCCCCTCGCCTTGGCTCTCGGCTCCGCGCCCCCCGCCGGCGGCCCCAGCGCGCGATTCGCCCGGACGCTCCGCGAACGTCGGAGCGGCTTGGCCGCCTCCACCACCGCCCCCGCCGAACGCCGCAAAGATGGAGCTGACGTCACCCGCCTGGATCATTCCCTTGACGCGATCCAACATCGGCTTCGGCTGTCCAGCTTTCTCGAGCGAATCAAATACAAAGTCGACCCGCCGGGCGAACACGACGCTGTCGCGCCGGGCCGCCGGGCCTAGTTTGGGGGCCGGCGGGCGTTTGCCTTGGAAGTTCCAGTTGACCCGGTGCAGCCCCGGGCCTCCGGGGCCGTTGAGAGTCTGAATGGTGTCACCCTTGATGTCTGTGATGACGAGTTTCGTCCGGTCAGAGCGTTGCCCACTCGTGAGCCGATAGGCGATCTCCGCTCCGTATTGCGCACTTTGTCCGCGGAACACTTTGTGACCCAATTCTTCGCCTCCCACTGGAGGCTCGCCCCACTGAAAGGCCGTTTTCGGCTTGAAGAGGTGGGCGGAATCGGCCAGCACCTGGTCCGTCAGCTGCTCGAGCGGCGCGATGTCCACGATCCAGATGGCGCGGCCATGCGTCCCGGCGATCAACTCATGGTCGCGGGGGTGAATCTTGAGATCGTGTACCGGAACCGTCGGGAGTCCGCTCATGAACCTCTGCCAGGACTTCCCGCGATTGGTCGATACATAGGCCCCCACGTCAGTCCCCACGAACAAGAGGTCCCGATGGTGCGGATCCTCGCGAATCACATGAACGAAGTCCGGTCCGCCGGTCGGGAGGTTGTTCACGAGGGAGGTGAACGTCTTGCCGAAGTCGGTCGTCACGAAGAGATACGGCGTGAAGTCGTTTTCACGATGGTTGTCGAACGCCACATAGAAAGTGGCTGAGTCAAACGCGGACGGTTCGATCCGATTGACCCAGGTTTTTGCCGGGACACCGGGGAAACGACCAGTCAGGTTGTCCCAATTGCCGCCATCGTTTTTGGAAACCCAGATGTTGCCATCGTCCGTGCCGGCGTAGAGAATGCCAGCGCGCATGGGCGACTCCGCCAGGGACGTGATCGTGCTATGTGTTTCCGCGCCGGTGTTGTCCGGGGTAATGCCGCCCGTGGCCTTCGTGCTCACCCGGATCCGCATCGTGTCCTGGGTGGTGAGGTCGGGGGAAATTGGTTGGAGGTTGTCACCATGATTGCTGGATTTCATCACCCGATTGGCCCCGGCGTACAGCACGGCTGAGGAGTGCGGTGAGAGGAAGAATGGGGTGTTCCAATTCCAGCGGAGATCGAGCTGGGTTGAGTCCGCGGTCGCGCGGGAGTGAAGTTCCGCGATGCGTTTCTTTTGGGCCGAGGTTTGCGGTTGCGTCGTGTCGGGGCGTTCGATGATGATAGAGTCTTCGAACGTTCGGTAGCGTTCTCGCCAATTGGGTTTCTGCAACGCCACGCGCTCCCCGGTCGAGAAACGCATCCGGCCGATGTTGCCACCCTGCGACTCACTGTAAATCAGGTCCGGGTCGGTGGCGTCCTGCGCCGTGTAAAACCCATCACCGCCGCCCACCGTGGCCCACATCGCGTTCAGAATCGGCCCCGATTTGCGCCGGCTCGGCCCGCACCACGATCCATTGTCCTGCAGCCCACCGCACACGCGATAGGGCACGGACATGTCATAGCTCACCGCGTAGAACTGGCCGATGGCGAAGGTGTTGATGAAGTCGTAATTGCCGCCGCGGTCGAAGGTTTGGGCGATGCCCCCGTCGTTGCCGACGATAAAGTGGTTCGGATCGTTCGGGTCGATCCACATTGCGTGATGGTCCACATGGATCCCGACGGTAGCGTTGCGCGCGGTCTTGCCGCCATCATCGGAGAATTTCACCGGCGTGGAGGACCAGTACACCCGATCCGGGTTCTTGGGATCCACCCGTACTTGTGAGTAGTAGAACGGCCGCGTGTTCTCGTTGTTCATTTTGGTCCACGTGGCCCCGCCGTCGGTGGAGCGATAGAGTCCGGACGGGCGCACCTGCGCTGATTTTTTCGAAGCGGAGTCCTTCGAGGGCTTCTGCGGATTTGGGGCGGTGTCCGCTTCCACCATCGTATAGATCATCTTGGCGTTGCTGGCCGCGATGGCGATGTTGATCCTTCCCTTCATTGACTCGGGGAAGCCGCCCCCCTTCACCTCGGTCCAGGTCTTTCCGGCGTCGGTCGTCTTCCAGAGCGCGCTGCCCGGGCCACCGCTCTTGAGGAAGTAGGGCCCGCGGACTCGTTCCCAGGTCGAGGCGAAGAGTACGTCCGGGTTCGTGGGATCCATCGCGACATCGACGGCGCCCGCCTTTTCGCTGACGTACTTGATGAGCTCCCACGTTTGCCCGCCATCGGACGTCTTGTACAGCCCCCGTTCCGGGTTGGGGCCCCAGATGTGACCGAGTGCCGCCACGTAGACGATGTTCGGATTGGTGGGGTGAACCACGATCCGGCCGATCGACTGGGTCTCCGTCAAGCCCATGTGCTTCCAGGTGAGCCCGCCGTCCGTGGACTTGTAAATCCCTCCGCCGGGTGAAATCGAGTTGCGGGAGTCTTCCTCCCCGGTCCCGGCCCAAATGATGTTCGTGTCGCTGGGCGCGATGGCCAAGTCACCCATCGAGATGACACGCTGATTGTCGAACACCGGGCGGAAGCTGCTGCCACCGTTGGTCGTCTTCCAAATCCCCCCGGCGGCGGCCGCCACAAAGAACGTGTGCGACGGGCTCGGGATTCCTTCGATGTCGGTGACTCGGCCCGCCATGTTCGACGGTCCGATGGACCGCCAGCGGAAGGCAGCAACGGTTGCGGAATCGAGAGGTTGGGACACCTGGGCGGACAGGGTAGGGGCGGCGATGGCGGCGGAAAGCACGAGGCCGACTAGGCGTCTATGCATCTCTACACTCGGTTGTTGGGGGGTCGCTTCTGATAGCGCTTGTGAATGATACGTGCGAATCGGTCGGCGCGTTGGGGGGAGCCGGGATGGACAGAGGGACGGCAAGAAAAAGACGGCAAGAGCAGGACGGCAAACACAAGACGGCAAGGGCGGGCAGCAAGCTCTGGGAAGCTCCCCGAAAGCTTCCCGTTTTTCTCGGCTGAAGCCGCGGCTCGGCATGTATCGCTAAAAGCCACTTTTGCTCCGCGGAGGGGCACGCCACGCCGTGCCCCTACAATTCTTACGACCTGGTATTGCCGTTTTTCCCTTGCCGTCCTTTTCTTGCCGTCGTGTGTTTGCCGTCTGGTGTTTGCCATCTTGTTCTTGCCGCCCCCTTTCCCCGTATCTCTCGCTATACTATACTCTTCCCCCGTACCGCCCTGGTGGTGAAACTGGTAGACACGCTATCTTGAGGGGGTAGTGCCGTAAGGCGTCGCGGTTCGAATCCGCGCCAGGGCATTTGAGTACGAGCACTTGCCACTGTAGCTCAGCGGTAGAGCTCTCGATTCGTAATCGAGCGGTCGTCGGTTCAATTCCGACCAGTGGCTCTGGGCGAAGTGGCCGGGCACCACCCCACCTAGGGCCGGAGGTGCCTCATGCGGTTGGGCCTCTCTCGTGCTTTCTGGGGCGCCGCGCTGGTCGTAGCGTGCAACGGTGGCGCAAACAGCCCCCCCACACCTCCGATTACCCCGATCCTCGAAGCGGTGCTTCTCCCTGGTCCTTTTCTCCAATTTTCTCGTCACATTCTGCCGGTCGACTTGTACGAGGCGTTGCCCAGTGCCATGGTCATCCTCCGAATGGCCAGCGCCTATCCAGGGGACGCGGGCCGAATTTCGATCGCGCTGCTACCGGTGGGCGGCAGTGCCTCGACTCCGCTTGCATATGTTGCGCGCGAAGATCAAACGGGCAAGCAACGACTGGCTTCGAGCGGCTTCTTTGAGGTGGTGGTCGACAACGCGGGCTACAGTCTCTTAGTAACTCCCTCGCCCGCGGCGCGCTCCGGATCCGGCTTCGACTTGTCGGTAACAAACTCGACGCCAAACCCGCCGGCTGGCACGAATGGTACGTCGCCAACTCTCATGGTGAAGATCCGGCCCAAGGTTGCTCGCACCCTGCCGAGCGACGTGTTCTTTGACTGCGGCGAGAGCCACGACGAGTGGAATGGGCGGTGGACGCCCAACTGCGTAGAGTCCGAATCGATCATTGCCGGCAACTTCACCCTGCAGGGATGGGTCATCAAGCCATTCTTCAATTGCGATGACACAATGCCAGGCTGCCTGCACGGAACCTGGCTCGAGGATTTCCACTACGACTTTATTCCGGATGTGGACTTCATCGAAAAGTACTATGGGACCGGCGGCGTGGTCGCTTCCATCGTCGGAAACACCGATGCCATGAACAACCTCACCGTCAAGGGAAACCCTGTGGCGCCGGGGCCAGGGGTGGCTCTGCTCGACCGCAAACCGGATGGAACTCCCCGCGGGATTACGCTCAACTCCTTTGTGCACACGGGAAACCGTTCGGCCGGCAGCAACGTGGTGCAAATCCACGGGGAATTGAACGCGTGGCACAAGGACCCCGAAGGAGCAGACTTCAGCCGCCATTGGGTGGGGCGGGGGGCGCCCCCGGCGGGGTGGCCGCTTCATCTGGTGGCAGCCGGCGATCCGCACCATGCCGCATGGGCCAACGCGTTCTGGCCCTTTGAACCGACCGACCCGGAGGGGCGACTCACGCCTCTCATGGCGGGCGACTACGTCCGTGTGACCGGGGCGCTGTGGCAAGACGTGCCGCACGAATCGGGAGTGACGCCGACCGCACACGATGCCCCGTGGTCGTTCTTTAACCCGCGCCTCGGTGCCTGGATTGAGATTCATCCCGTCGATTGGGTCGAGCGCGTCTCACCCCCGGCGGTGCGAAAGACCCCGGCAATCGTGGATGCCATCAACTCTGACGCCACGCCCGCTCAACAAACGACCGACCTTGCGCCGGAAGATTCTCGCCCGGCCGGGGCGGTGCTTCGCTGTCGCGAACTCGTGGATGGTCGACTCACGGATATGACGAGCGTCACCCAACACACCGTCACCGTTGCGGACGATCACGTCCAGGTCGTAGTCGCTGTGGAGCGACGTATCGTTCCGGGTACGCCAAACCCTCCCGGTCCGACCCTCAACGCTATCCTCCCGGGGCGCTTCAAAGCGGTATACGTGCTCTGGTGGGAGGCAGGCGGGAGCGCTTCCCCCACCTGCGCCAGCCAGTGAGCGCCTGACGGGTCTTGCGGCTCTCATCTGGAATTTTTTTCGGTGCTCGGTGCTCGGTGCCCTTTCCCCTTTCCCTCTTCCCTCTTCCCGGTCCCCTCTCGCTCACCCCTTCTTCTCCTGCATAATCGCCAACAGGTTCCGATCCGGATCTCGAAAAAAGCCCATCCAGATTTCTCGATCCGGGAGTCGCGCCACGAGATGAGGCTCGGATTCGAACGTCACACCTCGCGCCTTGAGACCATCGGTGGTGGCCTGGATGTCGTCCACTCGATAGTAAATGACCGAACCCGGGTGGTCGAACTCCGCGTTCTCCGGCATACTGAGCATCAAGCGGATTCCCGAACAGTCGAAGAACGCCATGCGGGGCGTTTCGAACAGGTAAGGCATGCCGAGGGTGTCGCGGTAAAACTGGACGGCGCGGGGGATGTTGTCGCGCACGTTGACCGAGATCTGACCGATCTGATTGAGCGCTAGGGCGGTAGTTGGCATCGGGCCCTCGGGGCCAAGGAAAGTAGTTAGCTACGCTAATTATCGTATATTGTATCAAATGCCGAAATCCCGCGCAAGCCCCGAGCGCTCCACCCAGGTCGACCGGGTGGCCAACCGCCTCCACTCCGCTGCCATCCATCTTCTGCGGGGCCTTCGGGTCGAGGACACGCTGAGCGGTCTCACGGCCCCTCGGATGTCGGTCCTCTCGGTGCTCGTCTTCGCTGGGCCCCGAACCCTGGGCGAGTTAGCGGCCGCAGAGCAGGTCCGCCGACCCACCATGACCCGACTCATTCAGGGCTTGGAGAAGGACAGTTTGGTGCGACGTCAGGCCGATCCCACGGATGGCCGCGTGAGTCGTATGCACGCCACCGCGAAGGGGCGGGCGCTCCTGCTCGAGGGCCGGGCCCGCCGAGTGGCGGCGTTGCGGAAGCGGCTAGAGGGACTGTCGCCGAGGGACTTGGACACACTCGACAGGGCGACGGAGCTCATGGAACGGGCGGTGCAAGCGCCAGCTTGACACATCAAGATATATTGATATATTGTCCACATGATCACCGCTGCTCACTCCCTCGATGAAACCGCGCTCGTGTTTCACGCGCTTTCCGATCCGACACGCTTGCGAATCATCGCGCTGCTGCGACGGGGTGAACGCTGCGTCTGTGAGCTTACGGAAGCCCTCGATGCGGCGCAGTCTCGGCTCTCGTTCCATCTAAAAACGCTCAAGGACGCCGGAATCGTCGCCGACCGTCGCGACGGACGCTGGGTCCACTACCGATTGCACCCGGACGCTCTGGAAACTTATGGGGACATTCTTGGCGCGCTTCCGAGCGCCGGGTGGACCCGCAAAGGAGAATGCTGCGCCTGATTTTTTTTCAACGATATATCAATAAATATTGATGGGAACACTCCAGACCGGAGGAGCGCGCTATGACCGACCTACACCCAAGTGCTACCGCCGCGACAGTGACCAAGACGGGCTGCTGTGATTCCGGCTGTTGCGACGAGATCGCCACCACGACCAAAGAGCGCGAGACGCCAATCGTTGAAACGATTCAACAGAAGTACGGCGCTCTGGCGGAGCACGTGCGTGATGGGGACAAGACCACATGCTGCTCCGTCGGATGTTGTGGCGAGCCGGATCCAATCACCTCCCAACTGTACACCACGCTCGAGACGGAGGGCCTTCCGGACGATGCGGTTCTCGCGTCGCTCGGCTGCGGCAATCCCACCGCCCTCGCGGCACTCAAGCCCGGGGAGATCGTGCTGGATCTCGGGAGCGGCGGCGGGATCGACGTACTTCTCTCGGCTCGTCGCGTGGGGCCGACTGGAAAGGCGTATGGCCTCGACATGACGGATCAAATGTTGGCGCTCGCGCGGGAGAACCAGCGGAAGTCGGGTCTCACGAACGTGGAGTTTTTGAAAGGCACCATCGAACAGATCCCTCTGCCGGACCACTCGGTCGACGTGATCATTTCCAACTGTGTCATCAACCTCTCGGCGGACAAGCCACGGGCGCTGGCCGAAGCGTTCCGCGTGCTGAGGCCGGGCGGACGGTTCGCCGTGTCCGACATCGTGGTTCGAGGTAGTGTGCCGCCCGCGATCCAAAGAAGTGTCGAGCTGTGGATTGGGTGTGTAGCTGGCGCGCTGGAGGAGAAGGAGTACGTTCGACTGCTGCAGGAGGCGGGGTTTGGGGGGGTCGACATCGAACCGACTCGGGTTTACGACGCTTCCGATGCGCGTGCCTTCCTTGCTTCGGCCGGGCTCAACGCCGAAGATTTGATCAAGCAAGCCGAGGGCAAGTTCATGAGCGCGTTCGTGCGGGCGGGGAAGCCGGAGTGATTTGGGGTGAGCCTCGGCCACGACGATGTACGGACCTTCCCCTGAGGGCGCCATGACGACTCAACCGTACCGCGTCCTGATCCTCTGCACCCGAAACACTGGGCGAAGCCAGATCGCCGAGGCGTTGTTCAACGCCCGAGGGGCCGGCAAGGTCGTGGCGGAAAGCGCGGGTTCCCACCCCGCTCTCCAGGTGAATCCGCGTGCGATTGCGGCGCTGGCCGATGCCGGGATCACGTGGAACGGCCACCCGCCCCGCGGACTGGATGGCCTCGAACCCCAGCGTTGGGATTTTGTGATCACGGTCTGCGACAACGCGAAAGAGTCGTGCCCGATCTTTCCGGGGCATACCGTCGTCGCTCACTGGGGGATGCCCGACCCAGCCGACGTGCGGGGCACGCCCCAGGAGGAGGAGCGCGCCTTCCATGAGACTTTGCTTCTGCTCCGCCGGAGAATCGACTTGTTCCTGGCGCTTCCGATGGAGAAGCTCGATCTGTTGGCACGAACGAGTCAGGTTCGGGGCATCGGAGAGGTGGGCCGGACTAAAGAGAGCGCTCGATGAGTTCAATTGCGCTTTCCCGTCGGGTCGGGGCGGAAGTGATTGGCACGTTTCTGCTGTTGTTTTTCGGGGCTGGGGCCGTCATGACCGACGCGATTCGGGGGCATATCGGACTCCTCGGCATTTCTCTCGCGTTCGGGATTGCTGTAGCGACCGCGATCGTGTGTTTTGGCAACGTTTCCGGTGCGCACATCAATCCGGCCGTCACGATCACGTTCTGGACTCGGGGACTCATCAGCTCACGTGACGCGCTTGCCTACATTGCCGCGCAATGTGCGGGAGCCACGGCGGCCGCCTTGGTGCTCCGTGGCTTGTTGGGACCAGTGGCTTATGTGGGCGCGACCATTCCTCAGTTGCCGGCTGGCGCGTCGTTGGCCGTAGAAATCCTCCTCTCCTTTGGCCTCATGTACACTATCATGGCCGCGAGCGCCGACCCGCTTCGCGCCAGTGCTGCCCCGTTCATCATCGGCGGTGTCGTGGGCCTCTGCGCTTTGATGGGAGGGCCCTTGACCGGAGCGTCGATGAACCCGGCACGATCCCTGGGGCCGGCGTTGGCGTCCGGCACCTGGGATGGGCACTGGATCTATTGGGTAGGTCCGATCGGCGGCATGTGGCTGGCCGGACGGGTGTACGATTGGCTCCGGGAGGCGTAAGGAGGCCCTGATTGGTTCACGGGTCACGGGTCACGGGGTCACGGTCCAGCGTCCATGGTCCACCGTCCACCATGCACCATGTACCATGCACCGTTCCCCTGTGCCTTCCCCTTTTCCCTTTTCCCCTTTTCCTCGTAGTTTGAGGAACTCTTTCCCCCTTTGGATCCGTTGAACCCCGACAGGCGTACTGGGTGAAAGTCCCCCATCGTGCCAGCGGGACCCTCTAGGAGCGTTCGCGTGACAACTCCAGCCCCGTCGTCAGCCCCGGTGCCCCCGCGGGCCTCGTCCCGGTCCCTTTTGATCACCACGGTGGTCCGCCGTTTCACCTACCCGGCCGAGCGTCCGTTCATTTCCCTTGTTTTGTATTACCTCCTGCTGATCGCGGTCTTCGGGTCGTTGACCTACTTTGTCCCCGAGCTCAGAGCCCTCATTTCGGGCGAACGTCTGGCAAACCTGGCCGGGATCGACAAGAAGTCGGTGCTCGAGGCGGCCGTATCGCCGGGGGGGCACGGAAACAGTTGGTTTTCCTGGCGCCTCGTCGGAGCATTGGGCTTCGCGATGTTCGGGTCGCTCCTCCTCATGCTCCCGACCTCGTGGGTCTACATGTCCACGCGGCGTCGCAAGGGATTCGATCAGCACGTCGTCCACACCATGGTGCTGCTGGCCGTCTCGGTGGCCGGCGTGGTCATGATTGTGCAGAACAGTCTCGCGCTCGCGTTCGGGCTCGCGG
>JANYKV010000086.1 GCA_025358055.1 Gemmatimonadota bacterium
GGCGCTCCCCCTCCCCCCCCCCCCGTCCCCACCGGGTGCGCGCCTTCCATCGCAAGCATCACCTGGTCCTGCGGCTCACCGTCGAAAAAGAGCCGCTGCCAGATTTCGAAATTGAGCAACGACCACAGCCGTTCCGCATGGTTACCCTCGCCTCGCTGATGGCTTTCCACCAGCCCTCGGACCGTGGCCGGATCAAACAGCCCCCGAGCGGAGGCGCGTTCGCCCAAGACGAATTCATCCAACAATGGCCGAAAGGCGTCGCGAAGCCATGCTCCCACCGGAACCGGGAACCCCATCTTTTTGCGAGAGAGGATTTCGGCCGGCAAAACACCCTCCATGGCCCGGCGCAGGACCACTTTCGTGGTGAGTCCCTTGAGTTTGAGGTGCTCGGGAAGCCGAGTCGCGAATTCGGCCAAGGGATGGTCGAGAAACGGAACCCGGCTCTCGATTGACGCTGCCATGCTCATTTGATCTTGCTTCATGAGCAGCTCCTGCAGATAGGTCTTGCTATCCGCGTATAGGAGCGCATTGAGCAGAGAGGCTCCACGGCTCCGTTCCAGGGCTGCATGAGCGGCCTGATAGGGATCGATCGAGGCCAGCTCCGAGCGAAGGGCCGGCGTGAGAAGGTTCTGTTGGGCGGCCCGCGAGAACACCGCGAAGTTGTCGAAGTAGACCGTATCCAGGTCACTCGGGAGCGCGAGAAAGGTCCGCCCGAGTCGTCGGCCCAGCGTCGAAGTCGCGGGTAGGGTACCCAGGGCTCGGCGGACGGCGGTGCGCACCGCCCCCGGCACCGCCCGGTTGTACCACCCGCCGAGTTGCTTGTTGAGGATCGTGACCCGATAGCGATTGTAGCCGGCGAGCGTCTCATCGGCGCCTTCGCCGGTGAGGACGACTTTGACGTGTTGGGCGGCCAGCTGAGAGACGAAGTTCAGAGCGACACTGGATGGATGGGCCATCGGCTCGTCTTCATGCCAGACCAGCCGGGGAACCGCGCGAAAAAAATCGCCCGGGCTGACGACGATTTCGCGATGATCGGTCCGGAAGCGATCCGCAATGAGGCGCGCGTATCTCAACTCGTTCGCCTCACGCTCCGCGAACGCCACCGAAAAGGTCTGGACCGGTGCTTGGATCAGCCGGCTCATGAGCGCCGTGATCGCGGCCGAATCGATTCCGCCGGAGAGAAACGCGCCCAAGGGAACGTCGGCCATGAGCCGCAATCGCACCGACTCCTGCAGCCGTTCGCGGTACTCCTCGACGAGATCCACATCGCTGCCGTGGGCACCCGCCGATTCGTTCACTGGCAAATCCCAGTACTGCTGGATATCGATCGTGCCGTCGCGCCACACGAGGGTGTGGCCGGCGGGAAGCCGACGTACCCCCTGAAAGAGCGTCTCGTCACCGGAGGGGGCATGGTTCGCAAGAAAGTCCGGGAGCGCCGCCCGGTTGAGGGTCGGTTTGACGGCACCGGCTTCCAAGAGAGCTTTGATTTCGGAAGCGAAATACAAACTCCCGTCTGCGGCATGCACGTAGTACAGGGGCTTCACTCCAAACCGATCCCGGGCGAGGAACAGCTCCCGCCGGTTTCGATCCCAAATCGCGATCGCGAACATGCCCCGGAATCGGCGAACGCAGTCAATCCCAGTGCGTTCGTACAGGTGCAATACCGTTTCCGTATCGCAGTGGGTCTGATACTCGACCCCCGCGGCCCGCAATTCCTCCATCAACATGGGGTGGTTGAACACCTCGCCGTTGTACACGATATGGTAGCGTCCATCGCGGCTGGCCATGGGCTGATGGCCGCCGGCCACATCCACAATGCTCAATCTCCGGTGGGCCAATCCGACCCTTTCCTCGAGAAAGAGCCCGGCGCCATCGGGACCGCGATGGTACAACACATCTCGCATTCGCGTGAGCAGCGAGGCGTCGAGCGGAAGGGATGATTGAGGGGCGAGGACGACGCCTGCGATTCCACACATAGTGACTAAGCTTCCAGGACGAGGGATGCGCCGTGCCAGATGGCCGAGCGCCACGGTCGATCCGAGCGACCGGGAATGACGGCACCATCGACTACCAAGGTGCCTTCTCCCCACGCACAGACCGCCTCGGGCACACCCTCTGGTCCTTCATGGAGCCACGCAAGACCAGTGGCGGCTTCGAGCCGACCGACGCGAGCGGTGAAGCCGGGCTTCGGCAAGACGAGCGTCCCGCGAAACGTAGGCGCAACGATCCGCCAACCCCGACCATCTTCAACGGGAACCGCCTCCAGGGTGACATCGCAATCGCCGGGAATGAGCGCCGTGACGATCGTTACGGCCCCGCCCCCCGGGCCAGCAACGTCGTAACTCAGGACCGCCCCGGGTTCGCGAGCTCCGTATGCAGTCGACACCCATCCATCCTCCACATTGAATGTCCCAGTGCCCCAGGCCGACACGGTCAACGTACCCGCGGCCACTCCGGAGGTTTCGAGAACGATGGCCTGAGAACTCGCGCGTCGCACCTGGACCCTGGGGGCGGCATGAAATCGCTGTTGCACGCGATGCGGCCCCTCCGATTCGATTTGGTCCACGATGACCCACCCATACCCCTTGGCAAATACGACGATTCGGGAGAGCACTGCCGGCTCTGGGAGAATCTGGTATCCCTCATGGTATCCCCGCACGATATCGAATCGCGGGTGCGAAATCCAAACATCCACGTGCGCGGGCGCGAAGCGTTCCCAACGGAACGGCGCGACCGGAATCGATGAGGATTGGCCATCGAGGGTCACGGTGTTGTGCGCCGAGGTGGAACGAAACCACTCGCGTTCCACGCCCACATAGGAGAAGGTCCCCGGGTCCACCAACATCGGCACGCCCTGCACGGTGAGGTCGAACCCCAATGCGTCCGCATGCGCGTGACCACCGGTCAACGCGCCCTGGGGCCCACCATCGAACACCAAGAGACTCCCATTCGTGTCCCAGTTGTCTCGCATCGCGTAGTACCCGCTATCGACAAACGCGTGGGAGACTGCCGCTGGGCGGTCGATTCCAAGTTGGTCCAGAGTTTCAACCGCACTCTGCCCGAGAAGCCAGCCGGCGGTAAAGGCGCAATCACCTGCATTCCAGCAAAAGTCAGGCCGCTTGAGGACCACGGCTGCCAAGCCGAGTGTGTCTCGCAAGTCACTGCCATTTAATCGGTTAAGTGATAGGAGAGACCCTCCATCATCGTCCCCAAAAAGCGGTGTGGTCCCGTCGGGGCGCATGAGATACAGCAAGTGTTCCGCGAGCGGTCCCAAGCGATCCTGGGCCGGCTGAACCGGTAGGCCGCCACCCCGGGCAAGCAGCACCGCGTGGAGGTAAAAGTCCGTGGTGTAGCGGTGGTACCAGGTGGACTGCTCGAAGTAGACGCCATCACGCCGCACCTGTCGGGTCAGCTCGTTCTGGAGGATCATCCAACCCAGCGCTTTCCACCGGCGCGCGACAGTGCTGTCCTCCAAGTATGTCCCCAGATACAATAGTCCGAGCGCTTCGCCGGTGAGATGGGTGTTGGGGCTGAAGTAGGTCGAGAGATAGGCTTCGATGTGACTGCCATGGAGGTACAGAAACCGCTCCGCCTCCCCGACCACCTCCTCGGTTAGCGCCGCCGCGCCGTGGAGAAGATGGAGCGCGTGAAGCCAGGCAATTGCGCGCAAGCCAACTTCGAGGCTGCTGGCCCAATTGATCCCGACTTTCGGAGGATTCGCGGCGCACCACGAGCGCAGCTGACGGACGAAAGCCTCGGCGAAGACCTCGTCCCGGGTCATGCGAAAGGCCTGACCGAAGGTCACGAAATGTTGATGCCGGTTCAATTCCCAGATGATCTTGTGATCCCCGACGCGTTCCGCGTCGAGATATGGTACCCGGCTCCAATGCTCCGCCGAGGCCCGTTTGAAGCGAATTGGATCGAGGTGCCAGTCAATCGGCGAGCCGAATGACAGATCCTGGTACCCGAGAATGTCGAATCGGCCGGCCGCGGCTCGCCGGGCTCGGTCGATCACCCGTTCCGAGGCCTCCGCCCACCGCGTCCGGCATCCGGCGGCGAACGCGTCGAGATCACTCTGGGCGGCGGGTAAGCTATGAAGGCTGCCAGTTTGAACGGCACCCCATCGAAGGCGAGGCACCTCGTTGGCCGCTATGCCCTCCCAGCCGGGAAGCTGTTCGCGCCAGGCCGAAATCGCTTGCCGCCCGCGGGTGAGCAGTTCGTGGAGGCTCCTGCCTCGAAGCTTTCGGAGTCTGCTCAAGCTTTGCCCCATACATCCCATCGGCCCCGAACCGCGTTGCCGCAAGCGACCAGCGGAGCCGTGAGTAGCCAAGCCGCCCAGGCCAATTGCCCGACAAGACGCCGGGCAACCGCGGGCCGGATGACCCATACGGCGAGAGCGCCGAGGAGGACCAACCCTCCCGCGATGAAGAACGCGCGGGTGGGTAGGGTGAACATCGCGGGGAGAGTGCCCAGAACGGCAACGATCAGGAGATAGGGGGTCGCCAACCGGAGCAGCTTGTGGCACACGAACTGGACCCAGATCGGATTCTTCCACGGCAGCAGGACGGTGGGAACCCAAACACACATCTGAATCATCCCGGTCAGCGTCCGCACTTTGCGCCGGAATTCCTGAGAACGGCTGAACTTGCGCGGATCGGTGGCCCGGGCCGATTCACAAAACCCGACCCGCGAGCCTTGCATGACGACATGAAGGGGCACGAAAAGGTCATCGCAAATGAGATGGGCCGGTAGAGGAGTCCACAAGGCGCGACGAATGGCGTAGATCGCACCGGTGACCGCAACGATACTGTGGATAGCTGCCTCGTGGCGCCGAAGCGAGAGTTCGTATTTCCAAAAGAGATCAATGACCGACCCTTCACCGGATTCGGTGCCGAGTGAGAGCGCGCCCGTGACGGCGCCGAAGCGGGGGTCACCAAGATACTCGGCGAGCCGAGTGATGGCATCGGGGGAAAACTCCTGTTGTGAATCCGCGAAGACCACAACGGAATGGGCTGCGATCCGAACGCCCGCATTGAGCGTGGCAGCCTTTCCGCCCGGATGGTCGCCCGCGACCACGCCGGTATGGTCCCCAAGTTGAACGCGATACGCCTCCACTGCGTAGGACCCGCTCCGGTCGACCGCAACGACAATTTCAAGCCGCTCGCAGGGCCAAGACGAGCGGCGAAGGTTCTCGACCCGGCGAGCCACGATCTCGGGGCTTTCACGGGTGGCGACCACCACCGACACCGAGAGATCGGCCGCGGGGCCCGGCACGCACTCCTGGCTCGCATTCCGAGCCAGCCACGCCGCCACCATCGGATAACCGATCCAGCCGGCGACGACGACGGAAATCGCAAGAAGAGCGAGGAGCAAGGGCACCGACATCGCCACAGCTCATTCCTCGCTACTGGTGAGCGGCAGCGGTTCGCGGGGAGGGACCCGCCACACCGGATCTCGAGCATGCCCCTCGGCGAGATACCACGATACCATCCGCCGAATCCCCTCCGACAGCGAGATCTTCGGCCGAAAGCCGGCGGCGCCCAGTTTGTCAGCCTCGAACTTGGTCTGGAAGCTTGCGAGTTTCTTGATGCGCGCGCTGGAAACCGGGAGGTTCCGACCCGTCAACGCGATGAAGGCATCGAAGGGGAGTGCGAGGGCCAAGGCAAGAGGCAAGGACACGGCGATCCCCAGTGGGGATTTCCCGAGCCCGGCATAGACGGCCTCCGCAATCTGACGGGAATTCAGATCCGGTTTATCGATGTAGTTGTAGACGTCGAAAGCCGGCCGATCGGATTTTCCCCACAGCATGAGCGTCGCGTCCACCAAGTTTTCGACGTACGATAAGCTCTTGATATTGGTGCCCGGCCCGACGCGGAGGAACCGGCCTCGGTCAATCTGTCGGATCAGGGAGTACATATTGGCAAAATTCTTCGGGCCGAAGACCACGGTTGGCCGAATGATCAGTGCGGTGCGGCCATCGCCCTGGGCAACCCACCGCTCGAACGCACGCTCGCCGGCAAGTTTGGAGGCACCATACGGCGAAACGGGGTTCGTCGGACTCCCCTCATGCCGCGGCTCCGGTGTATCACCGTAAACGGCGGCCGTGGAGAAAAAACAGAGGCGCCGAATGCCCGCGCCGTCCATGGCCTCTACAAGGACTTCCGCCCCCCGCTCGTTGACGTCGAAGTAGGTATCACGGGCGATCCCGAAGTCATGATGGGCGGCAGCGAGGTGGAAGACGGCGTCGCACTCGGCGAGAGCCTTCCGAACGGCGCGGAGATCGCGAACATCCCCCACTGTTGAGCGCGCGAACGACGACCCCGGCTTGGGCGCGACAAGATCGAGGGACGCCACCTCGTGACCGGAAGCGAGCAATCGCTCGGCGAGGTAGCTCCCAATGAAACCGCAACCGCCGGTGAGGAGAACCCTCATATGGTCACCGCGGAAAGGCGCGCGAACGGAACGGCATTGATCCCCAGACGACGCCAGATCACCACATTCATGGCGATGGCCCGAACCGAGTAGGAGGTTAAGGTGGCGATGGCGGTGCCCACGGCACCAAATCGAGGCGTCAGAATGAGGGCCAGAACAACGTAGACAACCGCGCTGGCGCCGACGATCCATGCGGCGTCATACTCGTGGTTCGTCATGGTGAGCAAATAGCCTTGAAGAGCGCCTAACCCCGCGTTCATCACTTGACTGACGCAGAGGACCAACAGCACCGGATATCCGGCCTGGAACCGTGCTCCGTACCATCCCAGCACCATATGCCCGGTCAGGGCGATGATCGCGGTGACCGGCAGGGCAAAGAGCAGGCTCATCCGCCCGACGTAGGAGACCATTCGCTGCAACTCGACTCGCCGTCCTTGCGCGTACAACGATGAGACCATCGGGGTGGCCACGAACAGGAGCGCATTCACCCCAAACTGCACCAGGCCCGACAACTGGCTCGCGGCATTGTAGTAGCCGGCAGCTGCCTTGCCCAAGATGGAACCAACCACCACGATGTCGGTCTGTTGGGACAGCATGAACTGCGCGCCCGAAACCCACAGCATTCCAAGGGCCACGCGGAACCATTCACGGGTCTGAAATTCCGCACGCGCAGCGTGGGCTTCCGCCGGAGTGTGACGCCGCAGCAAAGCGGCAAGGATGAGCAGGGTAATGGTGCTCGCGGCAAGATTCAGGGTGACCGCGCCAATCGGCCCGAGCGGTACCCGTGCGACGAAAACAATCGCCCCTACTCCAAGTGCAGACAGCAGGGGTCGAACCACCAGAACGGGTGCCTG
>JANYKV010000117.1 GCA_025358055.1 Gemmatimonadota bacterium
CATCGAAGCCGCGCGCCACGTTCAGATTGCGAAATCCCGCGCCGAGGGTAGCGAGCCGGCAGCCATCGACCAGGCTATCGCGCGAATCAACTCCGCCTTCGACAGCGTCGTGCGAACCTTCTCGCTGCCTGCAGAGGCCGCGGCCTACGGAGATCCCGATGTCGCGAAGGATTTTCCCAACCTGAAACCCGAGATTGCGAACTCGCGCCTCGAGTCTTCCGCAAAGGCTGCGTTGGGGCGGGTCGAACTCTTGCGCTACGAAGAAGCCGGCCGATTGACGGATCTGCTTCGCGGCACCGACGGCTCAACCGGCTATGAATTCGCCTACCTCCTCGCCAAGCAAATCCAGCTTCGCGGGGACTCGATCCTCAAGACAGCGGCAACGAACCAAACCGCCAAGGAGCAACGACTCATGGCTTCAGCCCTGCAGATCGGCGTTCTTGTTGTGCCGCTCGGACCGGTCGCCTCCTTCCGCGACTCCGATGATTGGGGCTGGGGCTGATATGGGCATCGAACTTGAACTCGGCGTTCTGCGTGGAATCTGCGTGCTGGGCACGTCATTTTTCGGCATCTTCGAGATGGTCCTGCCCATTGCGTTGGGCCTCGGGGGCATGATCTTTCACCTGGTCTGGTGTCGCCGGCATGGGATTCACCCGCTCGAGGCGACGCCCCGCCGGCGTTACTATGCCCTGCGGCGTTGGGACTGGGTCGAGTAAGGGAAGTTCTGTGAGCCACGTAATTCAGCCGGTCGGTCCGAGCCCCCTGAAGGCGCGCCTTCTCTTGATCGTGGAAGACGAGCCCCAAATCAGTCGCGCGGTGCGAAACGCTCTCAATGACGGCGCCGATCGAATTATCGAGGCAGCGAACGGCCGGAGCGGGATCGATCAGGCGGCGGCGGAGCAGCCCGATCTCGTCGTTCTCGATCTCGGACTTCCCGATCTCCCCGGAATTGAGGTGTGTCGGGAGATTCGCCGGTGGGCCGAGATGCCGATTGTGGTGCTGTCGGCGCGGCACTCGGAGCACGAGAAAGTCCAGTTGCTCAACGCGGGCGCGGATGACTATGTCACCAAGCCCTTCAGTACGCTGGAATTCGCGGCTCGGATCCAGGCCCATCTTCGGCGTTCTTTGTCGCATCGGGGCGAGACCAGTCCCATACTCGAAGCCACGGGTGGTCTCACCCTCGATTTCGCGCGTCGTTCCGTGTCGCGTCGGGGCATACCGGTCCGGTTAACGCCCACCGAGTGGGAAATCCTGCAAGCGCTCGCCCGGCAATCCAATCGAACGCTCACTCACCAGCAAATTTTCGACCGCGTGTGGGGTAAGAACGCGGGCAACCCGCAACAGTACCTGCGAGTGCATATCACGAACCTCCGCCGCAAGATTGAGGAGGATCCCGCTCGCCCCCAATTCGTGGTCACCGATCCGGGTGTCGGATACCGGTTCGAACTGCCGGAATAGGCCATGCCGGGGTGGTCGGTGATTCGGGCGTGGGTTCTCTGGGTGGTGGTGCTGCTTGCCGTCACCGTCGTGATGCATTCAGCGCGCGAGGATATGGAGCAGGCGCACGTCGTGCTGGTGTATCTCCTCGTGGTACTGGGCGGGAGCGTGAGCGGCGGTCGGAGCCTGGGTCTCGCCATCGCCTGCGCCGGATTCATTCTCATCGACTACTACTTTCAACCTCCGTATGACACCCTTTCGGTGGGGAAGCCGCTGGATTGGCTGGTCCTCCTCGCCTTTCTCGCAACGGCTGCTGTGACGACCCAACTCTTGACCCTCGCCCGAACCGAAGCCGCGGAAGCCAAACGGCGCGCCCAGGAAATCGGCTCTTTGGCCCGGCTCGGTTCTGAGGCGCTGAATGCGGGTCCCGCGGAAGAAGCCCTCGCCAAAATCGCTCAAGTAATCCGAACCACGCTCGGCGTCGAGGAGTGCGAGATCCATCGGTGGGACGGGAGCCAAGTCGTTCCCGGCACGTCGCACCGATCCTCGGGCGATGGCGCGGAACCCTCCATCGTCGACGTGTCGAATGCGGTAACCCTGACCGCTCAAAGCGCGGGCCCCGAGGACCAACCGGGTGCTCCGACTCCCGGCGAAGTGGATCCCCGCAAGTTAGACCTGGTGCGGGTTACCCATGATGGGGCGTCCTCGGTGCTGGTGCCGCTCACGGTGCACTCGCGAACGGTCGGGGTGCTTCGCCTGACCGACTCGGCGCCTATTTCGGTGGACGCGGAGAAGCGTCGTTTCCTCGCCGCCCTGGCCTACTACGCGGCTTTGGGAGTAGAACGGGTAGCCCTCGTGGCCGAAGCGGAACATGCCGAGGCCCTTCGCGAGGCAGACCGTTTGCGGGACGTGCTCATCGCCTCGCTTTCCCATGACCTACGGACCCCGCTCACGGCCATTAAGGCCGCAGCCCAACAACAAAAGGGTCACAGTGAAGGCGCCGAAATCATCGTGCAACAGGCCGATGTCTTGAGCCGGTTGGTTGGGGATCTACTCGATTGGTCTCGAATCAAAGCCGGTGCGTTTCCCCTCTCCCTCGAGCTGAACACGGCGGACGATCTGCTCGGCGCGGTGACGCGCCAATTCAGCGACCGCGCTACTCTCAAGATCGATATCGATTGGAACCAACCCGCACTGGTGGGGCGGTTCGATTTTCTGCAAGCCCTTCGAATTCTCACCAATCTGGTGGAAAACGCGTTGCGGTATTCGCCACTCGAATGCGCGGTGGAGCTCGGCGTGCGTCGAGAACGAGACGCCCTGCTCTTCACGGTTTCCGATCGAGGCCCCGGCGTGGCTCTGGCTGAGCGCGAACGGATCTTTGAACCCTTCTATCGACCCGTGGCGGCCATTCCGGACGCGGCTCGAGCCGGACTTGGACTCTCCATCGCGCGCCAGCTGGCGGAAATTCAGGGCGGAGCGTTGACCTTCTCAGTCCGGCCGGATGGGGGAAGCGTGTTCACCCTTCGTTTGCCCGCGGCGGACGTGTCCGCAACCCTCGGTGAAGCGTCTTTGTGATTTCTTAGCGCCCTTCGCGCTTTTCCGGCTCGACTCTTAATCCGCCTCCTCCCTAGCTTGCCAGGTTCTGACGTACGACTATCGGGAGGCGTGTTATGTGCCGGATAGTGTGGGGAGGGATGGGTGTTTGGGGCGCCGCTTTGGCGGCTCTATCGCTCTCCATCGCGCTTGCACCGGTGCGAGCGCAATCCCCGCGCACATTGCGTGAGGTCGAAGCCTTCGCCCTGCGAAACAACCTCGATATCCTGGTTGCCCGAACCATGGTGGACTCAGCCCAGGCCGAGCGGCGACTCGCCGGTGCCCTCCCCAATCCTGTGGTGAGCGGAATTCCTGGAAACCCCAATCAGTTGAGTGCCGAGCTGCCGCTTGATCTTGGCCTGCAGCGGATCTACCGCACTCGGGCGAGCGCGCAAGGGGTCAGCGCAACGACCCATACCTTGAACGACGCTATCCGCCAGGTGCTGCTCGCGGTCCGGACCGCCTACTACGACGCCCTGTTGGCCGATGCAATCGTGGGCGTTCGCCGGGAGCAACGCGACATCGTCCGGCAACTCCTCGAGGCGGATTCAGTCCGATTTCGAGACGGTGATGCGCCGGAGCGCAACGTCGGGAAGAGTGAGCTCGAGTTGGCCCGGGCGGAGGCGAATCTCACCCGCTCCCAGGCCGATCGGCTCAGCGCTGCGCTCAACCTGCAGGGTCTCATGGGGATCCGGCATCCCAGTCGGGAGTTCTCCCTCGATGACAGCCTCCGTTTCACTGCCGTGGTCCTCCCCACCGATTCATTGCTCGCTTGGGCCCTGCAGAATCGTCCGGATCTGCTCGCCGCCTCCGATCGTCTGACTCAGAGCCATTCACTCAAGTCTCTGGCCGCCTCCGCCCTGTTTCCAACACCCGTCGCGACTCTGGTGTACCAACCGAACGATGCCTTCGACCGCAACCTGTTGGCCACCTTCGGCGGGCGCAAGCTTTCCCTCGGCCTGGCCATCGAGGTTCCGCTTTTCAACTGGTACGGTGGCGCGCGCGCGCGCGCCG
>JANYKV010000101.1 GCA_025358055.1 Gemmatimonadota bacterium
AGTCCGCGGCCATCGTCCGGATGGACGCGGGACTCGATGCCTCGGGTAAGATCGTGGGCTGGTCACACCAGATTGCTGATTTCCACTTGACGATGTTCGGCGAGTTCTCGCCTGCCGGATACAAACCGGCGGAGGACCTCGAGCCGTGGGGCGGGTTCGATACGCCGTATCAATTTCCGGCGCTCGATGTTCGAATTGCTCGACAGCCGTCGCCGGTCCGCACCGGTGCCTGGCGATCCGTGTTCTATCCCTCCTCGGTGTTTGCCCGCGAGTGCTTCCTGGATGAGGTCGCCCACGCGATCGGTAAGGACCCTCTCTCGCTCCGCCTCGAACTGTTGGGTACGCCGAACTTGGTGACCCGCCGCGGCGTCACGTTCGACAACCGGGCCCGGCTCCGGGCGGTCCTTTCGCTCGCGGCCGAGAAGTCCGGTTGGGGTACTCCGCTGCCCGGTGGTGTCGGGCGCGCCGTCGGCCGCGGAATCGCGTGCAACGAGTACCATCAGCGCACCGTCGTCGCCACTGTGGCCGAAGTCTCGGTTGGCGCCACTGGCGATGTGATTGTGCATCGGATTGTGTGCGCCATGGACTGCGGACGGCCTGTGAGTCTCGATGGGATCGAGGCGCAGATCGAGGGCGGCACTTCCTGGGCGCTGTCCACGCTGTTGGGGCGCGAGATTACGTTTGCGGCAGGCCACACAGAGCAGAAGGCGTTCAATGACTTCCCGGTCCTCCGGATCAATCAGGCCCCACGGGTCGAGGCTCACCTGGTGCCGAGCGCATTGCAGCCGTTCGGGGTCGGAGAGCAACCAGTTCCGGGCGTGATTCCCGCGGTGCTGAATGCCGTCTTCGCGGCCACGGGGCGGCGGATTCGCCGGGTGCCGCTGGGTGCGAGCTGAGACGGGAGGGCATTACAAGACGGTAAGAAAAGCACGGCAAGAAAAGGGATGGCAAGAAAAGGGAAGGTAACTGAGGGGGTGAGGTGGGACAAAACCTGGAAAAGGGGCGTGACCATGCCTCGTTTTGAAGGAGATCTCACTACGTGCGAATCGTGATCCAGGGGGGGACTGGTTCCGTGAAGCGGGCGGCGTTTGGCCTTGGGGTATTTGCGGCTCTCTTCATCGCGTCGGGCACAGCCCTGCTCCTTCTCGCCCGGTCCGATGTGCCCCCTCCGCTCGGCGAGGTGACGCACGAAATCGGGACCCTCAGCGATGTTCGAATGCATCGCAACAATAGAGGAGCGCCGTACCTCGAACTCACGGTCGATGGCGGCACCTACACCGTGGCCTCGTACCGTCGGGCGTGGTTGGATTCGGTCGCAGGGGTTCTCCACGCGGGCGATCGTCTGACGGTGTGGAGCCGGACGGTGCCCAACGGATCGGGGCAGATTTGGCAACTCCAGCGAGGCGACTCGATGGTTGTTCCCTATGCCGAACGGCGGAGTCGGAAGGAGGGGAGCAATCGCGGCACAACTGTGTTCGGGGAGGCACTGATTCTACTGGGGTGCGCCGGAGCCATTGGGGCTTTCGTTGCCTCGGGGAGGGGAAGAGGAACGGGACGTTGATCAGACGCACTGACGCAGCGTGGAAAGAGCGCCAAACGCACGCTTTGTCAACGAACGTCCGCCTTGTTCCTCTGCGCGCCTGTGCGTCCGTGCGTCCGTGCGTCCGCTAAGGCGCGTCCCGCACGTTCTCCCGCAACGCTCGGATCGGCTCGATAGCGTAGCTCACTAAGGAACGCCGGCCGACGATCACGTCAGCCAGGCCCTGCATGCCGGCTTGGAGCGCGCGCGGTTGGCCCCGGACGAGGATAGAGTCCTCTGCAAGGTCTACGAGGGCCCGGAAGCTCCCACTGTCGCGCGCGGCAACGCCCGCCGGCCCCACCCACCGCACCGTCCCGAACCGTACACCATAGCGCTGATAGGGGAATGCGTCGTAGCGAAGCTTCACTGGTTGCCCCGCTCGAATGAGCGGTAGCCCCGATTGAGGCACGATGAACTCGGCCTGGAGCCGCTGCCCCGCGCAGGCGATTTCGCTGAGGACCTCTCCCTCACGCACTAGGGCACCGGCGGCGCTGGGGTACAGTCGGAGCACGGTGCCCCGGCAAGGGGCGAGGACCGCGAGTCCCGAGTCGGTCAAGTCTTGCAGGTCTCTCCCGAGCGCATCAACCCGAATCCTCGCCGTCTCGACGGACGCTTCCAGTCCGCGGCGTGTGTCTTGGTATTCCAGCGCCCGGGCCTCGCCATCGCGCGCCAGTCGGGTCAGGTCTGCGCGGGCCTCCGCGAGATCATTGGTCGCGGTTTGCACTTCCTCGCCGAGCGTCGCGACCTCGAGATCGAGCCGGGCGGACTCCACCCGGTTCACCGAGCCCTTCCGGTAGCCCGACTGAGCGCTATCGGCCAACTCATGAGTCAAAGCGAGACGATGCTGCTTCGAGGCGATGATCCGGCTCAACGATTCAATTCTCGCCTGGAGCCGTCGTTGTTCCGCCTCGTCGCCTCGCTTTCGTGTCTCGTGCTGACTGGCGGCGATTCTGAGCCGATCTTCGTCGGTGCGGCGCTGCGTCTCGAGCATTCGCCTGTCACCGGAGCGATCCGTCGCGGAGGGTGACCGCAACATCAGGAGCAAGGAACCTACGCTGACGGTGTCCCCTTCCCGAATGCGAATGTCGGTGACAATGCCGTCTCGGCGAACTCGTACCGGATCGGCGCCGCCTCGGGGCTCGAGCACGAATCGGCCGCTGACCGTATCGGGCACGTGGACGACAAGTCCCATCACCCCGGCCGCGAGGACGAGGCTGATGATGACCCACGTCAGGCCGCGCGCCACCCAATGCGGCGGCTCGCTATCAAGGAACTCGGCGCTGTATTCCGCGTCAGATGAAGGCATGTCGGCGTTTGTCGTCGCGGTTCATACTTCGAGCTGCTGACTCACGAGGAAGTAGTACAGGCCTTGATGACGCATGAGATCGTCATGGGTGCCTTGCTCCACCAGACGGCCTTTCTCCAACACCAGGATGACGTCCGCATCGCGTACGGTCGACAGCCGGTGGGCGATGACGAACGAGGTCCGCCCTTCGAGCAACTGGTCGATGTTCTCCTTCACTGCTCGTTCACTTTCAGTGTCGAGGGAGCTGGTAGCCTCGTCAAAGATCAGAATGGGTGGGCGATTGTACACGGCTCGCGCGATGGCCATCCGCTGGCGTTGTCCGCCCGAGAGCGACAAACCCGATTCACCGATCCGGGTGTCATACCCCAACGGTAGCCGTTCAATGAACTCGCGCGCGTTGGCCACCTGGGCGGCCCACATTACCTGATCGAGATTGGGTTCCTCCTCGCCGAAACCGATGTTGCGCGCAACGGTGTCGTCGAAGAGATGGTTTTCCTGGAGCACGAAGCCGATCTTTCGCCGCAGGTCCCGATAGTTCAAGGTTTTGAGGTCGACCCCGTCATAGAGAATCGTGCCTTCGGATGGCTCGAGGAGGCCGGCCAGCACCTTGATCAACGTGGTTTTGCCGGAGCCGCTTCGCCCGACGATCGCCACCATCGTGTTCGGGGGCACGTCAAACGTGAGATCCTCGAGAATCATCGGGGATTCGCCGCCGCCGTAACGAAACCCGAGATGGCGGACGCTGAGGCGTCCCTCGAGCGACTTGACCGGCAAGAGCCTCGACCGGTCGTGACCCTGCTCCGGTGTCTGCTGGAAAATATCGTCCAGCCGATTCAGGTATACGGTGGCCTGCTGCATGTTGTCCCAGCGCGCCATGAGAGTCAGGATCGGTCCGTTGGCCAACGCCACCAGCGCGTTGAACGCGACCAAGGCGCCGATGGACATCTGGCCCGCCAACACCTGTCGCGCCCCTACCAGCAGAAACAGCACTGTCGAGATGAGCGTGATGGAATGAACCACGCCGCTGTAGGTCATGAGTGTGAAGTCCGCCTTGAACCGACTCCGCGCCACGCTGTTGAATTGCCGGAGCATGAGGTCGCGGAAGGAAAACTCCGCGCCGAGTGACTTGACCGTCTCGATCCCCTTGATGGCATCGATCTGAAACGATTGGTACTTGCCGTAGGTGTCCTCCAACTCGGCGTACAATGGATAGAGCCAGTCCCCGCTCAACTTCAAGATCACGACGAAAACTGGTACGGTGGCGAGAAACACCAGGGTGAGCTTCGGACTGTACACCAACATGAGGCCGAGCGCCGCCAGCAACTGCGCGCTGGCCGTGAGCGCGGCACTGCCATGTTCCACCATGAATTCGCGGACCTGCCAGATACCCGCGAGCCGGCGCTGGATGTCCCCCGTGCGCCGAGTGTTGAAGTAGGACATCGGGAGGCTGAGCAACCGTCGGGTCAGGAAGTCGAGCGAGCTCGAGTCGATGCGCACGGCGATCCAGGCCAGGAGGTATCGCTCGACCAGGGACGCGAGTAGTGAGACGACCACCACCGCCGTCATGCCGGCGATCAGGATGTACAGCAGGGTGAGATCGCGTTCCACCAAGACCCGATCGACGATGATCTGGGTAAACACCGGGATGACCATCTGGAGCCCGCTCACGATGAGCGCCAGCGCAGTCGCCCGGAGGATCAGTCCGTAATACGGGCGGAAAAAGGGTAACAGCCAGGCGAAGCCGACCTTGCCCTCCGCGTTCTTCTCGAACTCGGTGGTGTAGTCGAACAGCGCCGCGTAGCCGGTCCACTTCTTCGCGAACTCTTCCCGCGAAACTTTGACCTTCCCGAGCCCCGGGTCCGACACGCGCACATGCGTGCGGTCCACATCGTACAGGACAACCCAATGGTTGCCTTCCCAGTGGGCGATGGCCGGGAGCGGCATCTGGTCCAAATTGCTAGCCGATGCTTTGACCGCGCGGGCGGCGAGTCCGAGCTCGCCGGCGCCGTGGCAGATTGCGCGAAGGCTCGCGCCATCGAGGCCGGTGTGAACCAACTGGCGAATGCGAGCGAGGCTGATCGCCTTTCCGAAATGGCGGCAGACGATCGCCAGCGCGGTTGCGCCGCAGTCCATCTCGTCGATCTGCCAGATGTGGGCAAACCGGCGAATCCGCTTCCCTCGTTTGACGAAGCGTCCGCCTTCGTCCGCAAACGGCCCTTCGCCCTCGGCGCCGTCGGCTGTCCGGGCCGAGGTTGGCGCACCGCTCACATCTTCGTCGATCTGATCAGTCCCGACTTTCTCGGACACCTTGGTGTCCGCCGGGAGCAGCTCCTGGAAGAGGTCGATTGGAATCTGGGCCGTGTGGCGGAAGTCGTATTGTCCGATGCGATCTTCGATCGCCTCTCGGAAATCGGCATGCTGGTCGAGTAGCTCTCCGTACGTCTCCTGCGTGAGGCGGAGCAGCCGGCAGGGAGTGACCGATTCGACCGTCGATTCCCGGCGCTCGTTGCGGAAAACGGAAAACTCACCGAAGAACTCCCCGCGACGAAGATATGCCACGGTCCGCCGTCGCCCCTCCACACCAACGTGGACTCGGCACCGGCCGTCCTCGATGATGTACATCGGGCCTGGAGGATCACCCTCGTGAATGATGGCCGTGTTGGCCGGCACCTCCAGTGGCTCCAACGCGCGGAGTAGTGCCGCCATCGCCTCCGGTGGTAGTGTGGTGAACACCGAGAACTGCCGGAAGAATCCTTGCAGGTGGCGATGGCGGGCCTGCAGTTCCAGGTATTGTCGGATTTCCGGCCGCTTCCGGATGAGGGCGGTTACCACCGACTGGTCGAGCCGGAGGACCTCCACATCCGAGCTGGCCCGGACCGTAGCGGACCGAACGCCGGGCGTGAGGAGATCGCCCTCGCCGAAGGTCTCTCCCGGACGGACTGAGCCCAAAGAGAGTTCATCCCCTCCGTCGGCGTGCTTGAGCACGCGGGCCCGCCCCGACACCAGCACGTAGAGCGCGTCCGTGGGCTCGCCCTCCCGGACGATTTCTTGCCCGAAGGTGTAGCTCGCCGACACGAAACTCCCTTCCACCAGATCCCGCACATCGGGCGGGAGGAACTGGAGGATCGGGAGCTGCTGGAGGATTCCGCCGAGCTCGTTGCTTTCCAAGGCCGGTCCTGGTTGGGAAAGGAGGTTCTGGTTGGCCGGAGCTAACCAACCGCCGTCCAGTCGCTTAGCGATTGCAGTCACGAGGTCCACTCTGGCGTAGTATGCAGCCGGGCGGCCGATTCGCAAGGTAGCGCCGAGCAATCACCCGCTTGGCGGCTGGGATATTTGGCCGTTGTAATCGGTCGCGAAAAAACCGTCATGCCGAGCGAGCGCGGCGGATCTCAACTGGGATCTGTCAGCGGCCTGCGAAAGGTAGATCGGAATCAGGCGGAGAAAGCGGACAAGGGAAGAACAAACCGGCCTCGAGCGCTTGAGCGCCCGGGGCCGGAAGTGGTGTGTGACGAAGACATATCTTCGCTGTCATCGAGCGGGCCTTGCTCACATCGCGTAGCACCCAAGAGAGCAGAGGACCGTGTTGGCGGGCCCGCTTAGGCTGACGTTTCGATCGTAACCGCTTTGATGTGAGTCCCCGTGGTACACTGCTCGTATAACTTCCCTCCTTTCACTTTTGCGGCATCGCCCGGTGCCAGTGGAAGATCGGGTACTGGCGGCGCCTTCGGGTCGGTCTTCGCAATCGGTTTCGAATCCATGGCTGAGCTCCCGTGAAGGGTGAATGAGAGCACGACTGTACTCCACCGTTTGCCGTTCCGAGGATTCAGATACACCTGGGGAGCGCAATGATGGTGACTGGACAATTCATACTTGTCTCGGGGAAACCGGTGCCCGGCCTCCGTCCAGCCTGGGGGCCTTTGCCGCGAAGGCTCAAGTCCCGGAGGGTCTGTTTGTTCAGCGAGAGCTTCTTGGTTTTCCGGGTGCTGGTCTTTGCTGGTTTCTTGGTGCCCATCGTACACCTCCGGTGGCGGGTGACATTCTAGGAGTGTTCGGACGTCTCTCCCGTTGACCTCGTACAGTGACTGACCTACACCATGTAATCGCATTTGGCCCGCAAAACCCGACAGACTCTTTAAACAATGCTCCAGCCAGTGCTGGGCCTCTTTCGCCTATATGTCGAGCAGGAGGATCCGATCCCATGCCGGCTCAATCGGCGTCACGGCCGCCAAGAGGGCCAATCCGACCCCAGTAGCGCCCGTTAACAACCCCGCATTAGCGGTTGTGCTGGTTCTCCTGGGACCCGCGGTCGCCTCGGCCACGAATCCGCCGACGCCCTGGCCGGGGCGGCGGAAGGAGAGCGCCCGCTCGAACCATTTGACTGCCGCCGTCCGCATGCGGGCATCGCCCGTGGACCGAGCCCACCGATGGTAGATATGGGCTAGGCCCGCTGCGCCATGGCATAAGGTGGTGTCATGCACTCGGGTACTCGCCGCGGCGCGGCGACGTGCATGGCATGCGATACGGAGCGCCTCGTCTTGGAGCCCGCGATCGTCCAGGCTAATCCCGGCGGCCCAGAGCGCAGTGGAAACCCCTGGATCTCCATAACACCAAGCCGCACGGGAAGACGGGCCTGGTGTCCCATCCAATTCGCAGTAGCTCGGAAAGATCGACCCACCGGCTTCGGGATGACGCCGGGCGAGCAGCCATTCGGTGGCGCGCCAAAGAAGCGGCGCCGCTGACCGCAGAGCCACTCCGGCCTCGACTACCCGAGCCAAAAATGCGACCACTCCCGGCGTGCCATGGGCCAGCCCGAGGTTGAACTCCCCCGCTTTCCGGAACGAGTTTCGGGAGGGCGGACTCCGCCAGCCTGGAAGTCCGCCGAGGCGGGTGGCGCATCCCGCCAACCGTTCCACCACCAGTCGAAGCATCGTGCGTGCCCTACGTCGCGGCAGCCGCTCGAGGGCGTACACGCCAATACCGACGAGCCCATACAGGACGTCGAACTCCGCTGTGGACCTCGAGTCGCGGAGCCACGTGAGCAGCACCTCGTCGATAGCCCCGAGCTCGCCACCGTCCGGCTCGCCAAAGAAATGCCGTCGTAGATTGGAGTGGGCCCAAGCAATTCCGGTGAAGCCTGAGCACATCGAGGACCCAAAGTTGTGCCGCATCAGGGCCGCCTCGGCCTCATTCAAGAAGCGTCTCGCGAGCTGCTCCGCCCCATCATAGAGCCCAGCTCTTGCGAGGTAGCCAAAGAACAGGGCAACGCCTGCCCGTCCGGTGAGCAGTCCGTACTCATCTTCGGCCTGATCGGAGCGCAGTTGGTGAGGAGCCTTGGGTAACCCCGAAAGCGAAACGGCGATATCGTGGATTGTCTCGAGCGCGTCGCGGCGGAGGCTACCCTTGAGGAGCGGAGTCCAAGGGCCAGTCAGCGCAGCCATCATCGGTTGGTGGCGGCCCGAGGACGACAATACATGGTTAGAGGCATTCCTCGTTCTTGCGCGTGAGCTTCATGCGCCCGCCCACCGGACCCGCATCCCGGACCGTCAGGTTCTTGAGAGTATGCTTGTTCAACGCGAGCTTCTTGCCCGGTTTGGCCGACTTGGTGCTACGCTTCGTGCTTTGGGTCATGGGTCCTCGGGGTTGGTTCCTGCGTGAGATGCTCAAGGATGCAGACAGTTCAACCTGCCGTTACCTGGGCGGCGACTTGTCAATGCCCATCCTCGTAATCGAAATTGAGGGGGAGATCCCGCCAAAAAGTGGGACCTCGGCCCGTTCTGCAGAGATTCCCAATCACCACGAAACGGAGGGAGGGAGACCTGTAGTAGGGGTGGCCTCCCCGCTATGGAAACCACCGATCGAGGTAGCTCATTGCTTTGTGAGTGAGGCCAACAGGTCCAAGGCCTCGCTGGTGCGCGGGTGCGACGGCCCCGCGCCAAACTTCAACGCCACCACCGCGGCTTGGAGTGCCGTGCGAGCACCGGCGGTATCCCCCTTGGCGAGCAGGGCCCGGCCTTCAAGCAGCCGGGCCTCACCAACGAAAGCGCTTCTCGTTTCGGCGAGCGAGTCGAGTGTTGCAGTTGCGCGGGCATCGCGGGCCAGGCTGAGTGCTTCATCGGCTTTACCGAGCGCCAACGCGGCCTCCGCCGTCTGAATCACTGCTGGACGGAGTCGCTTGCGGTGCTGGTCAGGCGCGTATCCGTTACCCTCGAGAGCATCCTTCAGTGCTTTGTAGGCAGCCACCTTTTCGCCGGACGCCCAAGCGAGCGCACCGTCCAACAGACGGCCATCCGGGATCTGATCGTCCGTGCTTTTAATGCGAGGCAGCTTCGCGAGGAGGGTCCGGAACCGTTCCGTGGTGCGCCGGGCGTCGGCCAACCGGCCTAGTTGGATCTCGGAGCGTGCTAGCCCGAAGGTTCCGCGGCCTTCCCAGTACTCGCTCGTGTCCTTGAGCGCTCGCGCAATGAGCGCCCCGAAATACTTGGCCGCCGTGTCCGCGTGGCGTTGGTAAAGTGCCGTCTCGGCATAGTGAATGAGGGGTTGCATGTGCACTTCGCCGTTGGGGTCTGCCCGCGCGGACCGCGCCACGACATCGCTGAGCATCTTCTCCGCGTCAGCGGTCTCCCCGAGGTCGACCAACAACAGTGCGAGGTTGTGCTGGATCACCAACCGAGAAATCATGCCGCCGCGCCCGCTACTTTCCATCGCCGCGAGGGCATGGGCATACACTTCGCGGGCGCCGCGCCAGTGACCGCCGGAGTGGAGGGCGCCTGCAAGGGCGGACATCATGTCAAAATAGGCCAGCGTGTTCGAGGCCCCTTGGCGTTCCATGATGTCAAGAGCACGTCGCGCGGCGGCGGCGGCGGTGTCCTTGTTGCCCGCCTCGGTCTCAAGATCCGACTTGGTCTGCAGGCACGTGATCTGGGCGTCGGGGTCCGGGTGGGTCAGGAGGAGCGAGTCGGCGCGTTGCTGCAGTCTCTTGGCTTCGTCATAGCTGCCCTGGCTCCGCAGGTTGTCGACCATGTGGCACCGAATCGGCGCGAGCTGGTCGGCGCCTCGCCCGGAAACCGCGAGCGACTCGGCCCGGGCAAGGAGGCGGGCCTGAGTTTTGGAGTCACCCAAGGTTGCGTATCCGGATGAAAGCTGGAGCAGGATGGCGGACACGAACCGAGGGTCGCCCGCATTCTCTTGCTCGAGCAGCGCGCGGCCCTTGTCGAGAATGTCGTGCATCGTGATCGGTTTGTCTCCGACCTCAGACGTCATGAGTGCCTGGAATTCAATCTGGGCGTCGGCTCGCCTCTTTTCGTACACCGCCGCGTCACGTTGCCTCCGCGCCTCCCGCGCCTGGAGCGTCGTCACGATCGCGGCGCCAATCAGCGCCAACGCCACCATGACGGCACTCGCAACCGCCCCTCGATTCCGTCGGACGAACTTTCGCGCCCGATAGCCCCATCTATCGGCCTGCGCCGCAACCGGCTCGTGACGGAGGTAGCGAGCCAGGTCCTCCCCGAAGGCGCCGACGGCCTGATACCGCTGGGTGGGCTCTTTCCGGAGCGCCTTTCCCAGAATGTTCTCGAGGTCGCCACGATACGAACGTCGGAGCTTCATCGGTGAACTGTCGCGGGCCGTCGCCAACGCCTGCGCTCTGTCCGCTGAAAGGGATGCGCTGGGCGTGAGGGCTTGGGAAAGCCGTGACGGACTCGAATCCAGAACCGCTCGAATTTGGTCCGCGGGGGTTCGGCAGGCACTGTTCGTGGGATGCCGGCCGGAGAGCAACTGGAACAACACCACACCTAGGCTGTAGACGTCGGTGGCGGTGGAGATCGGTTCGCCGCGGATTTGCTCCGGCGAGGCGTACTCGAACGTGAGCACTCTCTCTTGCGACGCCGTTGCTGAACCCTGATTCTGTTCGTCTTCCAGCAACTTGGCGATGCCGAAGTCGAGGAGTTTCACGGTCCCATCGTCGGTGACCAGGATGTTGGACGGTTTGAGATCCCGATGCACAACCAAGTTTGCGTGCGCGTGGGCCACCGCCGTGAGCACTTGGAGGAACACTCGCAGGCGTGCCTCGGCGGAGAGCTTTCGCTGATCGCACCAGGCATCGAGCGGTTGGCCGTCAACGAATTCCAAAACCAAGTAGGGCTGGCCGGCTTCACTCACTCCCGCGTCGAGCAGCCGGGAAATGTTGGGGTGAGAAAGCCGTGCCAGAGCGCTGCCTTCGCGCCGGAACCGGGCCTCGCCCGCCGGGCCGGCCACCGCCAAACTCAAAAACTTGATGGCAGCAAACCCCTCATAGCGTCCGTCGGTTCGCCGGGCGAGCCATACCGACCCCATACCTCCTTGGCCGAGGTGCCGTTCGATCCGGTAGGCACCGAGGTCCTGGCCCTCGAGGGTCGTGGTGCCGGCGGGGAGATTGGGTCGATGGCCCGGCGCCAGGAACCCCTCCCTTTCGATGGTCGACTCGTGACTCAGCAGATCCTCGACTTCTGCGACCAGGAACGGTTGGGATTTCCGCTGCTCCGCGAGCCACGCGGCCCGCGCGTCAGGCGCCAGTTCGAGCGCCGCGTCGAGCAGCGGGCGAAGGGCTTCCCAATGATCCTTGTTGGGTGTGCTCATTCGGAGCATCTCGAGACGGAAGGGCGAGGTGTTGCCTGGGTGCTATGTTGTGAGATCAAGTTCGATCCCTAATTGCGACACTACCGATGGGCGCCATCCTCTGGGGTCGAGGCGTCCAGCGTGCGGTGGAGCGTCAGTCGTGCCTTCTGCCATTCGCGTTGGATGGTGCGATCGCTGACTCCGCGGAGCGCAGCGATTTCGACGAACGAGAGACCGCAGAAGAAGTGGAGGTCCACCAACTCCGCCAGACCCTGGTCGACCGTCGCCAGCTCGTCGAGGGCGTCGCTCAGCTCGGCCAGGCTTTGGCCGTCGTCGGCGGCTGGGCCGGCCCCAGTCTGCAGCGAGAGAAGCTGAAACTCGCCGCCACGCTTAGCGGTGCCGCTAAGTCGGGCGTAATCGACGATGAGGCCGCGCATCGCCCGCGAGGCATATCCCAGAAACCGGGCCCGGTCCGGAAAGTGAATGTCAGGGCGGTTCGCGAGGTTGAGATACGCCTCGTGGAGCAGTGTGGTGGTTCCGAGCGCAAAGTCAGGGTGCTGGTTGCGGAGATGGCGCTGGGCGAGCGTATGAAGCTCCCGGTATAGCACTGCGAACAGGTCATCCGTCGACCTGGGAGGTTCCGGCTGCTCGGCGCCCGAGGGCGGGGGGCCTGTGGGGATCATTGTTGGCTGCTCCGTCAGGTTAAATATGGGACCCGAATCGACGAGCGGCTAGGGAAGCTCTGAATAACGTCGCAGCAGCGGGGAAGGCCGCTGCGGTCACGAAGGGCGTGCCTAGCTGGCCCTCACCCCGTTTCCAATCACTGCCACAAAGCCGAGCGCCCCGGAGGGACCCTGCGGCCGAGCCCCGACGGCACCACGACCCGGGGTCAGAGCTTCCGTAGGGAGGATCGGCCTGGGTGTCGGGCTTCGTTCTTCATTTCCGATCAATAGAGTGGCCAATGGACTGCCCTGACCGCCCCTCGGTTCGGGGGCTGGCAGTCGCCAAGGCTGCAGTGGAGGCGAGCGATCCGTAGAAACCGGGCTCCAATCAGAAAGAGGTAGGCGAGTATGGGCATCTTTGAGACCAGACCTCTCCGGGTGTTGTCTATCCTTGTGGCAGCGGGGATCCTCCTCAGCGGCTGCGGATCCGACACCCCCAGCTCCACGCAGCCGAGTCTCGCCCGGTCCGCAGCGGCTCCTCCCCTTGTTGCGTTGGTTCGGGCCCTGGCGGTCTCGCGCAACATCGGTCCCCTTCCAGCGCCGCCACCGGTACGGACTGCCCTCGCGCGCCTGGGCCAGGCCCTTGCGTTCGACAAGATCCTGAGCGGCAATCGGGACATCTCCTGTATGACCTGCCACCTGTCGACCTTCGCGACCGGTGATGCGCGCAGCCTCTCGATCGGGCAGGGTGCAGTGGGACTGGGGCCGAACCGGGTGCATCCCCAAGGCATTTTCATTCCGCGGAATGCGCCTCCGCTGTTTAACCTGCACGTCCTCAATCATCTCTTCTTCGACGGGCGCGTCGAGCTCGACCCGCAAGGCGCGTTCCACACTCCGGCGGGGACCAACCTGACGCCGGAGATGACCAAGGTGTTCGAGTTTGGGGCCCTGTCGGCCCAGCCCCTCTTTCCGGTCCTTTCCCGCGACGAGATGCGGGCGAACACCGGGAATGAGCTCGCCGCGATTGACGATGCCCACATGGGAGCGATCTGGCGGGCCATCATGCTGCGGCTCGGCGCCATTCCGCAGTATCGCGAGATGTTCGAGGCGGCCTATCCGGGCACGAGGTTCGAGACGATGACGTTCGCCCACGGCAGCAATGCTATTGCGGGGTTCTTCTTGAGCCAGCTCACGTCCAAGGATGCGCCATGGGACCGGTTTCTGGCCGGCAACGATGAGGCGCTCAACGGGGCCCAGCTCATCGGTGCGAAAGATTTCTTGTCCCTCAAGTGCTCGATTTGTCACAATGGTCCAACCTTCAGCGACGACAAGTTCCACAATGTGGCCCTGGCGCAGTTCGGGCCCGGCAAGGGCAACGGTCCGTCGGGGCGGGATGATTTCGGGCGGATGAACATCAGCCGTCAGGAGACCGAGCGGTATGCGTTTCGAACGACGCCCCTTCGGAACGTCGAGTTGACGGGTCCGTATGGGCACGACGGCGCTTTCATCAGACTCCGCGACTTTATTGCCCACTACAGCGAATCGGACCTGAAGCTGCGGAGCTACGATGTCAGCCAGCTGGAACCCGCCTTACGGCCGACGCTCCTCGCCACAGTCAACGACATTCTCCTCACCCGGGACCTGCTGCTGCAGGGCGTGGTGATTCCGGACTCGATCGTCGACCACTTGGAGACGTTCATGCGGGCGCTCACGGAGGAAGGCTTTCGGCATCTGGACCGCATCGTCCCGCAGCGCGTTCCCAGCGGGCTCCCCATCGACCGCTGAGATCGAACGCCTGATCGTACGACCTTTGTGTACCCCTACTGGCGCGGCTGCCTGCGAACCTTGGAAGGGAAGTCAGATGTCCATCAACTCGAGTCCATTGCCGCCACTCTATGACCGGTGGATGCAGCAATGCCTCCAGAGCCCGATCCCCAATGAGCCAAAGGCCACCTGTAACGATTGCGCCATGTGTGCCACTGAGCAGCCCGGGTCGTCGCGAGACGCTGTGTTCTACGACCCTGCGAGCAAATGCTGCACCTACATGCCGACGCTCTGGAACTTCCTGGTGGGCGCGCTCCTCGAGGATGACAGTCCTGAGGCCGCTCCGGGACGCCGGACCGTGGAAGCCCGGATCGATGCCGGAGTTGCGGTCACGCCGATGGGCCTCCAACGGCCGGCGGTGTATGAACTGTTGTACTCGCGGATCTCCAATGCATTCGGCCAAGCACAGAGCATGCGCTGCCCCCACTATATCGAGGAAGGTGGGCGGTGCGGAGTATGGCGGGCGCGCGAGTCCACCTGCGCCACGTGGTTCTGCAAACTCGAACGGGGCGCCTTAGCTAGTGAATTCTGGGGCCGCTTGCATCGCTTGCTCTTTCTGGCCGAACACTCTCTCAGCCGTTGGTGCGTGTTGCAGCTCGACCTCGGCGAGCCTGCGCTCCGTTCGCTGATCCCGAGGCAGCAAGCGAGCACCGGGGCCCCGTTGGCTGCCGCGGATTTTGACCAACGTGCCGATCCCGAAACCTACCGGCGAAAATGGGGGCCCTGGGTCGGGAAGGAACAGGAATTTTTCCGCCGAGCGGGTCAACTCGTGCGCGAGCTGCCCTGGAGCAAGGTTCGCGAGCTGGGTGGAGCGGAAGCACAGGTCGCCGAGGTGCTCGTTCAAGATGCTTTCCGGCGTCTGAGCTCAACTGAGGTACCGGAACACCTCAGAGCCGCATCGGTCAACCTCAAGCTGGATCCGGACGGTGGCGCGCTCCTGACCACCTACTCCCCGACCGACCCTCTCCGGCTCTCTAAACGCGTGCTAGAAGTCCTCCCCTACTTCGACGGCCGTCCTACAGCGGCTGTCGTCGAAAGTATCTGCCAGACCCGCGGGCTCGATGTGACTACGCCTCTGCTCCGGCGGCTGGTGGACTTCGGGGTGCTCGAGGACGCGGGATGAGGCCGGCCCGTTGGGATCGGTCTTGATGTCGGGTTCCACTCTCCATTTCCGATATATAGGGTGGCCCCAGTGACATACGGACGCTGTTGGCCACGCGATAGACGATCTGCGATTGACCAATCACCACTTGACCCCGGAGGTACCATGTCGAATGCGAAGAAGGCGGACAAGCAGCTGGCGGACCTTCCCGCCGAGAACAAGGAAACCGTGTCAGTCGATGCGGGTCAGGCGGACGCCGTTCGTGGCGGAAGCAAGCCGGCGGGAGAAGGGTCGAATCTCAAATACAAGCAGCCCGGCCCGTGAGAGCGAGCCTATTCCATCAATGGTCCCAATCACCAGTTGACCTTGGAGACGCCATGTCGAACGAGAAGAAGAGCGAAAAAACGTTGGCGGATCTTCCTATCGAGCCTCAGAATGAGGTGTCGGTCAGCGCGGACGAGGCCGATTCCATCCGTGGCGGAGGGAAGAACGAGGTGCCCGTTGAGCATATCTCGCTCAGTTTTGGGAAACTTGGGATGGAATATAAACCACAGTAGTTCCTGCGGTGTGTGGGTGGCTCGGCGGGCTAGGCGCCGAGGGCTCTACCGATCGAGCCACTTCACGCGCTTGCTCGTTTGATCAGCAATGGTACGCGCGATGGCTTTCTGCTCGACTTGTCTCTGGAGCTCCGGCGAGTCCTCGTTCGGTAGGAGCTTCTCGAGCATCAAGAAGAGCGACGGGTGCCCCTCAAACGACACCGGCCCGATCAGATCCGATGGCTTCCCCGCGAGCAGCCAGGGTCGGATTTCCGCGTCCAGATCGCCAAGGTGGAAGCGCTTCTCCTCAACCCTAGCATGGGCATCGGCTGCGACGCGCTCAATGGGCAGTCGGTCCTCTCGGACGCAGAGCGCCGCCTCTCGGGCGAGCGCTTCGGACGCGAACTTGATCACCTGGCAATGGATTTGGATCCAGTCCAACCGGTGACGGTCGAGCTCGCGTTGAATGACCGCGGGAGGGGCGGCAATAGCGCGAAATCGAGCGAACCCGTCCTGTAACGACGCCAACTCGGCGAGACGGACCCTGGCTCGCTCTGAATCCATCGAGGGCAGCTCTGGGGCGATCTGATCCACTGATGTGCGAGGGGCCGAGACCGGTTCCCAACCTTCGGTTTCTCGGACGGACGCCGTCGTCGCTACGCACTCGGCCAAGTGGGTGGCCCAATCCCGGCCCCGGACCGAGCAGACCAAGTCGGTGGGCAGGCTGGTGGCGATTTCCCCGCCGATCAATGGGGAGCTGTTGACGATTTCGTCTAACTGAGCCGCCCACGCGCGGCGCAGGACCTCGCGGGAAACCCAGGCCATCCAATCCGCGGTAGTGAGATGACGTTCACGGAGCCAAGCTTCAATCTCCTCCGCCGCAATGAGGTTGCGGTCGTATCGAAACTCCGAGGCAAACGCCTCGATCTGCTCCTCATACTCATCCGCACCAGCTAGTTCCCAACGGCGAAGGCAGGCGATCCCCTCGTGGATCTCCCGGATCAACGAGGGCCACTGGCCGGTCAGAGTGGCGAACAACGCCACATCCTCCCAGGAATAGCGAACGGCGCCGACCTCGAAAACCGGCCGGCTCATCAAGGATTGCATGACACTCCTCAGGCACGGTTGCTGCTACCGAGCGCAAATAAGCCGAGGAGCCCGGAGCCCGCAACTCGGGCTGCCGCCCCGCAATGCCCATCGAGGTTCGATCGCTCCGCAGCGTCAGCCTTTGCGGCTGCGCGCTGCCTTGGATCGGTAGAGTCGGCGGAGAAAGTCGTATACCACAACCTCGTGATCGTTCGGAGCGCCCCGGAGCACCCGGTTCAAGTGCATGTGAATGTAGCTGCCGGCGATGTCGGTGAGCCGGCCTTCGAGGCGACCGCTCTCGTTCAGCGCTCGGAGTGAGGCGCAGATCGTCCTGAGCCTCTCCGATCGACCATTCAGTACGCCGAATCCGGGAAGGGGAAGGCTTTCTCCGTCCTTCGCTCGATCCAACAGCTGCTCGAGATCGGCGCGGAGTTCCCGGAATCGCGCGGTCAACTGGTGCCGGAGGGTAGCGTCCGGCTCGGGCACGGAGCCGAAATGCTTGGCGCGTTCCTCAATCACGCGGAGCTTCTCCGGCAGAGTGAGACCGACGTCGTCGAGCAGCTGGTCAGCCCCTCGCAGCGCGAGTCGCCACCGCTCATCGAGTCCGGCGTCGCCGGGCTCCAGCAACTCGAGCAGCTCCACCACGGCTTCGCTGTCGGCATGGAAGAGCTCCTCCGCGAGCAGAGCGGCCTCCGCCCCACCGTATCGCTCGACCTCGCGCTCATAGGTGTCGACTTGCAAACGTCGCACCGTGCTCGTGCGGAGGGCCTCCTCCAGCGCGCCTTGAATTTCTGGCCACGCCCGTTGCATCAGTCGATCTGTCGCGCCGGCCAGCCGCCATCGCAGATGAAAATCGGGGTCGTTGTATCGAACGAAGAACCAGCGTTTCACCGTTCCGGCCTGTATCAAACGGCGCGAAACGGGTCCCACGATTTCCCGAAGCAGGTCATCCGCCATCGCGGGCCCTACGTACAGCTTCACGTACAGCCATTCCGAGCCTGGTGGGAAGCGCCGAGTCACTGGGTTGCCAAGCGCCATGCTCGGTCCGAGGCGTGGAACCGCCGCCACCGAAGGAATCCGGACAAAGGGCACGATGAGCTCGTGGTGGTAGGCGCCCTCGGGTCCACGGGCCACGAGTTGGTCCGGCGTCGGCCACAGTTCCTCGAGTATCGCATCCTCTTCGCTGTTGAACTCGTGCAGAAGGCAATCCACCGAAAGAGGATTGTCGAGATCGATAGGGAGCCGATTGTCATGCTCCTTGAGCGCGATCCACCGAGGGAGCCGGTGCGCGGTTCGCCATGCTTGCCAGGTACGGGCGCGGTCGACCTCGGATCCTCGAGTGAATTCGCGCGTTGTCCCCTTGTCGATTCGCCATCGTGCGAGCGCCAGCACCAAACGGCCGGAGCGGACCCGGGGTAGGAACGGCAGCGCTTCCAATCCGCCCCAGGTCCACCACAGCCCCGACACGCATCCCTGCGATTGCAGATGACACAGAAAACGATAGGGGGCGAGGCTGTTCCCAAAATTGTGGGCCGAGGTGAGGCGCGGAATCACCTCCCGATTGAGCCGGGCCGATCGGAGGGTGATCCTGCCTTCGGTCACCCTGACGAGAAGATCGGAGACCGGTATTTGGCGTTCGAAAGGAGCGCCGGACCGGCCCAGGTACGTGATTTCGTATTCGCGGAGCACGGGCCGGAGTAAAATGTTTCCAATGCGGCCCTCGCCCAGATGAACCAGCTCGGCATATACCGCGGCAGGCTCGGACGCTTCTTCTTCCCGAAGATGACTCCGCACCTGATGCGAGAGTTGAGGGTCGACATGACAGAATCGGCCGAGGAGCCGGGCTCCGCTGGGGCCCTCGACATGATGGAGCCGGAGGGAGAAGTCGCCCCGGTCGATAGCCGCTTCCGATTCTGCTCCGATGGTGGCCATCACGGCCAGGCTGTCCGGAAGGGAACCTGGTGCAGGCGCCGCTAGTCGTTCGAGGTCCTGAGCGCTGAGGGACCACTCGAGATCGCCCCGACGCAACGACTCTCCAGCGCAGTGGGCCATCCACCGAGCGCGGGCATCCCATGTCATCGTGGGTGCCTTTTCGGACTCGAGCGGCAGGTTCTTGAGCAGCGGCGATGGGTCGGAACCGGGCCAGAGGTCTCCTCCGAGTCCGACCTCCTCATCCAAAGCCTCCAGGAGCGGAACCTCGCGCCCCTCGTAGCGTTCGACAAACGCCTGCTTGAACCGACTGAGGGTCTGGTCAATCGGCGTTGGTGTAATTCGATGCATGAGTTCAATTCCGCGCCGCATCTCCGCCACCACTCCGGGGCCTAACGTCCCCGCCTCTGGGCGCACCAAATCGACTTGGAACAGGCGGGCGAGGGTGACTTTCGCCGGCAAAGCCTCGAGTCCAGTCGCGATGGCCCGATAACGGGCCGGCTCGTTTCCGAGGCCATGGTGGTCGATCTGCGCGAGGGAATCGCAGGCGGCTCGGAGTCCTTCAGTCACCCGGCGCACAGCCGGGATGCCGTCGATCTGTTGGGCCAAGGCCAAGGCCGGTGCGGATCCCGTAACCTGCAGGCCGATATCGGGTAGGAGGAGTTGGCTCTCGATCATTTCGTCGATGTACTGCTCGGTCTCGCCGATCGTTGTCTCGCTGTCGACCAATGTCTGCGCTAGCTCCGCTCGGGTCGCTCCTCGTGACGCGAGAGCCAAAACCGCTCGGAGCTCGGGAGCCTCCGGCACCCCAACGAGATGGAACCCATGACTCTCCCCCTCGACCCGCGCCTCGGTGTACCGGCCGTGACCCGCGGTGAAGGCGAGGCTGTCGTTGGGGAAATACCGAGCCCGGGCTCGGACCTCGGCGTCCTTCGTTACCGCCTCGGCGAGGGCGAAAAGGAATTCGTTGTCGAGCCGAGTATGGCGCCGGCATTCGTTGGGCGGGGCGACCGAGAAACGAGTGGTAGCCCCGACCTCGCCGGAAGCGACGCCCGCAAACAGCCCAAACGGTGTTGGCCGAGCCGCCATCCGGCTCAGGTACTTCACCAACGAGCGTTCGGCCCGACGGCCCTGATCGGTCTCCGGCGCGCGAATCCAAAGGTCGATGACTTCGTCGAGCGCCGGTGACGCCACAAAGAGAGCTTCGCGCACCTCGGGCCGGCGCACCAGGTCCTGCAATCCTTCGCGGAGGCGCCCGGCTCCGCTCCACTCCCGCAGCGTGTCGAATGGCAGCAGGTGGGTTCGGAGGCAAAAGAAACCCGACGGATGGTAGGAGCGTTCCGCAGGACTGTGGCCCGTCATCAGCCGCTCCCTGGCGATTTCAGCAGCTTTCGCCTTCTCGTACAAATGCTATGATTGGAGCGGGGTGTTTCCGATTTGGTCCCGAAGCTAGCCCAGGTAGTCTAGTGTCGCCAACCCTCATAGTCATTCTCGGAGGATCTTCCCATGATGCGTTGGTCGATCGCGCTCCTCGCGGCTGCTCTCTGGTCCCTTCCGATTGTCGCTCAGCAGCACGACACCGCCGCTGTGGACATCCGGTGGGGCGTCAAGATTCCCCTCCGCGATGGCGTTCATCTCAACGCGACTGTCTACCAACCGCGCGGGGTGACGGAGCCGCTCCCAGTCATTTTCACCCTCACGCCCTATATCGGCGACACGTACCATACGTGGGGCCTCTATCAGGCCCGCCAGCGATACATCTTCGCGGCAGTCGACGTCCGGGGCCGAGGGAACTCCGAGGGAGAGTTCGAGCCCTTCGTGAACGAAGCGAAGGACGGCTACGATGTGGTTGAGTGGTTCGCGCGCCAGCCGTGGTCCAATGGAAAAACGGCCATGTGGGGCGGGTCATACGGCGGGTTCGACCAGTGGGCTACGATCAAGGAGCTTCCGCCGCATCTCACGACGATCGTTCCGGTGGCGCCAACCTTCTTGGGCCACGACTACCCATTCGAAGCCAACATCTTCTCGACGTATATCATCCAGTGGCTGACGTTTACTAGCGGCAAGGCGGGACAGCTGAATTTGTTCGGCGACATGAGCCAATGGGCCGGCTACGCCCGAACGCTCGACCGGCTCCATTTACCCTACCGTCTGCTCGACAGCGTGGCTGGAAACAAGTCCACCGCGTTCCAGAAGTGGCTCGAGCATCCGAAGCCGGATGCGTATTGGGACGGCCCTTCACCGACCCCAGAACAGTATCGTCAAATGACCCAGCCGATTCTCACGATTACAGGCCATTACGACGGCGACCAACTCGGAACCCTGCTGCACTATCGGCGTTTTCTTCAGTACGCCACACCGGAGGAGCGAGCCAAGATTTACTTGGTGATCGGACCGTGGGACCACGGGGGTACCCGAGTGCCAACCCGCGAGGTGAACGGTGTCGAGTTTGGACCGGCCAGCATGGTCGACATCCTGAAATTGAACAGCGACTGGTATGATTGGACCATGAAGGGGGGAGCGCGCCCTGAGTTGCTCCAGAAGCGAGTGGCGTACTACGTGGCGGGGGCGCATGCGGAGCTTTGGCGCTACGCGGACAGCCTCGAAGCGATCGCCCCGCAGCGAAACAAGTTTTTCTTGACTTCCGCCGGCGGGCGGGCCGAGGACATTTTCGCCTCGGGGCAACTCACAACCGCTGGACCGGTAGAGTCACCGGCGGATCACTACGTGTATAACCCTCTCGACCCGCCCCCATTCGACGAAGGCGTCACCCACCCGTCGGCCCTCTCGTTCGTGGACCCGTCCGCGGTCGTCCGATCCGCCGGCAATGGCGTCATATACCACACCGGTCCGTTCGCCGAAGAAACCGAAATTGCCGGCCAGTTATCGCTGACGGCGTGGATTTCCCTCGATGTCCCGGACACGGATTTCCAGGCCACGGTGTACGAGATCCTTCCCGATGGGAAGAGCATCCTCTTGACCACCACTTTGCTCCGCGCTCGGCATCGGGAATCCAGCCGGGAGGAGAAGCTGGTGCCGCCCGGTGCCATCCTGCCGTATCGCTTTGTCGGATTCCCATTTTTCGCCCGCCGGATTGCGAAGGGAAGCCGCCTCCGGCTCTTTCTCCATTCGCCGAACTCCCTTACGCTCGAAAAGAACTACAACGGAGGCGGCGTCGTGGCGAATGAATCGGGGAAGGATGCCCGTACGGCACACGTAAAGATTTATCACGATCGCGAGCATCCCAGCGTGCTCGAGGTGCCGGTGAGCCGATAGATGGAATACGCGCGACGCCTCACCCGTTTCGACGCGGTCATGGTCGTCATCGGAGGAATCATCGGCGGCGGGATTTTCTTGAATCCCGCGGTCGTGGCCCAGCGAGTGCATACCTCCACCTTCATCCTGCTCACTTGGGCGGTAGGTGGGGTGATCGCGGTGGCCGGCGCTCTGAGCTTTGCCGAGCTGGGGGCGCGCCGGCCCTACGCCGGAGGTGGGTACGTCTACCTGCGCGAGGCCTTCGGACCGCTGCCTGCCTTTCTCTACGGATGGACTTTTCTGTTGGTGGTGAATACTGGCGGGATGGCTGCTGTGGCGGTGACCTTCGCGCGCTACGCAACCGATCTTGCGCACGCGCCGGCAGCCGCGGTGACTCCGGTTGCGGTGGCCGCCATCGCCATCCTCTCCGTTGTCAATTACTTCGGCATTCGCCCGGGAGCGGTCACCCAGAACATCTTCACGGTGGTCAAGCTCGGAGCGCTCGTCCTCCTGATCGGGATCGGAACGCTTTTCCCAATCGCACCCGCCATGGCTCATGCCGTATCGACAGTGCCGACCGTCGTGGCGAATGGTGAGGTCCTGAAAGTTCTCGGCGTCGCGCTCATTCCCGTCCTCTTCACTTACGGCGGGTGGGCACATACCAACAACGTGGCCGGCGAGATCATCGAGCCGGAGCGGAACCTCCCCCGTGCAATGGTGATTGGAATCCTGGTCGTGGTGGCCGTCTATCTCCTCGCCAACGTCGCCTACCTGCGGACGCTCGGCCCCATAGGTCTCGCCGGGAGCACCGCTCCGGCGTCGGATACCATGCGCGCGACCCTCGGCGCCGCGGGCGGCACGCTCATCGGGGTGGGAATCGCAGCCTCCACATTCGGTTTCGTGAACCTCGCGGTCATCTCGGCCCCGCGCATCCTCCAGACCATGGCGGCCGACGGGCTTTTCTTCCACCGGGCGGCCCGGTTGCATCCACGGTATCGCACCCCCCACGTGGCACTGCTAACGCAGGCGGCGTGGGGAATCCTCCTCACCCTGTCGGGCACCTACGGTCAGTTGTTGGACTACACGGTATTTGGCGACTGGTTGTTCTTCGCCGCGATCACCGCAACGCTCTTCGTGTACCGTCGCCACGATTCGCCCGCCAATCAACCACCGTGGCGGGCTCCCGGGTATCCGATCGTGCCCGCCGCATTCATTGTGATCGCACTCGCGGTGGTTGCTAGTACTATGCTTTCGGCGCCCCGAAACGCCGGCCTAGGTTTGCTCATCGTCGCAACGGGGGTTCCCGTGTTTTATGCGTGGCGGGCAACCGTCAAGGGGCGTTCCGGCCGAAACTAGTGGCGCAAGAGTGGGCGCAATCTCAGCGCCGGCTCCCTAGCAGTCAGCTTTCTAGCAAGCACTCAGGAAATCGGAGGTGGTGAGGTTGCTCTGGGGTCTGGACCTAGGCGGGACCAAGATCGAGGGTGTGATCGTCGACCCCGCGCAGTCCCACCGTGCACTCGTTCGCCTGCGGCTCCCCACGGATCGCGACCGCGGTTACGAACACATCGTCGGCCAGATCAAACGCTTGGTCGAGCAGCTGGAGTCAGCGTCGGGACTTTCCCGCGGCTCCGTGATTGGGATCGGAACACCGGGCGCCCTCGAACGCTCGACCCGGCGCATGAAGAACTGCAACACGGTTTCTCTCAACGGACGTACGCTCCTCGATGATCTCTCGGCCGCACTGGGCTCTGAGATCAGGATCGCAAACGATGCCAACTGTTTTGCGCTCGCGGAGGCGACACTGGGCGTGGCTCGCGGACGGTCCGTCGTGTTCGGTGTAATTCTTGGCACCGGTGTGGGTGGCGGAATCGTCGTGCACGGCCGCGTACTCGAGGGGGTGCATGGCATCGCGGGCGAGTGGGGCCACAACCCGATCTGCGGAGAGAAGACGCCCTGCTACTGCGGCCGCCTGGGCTGTGTGGAGACGGTGATCTCCGGCCCCGTCTTGGAGCGATGGTACCTGGAGCGATCAGGGGAGAATCGGTTGCTACCAGAGATCGTGGCGCTCGCCTTGGGTGGAGACCGGGCGGCGCGGGCGACGGTGGAGCGCCTGCACGACAAATTCGGGGAGGCGATTGCGGCGGTAATCAATCTGGTCGATCCGGACGCGATTGTGATCGGTGGGGGTGTGGGGACGGTCGAGACCCTACACGGAAACGCAACGCGTCAGGCAATCCGACGGCACCTGTTCAATCCGGAGCTCCGCACCGAACTGTTGCGCCCATTGATGGGCGACAGCGCCGGGGTGTTCGGCGCCGCGTTGCTCACTAGTGATTGAGCCAGGCTACTGCCCCGTATCAGTAACTCCCTCCTAGCGAAATCACGAAGCCGATGCCGTGAGGACCAACGTCGAGCCGCGCCGAAGACCGGCCGGGCAACCGGACCGTATCCCACCGCTCCTCCCCGTGATGTGTCATCGTCCCAATGATGGTTCCCACCACGAGCCCCGCACCAGTTCCGATCAGGTCCGGTTTGAGTCGCGAACTCGTGACTGTAGTGGTCGGGGCCAGGCGTAAGGCTCCGGTGGACCGGGTCAATTCACCGACCCCGCCGCCGATACCGATCGTTCCCGTCGTGACGGGGTTGGCTGCCAGGCGGCTGACAAGAAACCCGCTTGCCGCTCCAAGGGCCGCACCGAGCAGCCAGTGACTGGGCCGACCTCGGCTGACCTCGAGGTAGCGAATGTCCCGGACGGCGACTCGGGTCAGCCGAATCTCCGGCGAGGTTGCCGCGAGGACCAGACTGTCGCTTCGGATCGTGGTCACGTTTCCCACGACAATTCCGGTCTGGGTGCTGCCCTGCACCCTCACTCGCTGCCCTTCTCGAACACCCAGCGTCTGTGCTTGCAACCCACTCAGGCTCAGCGAAAGCAGTCCAGTGAGGGTGATCACCCACGGCAATAACCTGCGCATTCGGTTCTCACTCCCCATTCAAGGCTGAAACGGGGCCGATTACTCGCTCCAATTCGGCCGGCGTTGCAACGAAGTAGTCCGGCGCCGCCGGTTGCAAATGCATCCGATCGAACGGGCCCCAGAGCACTGCTGCGGTCGAAACACCGGCCGCTCGTCCCGCAAACATGTCGTGCAGGCTGTCCCCCACGAACATCGTGGAATCGGGGTCCGCCCCGAGGAGCGCGACTGCGCGGAGAACCGGCTCAGGATGGGGCTTGGGATTCGTGACATGCTCCGGACCCACGATTACCTCCATCGCGTCTTCGAGTCCGACGAGCCGGAGCCCGCGTCGCGCCCCCGCCTCCAACTTGCTGGTGACTACCCCCATTCGGAATCCCGAACCCTGCAATCGACGGACCATCTCGACGACGCCGGGATAGGCGCGGATGGCGGCATCATGATGAGCGAGATTGTAGTCCCGGTAAGTGACGATCATGGCCTCCATTTCCGACTCTGAACCGGCGTACTTCCGCAGATGCACCCGAAGGGGGGTCCCGACCCCCGCGAGTAGATCCGGGTCCGAGCGAGGCGGCTGGCCGTGGGTAGCGAGGGTGTGATGGTAGCTATCGAGGATGAGGCGCACCGAGTCGATGAGGGTGCCGTCGAGGTCGAACAAAACGGTGGAATAGCTTGACATGTCCCGAACCTAGCCACCCTGCCCCGGAACGGAAGCGCGCGGATCAGCCATACCGCCACATCGGAAGAGAATGAGTCCACGCACTTGTGGCGTTGCCGCGGCAACTTCCTCGTTCCGGCCTGGAAGCTGTTCTAGCCGGGCGAGTAGCGGAGCGTCCTCCAACGAGGCGAGTTGATGGATGAGGGCTTCTTCACCACTTGTGTGCCCGCGGTTGGCGAAGTGGATGGCCCGTTCGATCAGGTCGGCTCGGATCTGATCCCGATCTCGTGTTGCGCCCCGGCCGAGGCGTTGCAGTTTGGTGATCAGCGCCAGGCTGGCCGGCCCAAGTCGGAACGGAAACCAACGGGCGCCCGTTGCAGCTTGGCAAATTTCTCGGATCGCAGGCGCCAGGAGTCGGCGGGCCGCGTCGAGATCTAGCGACTCGACGGATTGCGCGGAGTCGGACCGAGTCGCCGAGTCCAACGCGGCTTCGATCACCTCTCGCTCGTCACTCCACACGCCGGTCCGGTGGATGAAGAAGACCGCCGTTGTGGTTTCTCGAGGCGAGGCTCCGAGGTCCAGGCCCACTAACGCACCTCCCGTGAGGGCCGCCACGGCGCCGGTATCGACGACCGCGAGGCCAGGAGTCCCCGGAGGACGGTCCCCTCGTGTCCCGGCCAAGACGCGCCAGTTCCATCCCCGATCCCCCGTCAGGCCGATACCGGTCGGCAGTTGGGCCTTGCGCACGAGTGCGGCGACCTGGCGCAAACGCCGTTCGAGGTTCACGGGAGGCTCAAACCGAATGATTTCAACCTGGTCGCTGATGGCGCCCAGTCGCACCGCTCGCCCGTTGCGCTGCTCGACGCGCGTTGCCGTCCACGGAAGATCGTAGTGGATGACTCTGCCCGCCAGCTGCAGGTCGAGGCCTTCGGCCGCGAGGTCGGTCGTGATCAGGACTCGCGGGCCGCGGCCGGCCAGGGGAGCGCCGGGACGGAACCACCGGAGGATCGCGTCCCGCGGAAGCGTCGTGATGCCGATGCCCGCGCGGTCGCCGGTGCACCAGGCCGGGGATCGTCGACTCAGCAGTTGGCGCAGTTCCTCGACCGTGGAGCGCGCGGTCGTGAAAATCAGGGTTCGAGTTTCATCGCCGAGCAGGGGCTCGAGATGTCGGGCCTTCCAATCGCCCGCTTGACCCCACGCATCGACCTCGCTGATCGCCGTATCGAGGCTGGGCAGATCACTGAGCACGAGGTCAGTCTCGACTTGTTCGGGCCAGAATTCCCACCACACCAATTGATCGAGATCGGGGCCAAGAAAGGCCCGGATGTCGGCGCGGCCAATGCCGCGGCCCTGAGCCGCTCCATCGCGGGAATGCAGGAGGAGGCGACGATAGCGCCGGAGCGAGTCGCCCAACGCGGAGGGACTCGACGCCAGCGCGCGCCAGAGCGTCGTGCGGATCAAGGCGGAGACTTCGGGAGACGGCGCGAGGACGAGCCGATCCAGGGTGCAAAGGAGGGCATCAATTGGTTGGGACTCGCGCGGAGTGGCGGCGAGGGTCCGCTCTCGGGTGTGAGGCAGACCACGACCGGAAACAATGTCGGTGATGACGATGTTGGCGAGTGCTTGATGGTGAGCGTCGGCTCCGGGAAGGTTGCTGAGCGAAGCAACACCAAGCGAAGCGAGGGCGCTGTCGGGAACGAACAATCGGAGCTGGTGCCCGAGGTCCGCTCGGCGGTTCACAATCGGCGTGCCGCTCAGAAGAATACCGCGCCGCCCTACGAGCCACGGTGCGAGCGTCGTATAGCGCTTCGTGGCAGGGTTTCTGAACCGATGGCTCTCATCGATGATGACAAACGGACTCCCGGTCTGAGGCAGTCGGCCTCGACTTACCGCGTCCTGGGAATGGATGTTGAGCGGCACGCCGCTGGCCCGCGCCACCGATCGCCACTGAACAACCAGGCCCGCGGGAACGATTGCGATCGGGGGCGTCTCCGGTTCGAGGCACGCCGCAACGGCCAGGGCCATCCAGGTTTTTCCGGTTCCGGGGCGATTGGCCAGCAGCGCCCCGCCATAGCGGCGTATGGCCGCGAGAGCGCGGCGGACGCCGTCGGTTTGCTCGGGCCGGAGCCATGTGGGGAGCGGGTCGGTCGCGACGGAAGGCGCCAATCGTGCCGCCAGGAACGCCGCGACCTCCGGCGCCCGTTTGAGGGGCCCGAGCGAAAGCAGAGCAAGGAACGGCTCAGCCGGTTCCGTCAGCTGCTCAGCGACCGCCGGCAGTGTTGTCCGGCAACAGGGCGGCCAACCGGCGTCGATCTCGAGGTGTCAGGGAAAGGTGTGGGGCGGTGGCCTCATCGATCTCCGTTTGGTTGATCCCTCCCCGGGAGGCGTGATAGATCTGGACGAGACCGGCATCCGCCAATGCGGTGTCCGGAAGGGGTAGCTGCCGAACGACCCGCGCGTTGAACCGGAGGTACCCGGCTTGGGCCACATCGGCGTGAAGGCGGGCGAGGACCCGGACCCACGTACTGTTGAGCCAGGTCGCCAGCGCATAGGCGTGTTCGGCGCAGGAGGTCTGCGTGACGTAACACGTATTGAGGGGTACAATCGAACGGGTGGATGGGCCAGAGAGTACAGTCGCTGAGAGGTTCTTTGCCATATCGGGCCAGACGACGCGGTGGGCTGCCGCGCACCTGCCGACCCGGAACAACGTCCAGATGGGCCCCCGGTCGTAGTCCCGCCGGCGCCGCAGCCGCGCTTCGTGTTGGGCAAAATACGCGGCGGCCCGGGGTGGGAGTTGCCGGAGCACCCGGCCCTGATCGTCGTGCGGCCAGACCAAGCGGCATCGTGGTTCGATGGAGAACGGTCGAACATCGCGACCGCGGAGCGCCCAACGCAACACACAGGACTCGAGTTCTTGCTGGGGATTGAGAAAGACATCGTTCGCTCCCGTCTTCACGCCGAGATGGCAGGAAAACCGGGCGACCAACGACGGGTACTCGCGGCGAATCCGGTCCAACGTAGCGCGGGTCGCGTCGCCGGTGACGATCCAAGGCGCTCCCCCCATCCAGGCGCGCTGCGGCACTGCGGGTCCGTCGGCCGCGAGATTTCCCCGGACGCGATGGCGTGAGTGTGGCGCGCGTTGCGTGGCGACGAGCGCAAGAGGATAGACTGTCGCATCGAATGCCGCGTCGGGATCGCGGGACAGGTCGGCCACGACGTTGAGCGTGCTGCCCGCCACCAGGGCAGTGCGGGCGCCCTCCGCGTATCCGGAGCTGCGCAGCTTTTGGGGAAGGATGAAGGCGACGACACCCCCGGGTGCCGTGAGCTCGAATGCGCGCTCCAGAAACGCAACCGATACATCCGGTTGATGACGAAACCCCGGCCGCTGCCCGGGCCGGCCCCCCCACCATCGATACCGGTCGTGCAGCTGCCGGCGAACCCCCGGCGAGAGTGCTTCCGCGCGCACCCAGGGCGGATTGCCAACCACGAGGTCAAATCCGCCGCCGGCGAACACATCGGCGAAATGACTCTCGTAGTGAAACCAAGGCACCGATCCGTCGCGCCGCAGACGATTCTGCAACCCACGAAGCTCTCGCAATTCAATCGTGAGGGCGTCGAGTGCCTTCTGCTCGGCCCGGTCGAGGCCCCGGGCTTCGCCGAAGAGGGCGGGCGATTTCGCAACCTGCATCAGTTCGCGACGCCGACGGTCGCACTGTACCATGGCCCGGCCCAGGGCATCCGCCAGAATCTGACGCTCGGCAACTTGGAGCTCCGTGATCAGCTCCCGCTTTCGGTCGCCTTGCGCCAACGCGAGCGTCGCGCGGCGGTCCGCGAGTTCGACCGACCGACCTCGATCGACGCGCGCCAGGATACTCGCGCACTTTGGTTCGAGCAGACTGTCGCCGGAACGGACGAAACTGTCCAAGTTGGGAAGTGGGTTGACCGCCCGCGGGTTCTCGCTTGGCTCGGCCGCGATAACGGCGAGCCAGAGACGTAGCTCGGTCAGTCGTACCGCGTTCGGATTCTGGTCCACGCCGAACAGGTTGTGCGCCAGAATCCAACGCCGGTGCGCGACTACACTCAGGCCCGACTGGGGTAGCCCGCTCAACAGTTCGAGCGCGGAAAGGAGGAACGCGCCGGACCCAACCGCGGGGTCGAGAATCCGGATTCGGGCGAACAATTGTTCGGTCGCAGGGTCCGGATCGTCTACCCGGCGCTCCGCGATCCCAATGCCGACACCGAGCCGGCTCATGAGCAACGCAATCAGCGCGGTGCGGAGGAGCCGGCCCGCGAGCTTCGGCGGCGTGTAAAACGTCCCGCTCTCGTGGCGGAGACTCGGATCCATGACCCCTTCGAACACCCGACCGAGCATATCCGGAGCGATGTCGGTGGTGCCGGTGGCTCCCGCTGTGACGAATTGAAAATGCTCGAAGAGATCGTCGAAGGCCTCGCGCCAAGAGGCGGTGGGGATGTCGATACGCCATCGGCGTTCGACCGGATGGGACTCGAACAGACCGCCGTTCAAAAACGGAATCGCGCCGAAAGCCGCGGCGTGACCGCTGCGCAACAATTCCGGGCGGTTGAGGGTCCCGAAAAACAGCGGCCGGAAAAAGTCCCGATGCAAATGGCCCCGTCGCGTCAGACAGCGGTCCACCTCTTCGCGAAGAAAGTGCGGCCGGCCATCGAGCCATCCCTTGCTTTGGACGAAATACAAAAACAACACGCGGGTCAGCTGCAGCAGCGCAAGCCCATGCCGATCCTCCAGCGCAATCCGGGACGGTAGCGCTTGACTCATCTGGTTCAATACGCCGCGAAAGGCGCGAAAGAACCGAGCTCCGGCCTCTTCAACCGACAGTGCCTCGGCAATCGCGGCCGTGAGACCCAAGGCCGACCGCGTCCCACCGCATCGCAGCCGATCGAGGCACTGCAAATCCACGGTGCTTGGATTGGAGAGGTCGATCGTTCGGCATGGTTCGCCGCCGCCGGCCACCGCAATCGCCAACCGGTGGCGCGTCGGGTCGAGAGCAAGGACGCCGGCAAATCGTCCCCGCGTCGCCAGTCGGTGGGCCCAGCGCCGAGCCGTGATCGCTGGTTCCGTACTGGCGCAGGCAAACCAAGTGAAATCGCGCCTGACGCCGACAACGGTTGGAGCGGCTACTCCGGCACTGGCTCCGGGGAGACCCACCGTATCGGAAGGAAGCTCGAGCCACGTCGACTCATACCCGAGACCAGCAACGAGCCGTTGGAGGTCGGGCAGCGTCCGCACCGACTCGAGCACTGATGGCAATGACACGCGGACCGGCTCCGATGCGGGGACGCGCCAGAGTAATGCCGATCCAGGCGGGGTTCGGTATCAGAACGGTTGAGTCTGGGATCTGGAAAACGAGAGCGTAACGGTCAATCTGCCGCGGGTTAGCGGTTCAACCGCCGCATTCGGGAGAACGGAAAGCCACCACAACCGGTCAATGGAGTTGAGCGCTGGGCCACCTGGGTCGACTCCGCCGCCGCCGGAGACGCCGCCGCATAGGCACTTAAGCAGAATCCCCACGTGTAAGGCGGCATTCCCGAAAGGCCGAGCCAATCAATCCGAGTCCAGAGACCTCCGCCGGAGGGGTTACCTGGGTCATTCTGTGCGATCAAATACCGACCGGTGAGGTGCCACTCAACGATGCGATAACGCGACCGGGGATGTTGAAACCACTCGGTCGCAGTGATGGTGTATCGGTTGGCGTAGTCGTCCTCGAACTCACCGTGGAGGCCCGCGTCCTGAGCTTGTGGAGTTCCGGAATCGGACTGGACTCCATGAGTGCACCCTGCCACCAGAGCGAGGAGTCCGGCGAAAACCTCCAGCTTCCAAATCATTCCATCCTCAACTCTCCAAGGTTCGGTCCGCCGCCTCAACGACCTCTCAACCTAGACCATGGCTGGGTCTCGGTCCACGTCCCAATGATCCCAATGGCGAGTCCCAACATTTTGGGATGCTCACGATATTTCGTGAAATTTAGCTGAGCCCAGCGCGCCATTCTGGTGACAACAAACAATGTAAGATATTGATTAACAAAGGATTATAGCGGTCTGGCCTTCGCCATTCTCTATCGGCATGGCAGGTGCTTTACCTCACTCCAGAGGTCGCTCAAATCCTCAAAACTAGGTAACACGCCATGTCAGGACTTCAATTGATCGCGGAGAGGCACGCTCAGGCTTTTGATCTGGGATGCCCCTCGCTCGGGGTGGATAACGCAACCACGACCTTCGAGGCCTTGCTCACCTCGGTATTGGACACGGCCTATCGGTCAGCTCGGTTCCTCGCGAAAGATTCGACCGACGCCGAAGACATCGTTCAAGAGGCCTCGTTGTTGGCCTGGAGGAATTTTGCCCGGTTCCAGTTGGGCACCAACTTCCGCGGGTGGTTTCTCCGCATCGTGACCAATGTTTTCTATAGCCGGATCCGGAAAGCCAAACCGTCCCGCAATGACGTCTCCCTCGACAGCGCGGCGGATGCCGGTCTCCATGGGCATCTCGCTGCGGCCGATTTCCAGGCCGCCGAGTTGGATCCTTCCGCCTCATTCCTCCGCCGGGTGGAGGGTGAAGAGATTGCTGATGCGCTTGCTTCATTGCCGCTCGAGTTTCGCGCGGTGGCGGCCTACTACTTTGTCCAAGACCTCGGCTATGCCGAAATCGCCACCATCCTGGACATACCGGTCGGAACAGTGCGGTCCCGACTCCACCGTGCGCGGCGGTTGCTGCAGCGCAAATTATGGGACATGGCGGTCGAGCGGGGTATTGTCTGCGAAGTCCAGGACTGACCGCCCCGCCCTACGGCCTTGGTGGGCTTGGATCGTCGAAGGCCCACACATCCGCGTGACGCTCCTCCTTCACCACCACGACGGTGAGGCCATCCGCGCTGATGTCACCTGCGGTATACCCCGCGGGCAGCGCGGCGACGGCTTTCGGCGGGCCTCCGTCAACCGCGAGCTGATAAATCGTTTGCCCCGTCGCTGATGGGCCGGTGATGAACACCATCTTCCCGTCCTGGGCCCATCCGAGAATCAGGTATCGCCCCTCGATCAGGCGTCGAGGTGCCGGCGCATCCACCGCGGAGATCCAGATCCCGTCTCCCCCTCGGTTCGCTGGCCGGTGCCATGAGAACGCGAATTGGCGACCGTCGGCGGAGGCCCGGAGCGAGAGGATGCTCCCGGAGGCCGAATCGATCTCCGCGATCGGGCGCGCAACTCCGGTCGTGAGGTCCAGGAGGCCGAGGTGTTGGCCGCTGGAGCGGCGGTAGAGCAGGCGGTTTCGGGACACCCAAGCCACGCCGCTGCCGCCGAGCCCCCCAACCACATACTCCTTGGACCCATGGTCGTCGAGCGAGAAGACTTGAATCACGTCTTCCTGTCCGTTCGTGTGATGGGCGAAGGCCATCCGCTTGCTGTCGAGCGAAAACGATGTGCCGAGGTTCAACGACGACCCTTCCGCCACCTCCTCGAACTGGCTCTGATCGCGAGGCATCAGAGCGATGGTTTGGGTTTGCCCCCGCCGGCGAGAAAACGCAACCCACTTTCCATCCGGAGATAGCGAAGGCCGGTTGTTGCTCGCGGTGCCCATCGTGGCCAATGTTGGCATCGTCGGCATTGCGTTGTGGCCGAGTTCCCAGAGCCCGATGTTGTCGCTCCGTGCCCCCCGGAGGTAAGCGATCCGGCGCCCATCGGCGGTGATCGAAAGCCGGCCGGTATAGCTGGTCTCGTCGACCTCGAGATTGGCCGCGACGATCCGTGACCGATTCTGGTTGTCGCGAATCGGCGCTACTTCGGTCGCGTAGATGTCCGCCGTGGAGCCGTGCCAACCGGTCCAGTAAAGCGTCTTGCCGTCGGCGGTCCAGCGAGGATCCGACGGTGCCGCCGAGTCGACAACGATTTTGCCCTCGGGTCCGCTCCTGGAGGCCAAGACCAGGACACCGGCGGCGCCATCGCCCCGGGCAAAGGTGGTCGCGAACCGGTCACCCGACGGGGCCCATGCCGCGCCGGAGACCCAAGCAAATCGCGGAGGCCGAGGAATCACCGTGGAATCGGCCCCGCCAATGGTCATCCGGATTACCTGAAATGCTGCCGCAGTGAACCCGAGAGTCTCGCGTCCATCGGGGGAGAGAATTCCGCTCGCACCGAGCCACCGACGTTCCGATCCCCCGAATCGTGGGATGGATTTGATTGCCTCACCCGTGCTGTCGGAGGCCACAAAGCGAACCTCACCGCCGTCCGGACTCCAGTCCAGGTGTTGCAGCGTGACGGCTCGGGTGAGTTCTCGCGCCGTTCCGCCCCGGAGGTCCTGGACGAAGAGCCCTTGGAAGGATTCAACGGTGGCGGTGTACGCCAGGAATTGTCCGTCCGGGGAGATCGCCGCCTCATTGAGGGTACCGACGAACGTGAGCTGCTGCTGCGTTGGTGACCGCAATGGTTCTGGTCGAGCGAATCGTGAGGCCAGATTCCACGCCGCCAGCGCGATGGCGACCACCCCGACCGCGAGGACCCCCAGGCGAGCGCCGCGCCAGGATCGGCGGACCGCTGTCATGGGGTGTGGTGTCATCCCTCCACTCGGCGTTGCGAGAGGATCGAGTGCGGCGAGCAGTGCGGCCGCGCTCTGAAATCGGGCGGACGGCTGCTTTTCCAGGCACGTGTTGATGATGCGAACCAAGTCAGCGGGGATTTCGGGTCGATGGGTCGCGATCGGCTCGGGCGTGAGCATCACCTGCGCTGTCAACGTGTCTTGGGGATTGGTGGCGGCAAACGGCGGTTTCCCGGCCAGCATTTCGTACCCCATGACGCCGACGGCGTAGAGGTCGGCCCGGTGATCGACGTTGGGGTCGGCCATGGCCTGTTCCGGCGCCATATAGGCCGGAGTCCCCAGTGCCACGCCGCGGGTTAGCGTGGCCGAGTCGGTGGCCGCGGCTCCCAATGCCTTGGCCACCCCGAAATCCGCCACGATTGCGTTCCGACCGGTGAGGAAGACATTGTCCGGCTTGATGTCACGGTGGACCACGCCGTGACCATGCGCATACGCGAGCGCGTCGGCGACGTCGCTCAGTATGCGAACGGTCTCCGACAGTGAAAGTCGGCCCTCGCGCCGAAGCCGGGCTCGAAGAGTCTCCCCTTCGATCAAGGGCATGACGAAGTAGAGCGAGCCATTGGCCTCGCCGGAATCCAAAAACGGTAGGATGTGCGGATGTTGGAGTCGGGCCACGATGGCGATTTCGCGCTGGAACCGCTCGCCGGTTATGCTTGAGGTAAGGTCCGTCGGGAGGACCTTGATCGCGACGTTCCGCCCGTGTCGCAAGTCCTCCCCAGCGTACACGACCGCGGAGGCGCCCCGGCCCAGCTCCGGTCCGAGTCGGTAGCGGTCCGCAAGCGCGCTCTCGAGGCCAATTCGGGAATCCACCTCAGGTCGGGACATCGTTGGATGATATCACCACAGAGCCCCTCGGACGAGCGGGGGAATGATCCTGCCTGGCGCTTAAATCAGCTCGAGCGGCTCCTCGGACGGATTGGCGTGGCGTCTTGGGCGGCCGATTTCCCGGGACCGGCACCGGTCGAAGTCACCAACCTCGCGCGGCTCCTCGACAGTGCCCGTCTCGGATACGCCAACGCTGCATTTGCCGGCCTGCACGGGCTCGGCGATCCAGCGACCCTCCTTGGTCGGCCGCTTCGGGAGACCTTGCTCGGCTCCATGCTGTCGCGACCGGAAGCGATTCAGCGCTGGACCGCCACGCCAGGCCAGCTCGTTCAACTCGAGACCCGGCTCGCCGAGCCGCTTGGCCGCCTGCGGTTCTTCCGGGTCAGTGCGTGGCTCGAAACGCTGGATGGCGTGGCGCGGGGAATGGTTGGGACCCTCGAAAACATCACCGCGGAACGAACCCTCGCCCAGCATGCCGCCGCCAACGATGCGGCGTACAACGAAATCTTGGGTGTGAGTCCGGCCATCGAGCGGGTTCGCCAAAGAATCGATCAAGTGGCCGCCACCGATTCGACCGTGTTGATCATGGGCGAGACCGGGACGGGAAAGGAACTCGTCGCTCGGGCGATCCATCAACGCAGCAGCCGGGCCACCCGGCCACTCATCTCGATCAATTGCGGGGCGATCGCGAGTGGGCTTGTGGAAAGCGAGCTCTTCGGCCATGAACGGGGAGCATTCACGGGGGCCTTGAGTCGAAAAATCGGACGGTTCGAGCTGGCCGACGGTGGGACCCTTTTCCTCGATGAAATTGGAGACCTGCCGCTCGATCTCCAAGTCAAACTGCTCCGGGTGCTCCAGGAGGGTGAACTCAACCGAGTCGGGGGTACGCAGGCGATTCAGGTGGATGTACGGGTCATTGCGGCCACCCACCAAGATCTAAGCGCCTTGGCCAAATCGGGCGGCTTCCGCCAGGATTTGTACTATCGACTGAACGTGTTCCCGATTCGAAGCCCGGCCCTCCGCGAGCGCCAAGAGGATATCGGTCTCCTCGTCAGCCATTTCGTGCAGCTCTATGCCGCCCGGCTGGGCAAACGCATCGACACGATTCCCACCACCATCCTGAATGCGTTCAGCGCATATCCATGGCCCGGCAATATCCGCGAGTTGGCAAATATCATCGAACGGTCGGTGATTGTGACGGATGGCGAGACCCTCCAACTAGGCGACTGGATGACCGGACAATTCACGCCCATTGGGGTCGGACCCGTTCCCGTGCCGGCCAATCGGACGATGGTCGACATGGAGCGCGAGTACATCATCCGAACGCTGGATCGAGTGGGGTGGAAGGTGAGTGGGCCGGGCGGTGCGGCGGAAGTTCTCAATCTGAAGCCCACCACTCTCGAGGCCCGGATGAAGAAGTTCGGGATTGCTCGACCTCGATGAAAGAGCGCGACTGGGTTAGGCTGGCAGGTACGAGATCTCAAATACCCAACGTATGCCGTCTTTCTCTTGCCGTCTTACTTCAGCCCCCGGAGGAGGCGATGGCTATGCGCGGCGTTGGTCCGCGCGCGGATGGGTGTGCGGGGGGGGGGGCTGCGTAGGGTGAAGTGCTTCTTTGCTGCCATTCTTGCGGGCGACTTGATTGATGATCGTGTCCAGCTCGAGTGCGATGGATTCGAGTTGACGCTCCACCTCCACTGAATCGTATTCCGGAGTTTGGGGCGGAACCCCATCGTGCATGAACAACGTTGCCACCAACGCGTCGGTGTAACCCGCGACCGCCAGCGTCACCCCTTTGTCGACCAGCCGATTGAGCCGGAGAAAGAGCGCCATGCCTTGCCGCGGACGCATCGCCGCGATCACCGGCGCGAGGTACCGGATCAACAGTTCACGGAGATACTGCATCTCCTCCACCACCTCGCCCGCCGCCAGGCCCCGTGCCGCGGCCGCCCGCCCATAGTGCTCCGCCAATCGGGACCAAACAACTTTCGTCTCCCGGCGGAACGGGCCGACCATCGCGGTCAGTGCGTCCACAATAACTTCGAGCTGGCGCTCTACGATTTTGGGCGACAGGGTATTCGATGTCGTGAGTCGGTCGCCGAGCCAAGCCGTCCATCGAGCGACGATCGTATTGCGCTGGGCGGCGATCGCGCGGCTCGCGGCTACCAAAGTTGGGTGGGAAGCGCGCAGGCTCGATCTCCAAGTGTGATGTGGCTCACAAGTCTAACCCCCTGGGTGGTGAGGTCAATCACCCTGCCGACTGGCGACGCAGCCCCCCCTGTGCCACCATTCTGAACCCAGCTCCAGCCCAGGAGTTCAAGATGGCGACGCCTTCTCTGACCAAGCACCGGATTCCCGGCGTCTTTGGAGACCTCCTAATTGACGTCCGCTCCGGTGGCCGCGCCGAGCCACGGTCGGCGGTGATCGTGCTGCATGGCTTCAAGGGGTTCAAAGATTGGGGAATGTTCCCCCCACTCGCAGATCGGTTGGCGCGGGCCGGCTTTGCCGTGATTTCGTTCAATCTGAGCGGCAGCGGCGTGGATGATCAGGGAGACTTTTCGTTCCCGGAAAAATTTGGCCACAACACGTTTTCCGCCGAGGTAACCGACCTGAGTCGGGTCATCAACGCGCTCGCCCGCGGCCAACTCGGCGTACCCGAGCCTCCGGCCATTGGTGTGATTGGTCATTCCCGCGGGGGTGGCACCGCTATTCTCTCCGCGGCGATTGACCCGCGAATCGCCGCTCTCGTTACTTGGAGTGCCATTTCAACGGTAGAGCGCTGGTCACCCGAATCCCGTGCGGAGTGGCGGCGTACCGGCAAGACCGAGATCCGAAATGCCCGCACCGGCGAAATTTTTCCGCTCTATACCGACGTGCTCACCGACCTTGAACGGCATGCGGCCGGCAGCCTAGACATCCGTGCTGCCGCGGCGAAGGTTTCGACGCCGTGGCTCCTGATTCACGGAACCAACGATGAGGCCGTGCCAATCCGCGAGGCCGAACTCCTCTCCGGCCTCGCGACGATTCCCACCTTCGCTTATGTGCCGGTGGACGGGGCGGGCCACACGTTTGGCGCGGTTCACCCATTTGCCGGCATGACCACCGCTTTGGACCGGGTATTCCAAGAAACCGTCGATTGGTTCAGCCTGTACCTGCCTTGACCCTCACCACACTTTGGACCTAATCTCCACCATGCCCATCTACGACTATCGCTGCCCGTGCGGCAATCAATTCGAACAACTGGTCCGGTCCGAGACCAAAATCGCGTGTCCCCGCTGCGGGAAGCTTGAAGTGGAGCGCATGATGTCGCTGCCCGCTCGGCCAGCCATGGTTGGTAAGGCGTCGGCCTCGAGTCAGAGTACTGACCCGACTGGGGGTGGTGGCTGTGGTGACGGGTGTAGCTGCCACTGACCTCCCCATCCTTTCCGTTCGACCGGCTGGAAGCTCGTCTCCACCAGCGTCCACCTATCCAAAGCTCCGACTCAAATCATTTCCACGCGAGTGTTGCGGTCATCTTCACGAACGAACCGCTCTCCCTTCTCCTCATCCGGCGGGCGGAACGGGTCGGCGATCCCTGGTCCGGCCAGATGGCGCTCCCGGGTGGGAAGAGGGCCCCCGAAGATCCGACTCTATTCGAGACCGCCATTCGGGAAACCGAAGAAGAAGTCGGGCTCGACCTGCGCAACGGCCATTTTCTCGGTGCGCTGGACGACCTCACGCCCAGAACTTCGTCCCTCCCACCGGTGATCGTCCGACCGCACGTGTTCGCGCTCAATCACCGGAGCGAGCTTCGGCCTCAGGGCACCGAGGTGGCCGAGGTCTTTTGGTCGCCTTTCGCCGCGTTCTTCCAGCCGCGGGTTTTCCGGAGCTATGATCTGGTCCATAGTGGCATCCCTATCTCAATGCCAGGATATCACTTAGACCGCGGGGTTGTGTGGGGGCTCACCGAGCGGATTCTTACTCCACTGTTCGAAACAATTCACGAAATTTGGCAGCAAGAATGTTGACTTTCTAGGATCAATATCCAATATTTAGGCAAGCCTAAATTTTGGAGATCTTGTGTCCTCGACCATCTATCTCGATGCCCTCACCCGGTCCGTCGAGGACTATCTCAAAGCGATTTACCGCATTTCGGACTCCGGTCACACCGCCTCCACTAGTCAAATCGCTCAAGTACTGGACCTGACGCCACCTTCCGTGAGTGGCATGGTCAAGCGGCTCTCCGAACAGGGCCTTTTGGAACGGGTTCCATACCATGGGGTCCAACTCACACCCGAGGGGAGGCGGGCGGCCCTCCGGATGCTCCGACGACACCGCCTCATCGAGGCGTACCTCGTTGAGTTCTTGGGATACACGTGGGATACCGTACACGCCGAAGCGGAACGATTGGAGCACGCTGTCTCTGATGGCCTGGTAGAGCGAATGGCCACCGCGCTCGGAAACCCTCAATTCGACCCGCACGGCGATCCGATTCCGGATTCCGAGGGAGGAATTGCCGAGCCGGCGTACATCCGGCTCGCCGATCTGTCCGTGGGGGAGACCGCTGAGATCCGCCGCGTCGACACCAGTCAAAGCGACCGATTGCGCTACATCGAAAGTTCAGGCCTCAAGCCGGGTGCCGTGGTTACCGTGGCCGACCGGCAACCATTCCGCGGCCCCATAACGCTCCGGATCGGGGTACGGCAACAAGTCATTGGCGATGAAATGGCACAACTGCTCTTATGCGCCAGGCCGGTGACCGCGTGAGTTCCATTCCCGCGGAGCTAAAGACCAAGACCGGATGGCGCACCAGTCCTCACCGACCGAGTCTCGCCGAATCGCACGGATCCGTGCGGGTTCCCGCGAGCGGCGTGTTGCGGAAGGCGCTCGCCTTCGCTGGTCCCGGGTATATGGTCGCGGTGGGCTACATGGATCCGGGCAATTGGGCGACCGACATCGCCGGAGGGTCCCGCTTCGGGTACAACCTCCTCAGTGTCATCTTGCTCAGCAACCTGATGGCGATCGTCCTCCAAGCGCTGGCGCTCAAGCTTGGCATCGCTACCGGGCGCGATCTCGCACAAGCCTGCCGGGACGCCTACTCGCGCCGGGTGAATTTCGCATTGTGGGTGATTTGCGAAATCGCCATCGCGGCCTGCGATCTTGCGGAAGTCCTCGGGTCGGCCATCGCGCTCAATCTGCTGTTCCACATTCCGCTTCTCTGGGGTGTGATCATCACCTCGGCCGACGTGCTGCTGATCCTCGTCCTTCAGCACAAAGGCGTCCGCTACCTCGAGGCGGTCGTCATCGCGTTGGTTGCCACGATCGGAATTTGCTTCGCCATCGAAGTCGCGTTGGCGCGGCCCGATTTTGCTGCGATGGCGCACGGGCTCATCCCCACGATGAGTATCGTTACCGAACCCGCACGCCTCTACATCGCTATTGGGATTCTGGGCGCCACGGTCATGCCGCACAACCTGTACCTTCACTCCTCAATCGTGCAGACCAGAGCTGTCCTACCGGACGATAAGTCCAAGGCGGAGGCAATTCGCTACGCCACGTTCGACAGCACCCTGGCGCTTTCCTTCGCGTTCTTCATCAACGCAGCGATTCTGGTGCTTTCCGCGGCCGCCTTCCATTCATCCGGTCACCGCTCCGTGGCCGAAATTCAAGATGCGTACACGCTGCTTTCCCCCCTGCTCGGGAGCGCGGTCGCCAGCGCGTTGTTTGCGATCGCCTTGCTTGCCTCCGGCCAGAACTCCACGATCACCGGCACCTTGGCTGGGCAGATCGTTATGGAGGGATTCCTCAATATTCGGTTGCCCCCCTGGCTCCGCCGCTTAGTCACTCGACTCCTCGCCATCATTCCGGCCATTATTGCCGTGGCGCTCTACGGCGAACGAGGCGTTGCGTCGCTGATCATCCTGAGCCAGGTCATTCTGAGCCTACAGCTATCCTTTGCCGTGGTACCCCTGGTCATCTTCACGAGCCAGAAGGCGAAGATGGGCCCCTTCGTGAATGGTCCGCTCATGCAGGCGACCGCGGTGCTCGTTACCATCGCCATCATTGGCTTCAACGCGTGGTTGCTGGTCCTCACTTTCCGACAATCGTTCACCTGATGCGGATCAGGCCGGCGGCGCGGGGACGCCTCGTGGTGGGCCTCCTCGTGCTGCTCGCCAGCCGCACGCGGGCCCAGGCCGCGACCGATCCCCATGCGGTCCAGCCCGAACGCCCCACCGTTGCGACCCACGCCGGTACCGTCGCCACGGGCTGGCTCGAGATCGAGACCGGAGTTGAGCGCGACCGGATCGCTCCGGACCAGGTGAGCCTCGGAGTACCGACGGTGCTCAAATTTGGCGTTGGAAGAACCCTCCAGTTGAGTGTGTTTCTCCCCATTGTGAGTCCGGCGTCCACCGCGGCCGGACTTGGTGACGTCGCTGTGGGCCTGAAATGGCGGCTCGGTGACGAAATACCCGTGCTCCGCGAGTTTGCCATTCTTCCTTCCGTCAAATTTCCCAGCGGCAGTCTTTCCGCCGGCCGGGGAACATCGACGACCGACGCATCCCTCCTGTTCATCTCCAGTCGCACCGTTGGGTCGGTATCGATCGACCTGAATGCCGGGATTACGGTTCGGAGTGGGGGCGGAAAATACGCTCCAACCACATCGACGGTCTGGACCGCCTCGGTTGGATTTCCGATCAGCGGCCCGTTGGGTTGGGCCGCCGAATGCTTTGGCTTTCCCGCTACCAGCGGGCCGGCCGGGGCCGATGGCACGGTCGCTCTCCTCTTCGGTCCTACCTATCAGATCAAGCCTTGGTTGACAGTGGACGCCGGGATCATCGCACCCCTTCGCGGCCCGCAACCAAAGGCCCTCTACGCTGGTTTGGTGTGGAACGCGGGCCGGTTCTGGCCGGCCGCCCGGTCCACAGTCCGCTAACGAGAGCCTTCAGCACGAACGGAGCAGGGGTGATGAAACCGACGACGCACTCCCTCGTTGCCTTGAGCTTCGCGGTCTTTATTCTGTTGCGGGTTCGCTGGCAGGTGCACGCCCGAAGGACCCGAGGCCCGGTCTCGTTTGCGGAAGGCCCTGGCAATCTCGGTGCGCGGATCGTCGGAGCACTACTGTTCTTCACCCTGCTGGGCCTCTACCTCTTCCGACCGGAAACTCTCAATTGGGCCGACATGGGCGCCCCTCCCTGGACCGGCGTCCTCGGCGCGGTCCTCGCATTCGGGAGCCTGCCGTTGTTGTGGTGGGTCCATGCCTCCCTGGGCAGCAATTTCTCATCGACCCTGCACCTCAGGGAGCAGCATACCTTGGTTGCCAGCGGGCCTTACCGCTGGGTGCGGCACCCGATGTATACCGTGCTGCTCTTGTTTGCGTTCGGTCAGTTGTGGTTGACTGGGAACGCCCTGGTTGGAGGAGCGCTCATCGGCGGGCTGGTGTTGGTTGTCACGACGCGGGTTGGGCGCGAGGAGGCGTTGATGCTGCGGCAGTTCGGCCCAGCCTACCAAGCCTACATCGCTCGGACGGGCAGTCTTCTTCCGCGACTGTGGTAATGGGGGCTAGCATGGGGATCGAACTCGAACTTGGCACTCTGCTTGGAATCTGCGTCCTCGGCACCTCCTTTTTCGGTCACTTCGAGATCGAAACCCCAGCCTGGCGCCGGGCGCTGAAGTGGACCATCATCATCGCCCTCACTCTCGTCCTTTCGCGATGGCTGGGTCATTGGTCGATTGTCGTCCCCATCGGGTTGGGGTTGGTGGGCCTGATCTTTCACTTCGCCTGGTGTCGCCGGAATGCCATTCACCCACTGAAGGCGACACCCCGCCGGCGCTACTACGCGCTGCGGGGTTGGGAGTGGGTCGAGTAGGGGGGTAGTCCGCAGCCATCATCACGAATTTTTCTTACCGTCCTTCTTGCCTCCCAACGCACGGTGGAACATGCGCTCCACCGGACCGCCAAAGACAAGAATGATCAGCGCCAAGCCGGTCGCGAGGATTGCCAGACCCCAGTTGCCGGCCCCACACACCATGCCGAGGCATGCGGAGAGCCACACGGATGCGGCGGTCGTCAGTCCGAAGACCGTGTTCTGATTGGCCGGGTGGAGGATCACGCCGGCCCCCAGGAAACCAATACCGGTAATCACGCCTTGCACGACGCGGAGTACGGAATCGCTGTGCCCCTCGCCTGCCAGGGAGATGCTGAGGATGGTAATCACCGAGGCGCCGAGTCCCACGAGAGCGTGGGTGCGGAGCCCGGCGGGCTTGTGGTGGAGGTCGCGATTGATGCCAAGGATGGCGCCCGCCACCGCTCCGCCGGTCATCCGCAGCAGCGATTCGACCTGAGCCGCACTCGTCAAATCCAGCGCCATTGATTTCCCCCGAGGTGGTCCCCAGACACTATAATACACCACCTCAACTGGACACCCGAATATGCCCGAGCAGCCCGAAATCGACCCGGACCAGCTTCAAGAAGCGATTCACGAAGAGGGCGACGTTCTCTCGTGAGGCGTCCTCTTGTCCGCCGGCTCGATATCGTCGACCGAATCCGAAAGTACAGCACTGGCCGAG
>JANYKV010000152.1 GCA_025358055.1 Gemmatimonadota bacterium
GCGGGGAACGTTGCGGCCCCGCGTGTCAGCCACCTATCCCCTGAGCCGGGCGGCGGAGGCACTCACTGCGATGCTTGAGCGGAAGGTGATCGGGAAGATCGTCATCCAGCCTGGGCTCCTCTAGGCCAACCGCCCTGCCCCAATACACCCGGAAGAGGATTCGCCGCAACCCCCCGCCGTTACCGGCAGTACTCATCCAGCTGCTCGAAACCGACCAGGACCTCGCGCGGCTTGCTGCCGTCCGGCGGCCCGAGAATCCCGGCATAGTGCAACTGGTCGATGATCCGTGCCGCGCGCCCGTAGCCAATCCGCATCTTTCGTTGGAGGAGCGATGTCGACCCACCTTGCTGCTGGATACAGACCTCCGCCGCCTCTCGGAACAGGGTGTCCCGATCCTCGTCGACCGAATCTTGTGGGCCCCCATCGCTCTCATCCTCCTGGGCCCGAATGAACACGAGAATGTCCTGCTCCGCCTCCTTGAGCTCGCGGGCCGTCAACCGATCAGTGTACCACTGCATCACCCGTTCGGTCTCTTCGGTCGAGATGTAGGCGCCTTGCAGGCGCATGGGCTCGCTTTTCGCCGGCGGCAGAAAAAGCATGTCGCCGTTGCCGAGCAGCGCCTCGGCACCGTTCTGATCCAGAATGGTCCGGCTGTCGACCTTCGAGGCCACCCGAAACGCAATTCGGCTGGGGAAGTTTGCTTTAATTAGACCGGTGATGACGTTCACCGATGGACGCTGGGTCGCCAAAATCAGGTGGATTCCAATCGCCCGCGCTTTCTGGGCCAACATCGCCAACGGAGTCTCGACTTCGCTCTGGACGGTCATCATGAGATCGGCCAACTCATCCACGATGATGACGATGAACGGCAAGACCCCTTCTTTGTACTCCTCCTCGACCTTCGCGTCTGGCGCGGTTGTCTCCGGCTCCCCGCTGATCGTGGAGAGTGTTTCCTTGGGCCGCACCGGATTGCGCAGGGGTTTTCCGTCGCCGACCTTGCGGTTGAAATCCGCGATGTTGCGTGCGCTGTTCGCATGCAGCAGCTCGTACCGCCGATTCATTTCGTGCACGGCCCATTTGAGCACTCTGGCGGCATCATGGTTGTTGGTCACCACCTTGTGCCGCAAGTGAGGTAAGGCGTTGTACATCGAGAGTTCGACCATCTTGGGGTCGATCATCAAAAGCCGAAGATCCTTGGGCGTATAGCGGTAAATCAGGCCGGTGATAATGGTGTTCATCGTGACGGATTTGCCAGACCCGGTTGCCCCCGCGATCAAGAGGTGCGGCATCTTGGACAGGTCGGTCACCACCGCTTTGCCTTCCAGATCGCGACCCAGAGCCACCGGTAGTGTGGCCCGTCCCCGTTCCCATTCATCGGATTCGAGCAGCTCTCGCAGGGTGACCATCCGGGCCGTGGGATTCGGTACCTCGACGCCGACTGCCCCCTTCCCAGGAATCGGGGAGACGCGAATGCTGGGCGCACGCATCTTGATCGCCAGGTCATCCGAAAGTGCTACGATTCGGCCCGCCTTCACCCCGGGCGCCGGAACGATTTCGAACTGGGTGACGACCGGGCCGCTGGTCCGCCCGGCGATGCTTCCCTCCACCTTGAAGGTCCGCAAGGTCTCCAGCAGAGAATTGCCGAGGCGATCCAGTTGGGCCGAATCCGCAACCGTGTCGTAGGCTACCGGCGACATCAAGAGATCGAGCGGAGGCAGCTCGGACTCACCCGCACCCGGGTCTGCACCGGTCGGCCGGGTCTCCTTCCGCTTCGGCTCCTTTTTCGCACGCCCCAACGGCGTCGCTCGCTTCCCTTCCGCTGCGTCCGGTACCAGTTGCGGCTCCTCCTCAGCCTTCTCCTCAATTGGCACGGCTTTCCGCGCCCGCTTGGGCGCTTCCCAGGGGACGGGAGCCTCGGCCCCAGGCCCGGCGCCTTTCTCCAACCGCTGCAGCGGATGCCAGGCAACGGTGAGGATCGTGAGCACTGAAAGCGCGAGGAAGCCAAGCAGGATTCCGCCCGCATAGCCGATGGCATCCAAGGCCAGGTGGGCCATGAATCCGGGGACGACACCGGTGAGCCAGGCCCGGAGCGACCATTCGAACAGCGGAGGATCGAGGTCGGAGGGAAGAATCCTAAGTAGCACTCCGAGAGTGAATGGAACGAGCAGGCTCAATCCGGCCACCAGAATCGCCACCCGCTTCATGTCGAGCCGGGGCAATCGCTCAAAGCCGGCGAGCGCAAGACCGACACCTAGCAAGGGCAGGCCGACCGCACCGGACCCCAGTCCGCGCCAGAGGAGGGTGCCTAGACCGTGTCCCCACGGCCCGGTGGGAATCGGCGGGATGAGAGTGAGCCCGACGAACAGGCCGAGGACGAGGGCTGTGACCGCAGTGAGCCGGCGGCGGTCCTGAGGGGTCATGGAAGGGGACTGAGGGTGATCCGGCGGTCGCGATAGACCGGCAACACCGGATGCTGATCTTCATGGGCGGCGTAGAGTACGTCACTGCTGAATCCAATGGCCCGCAAATGACGCCCCGCGGCGGACAGCGAGAGTGGCCGCTCCCAACGATTGCCGTAGCGACGCACGAGATCCACGGCCACTAGCGCCGCATCGTTGAGACCCTTCCGAATCCGTCGTCCGCCGAGCGCGAGCACCGCCAGCCGTCCTGCCGTGTAGGCGTCGTCAAGCCCGAAGTTGCCCTCGCGGCCCGAGCAGAGGATCACCAGGTCCTCGTTGAGCTCGAGGAGCTCGCGAGCGCGGACACCCGCTACGCTCACATTCACCGCGGCGGCGATATAGACCTCCGCTGCGCCTTGCGTGGCGAGCAGCGCTTTCGTTCCATTGGTCGTGGTCATCACCAGACTCTTCCCCTTGACCACGCCCTCTGTCATTTCCAAGGGACTGTTCCCCAACGCAAATCCGGGAATCGGCAGCCCATTCCGTTCACCCGAAAGGAGGACGTCCTCGGTCCCGAGCGCCTGGGCAACCCGCATCGCCTCTTCGGTCGAACTCACGGGCACGATGCCACGCGCCCCTTGATGCAGCGCCGTGCACATCACCGTCGTCGCCCGGAGCACATCGACGACAAAGACCACTCGGCCGGCAACCTCGCTTGTGGGGAGGCCTACCGGATCAAAGATGACGTCGAGTTTCATGCGTCGGGGCGAAGGAGGTGAGCTTCCCGCTCGAGGAATCGCGTGTCGATGTTCCCCGCGACGAAGTCCGGATGGCGAATGACCCGGGCGAGGAAAGGAATGGTGGTCGTGACTCCCTCCAAAATGAAGCTGTCGAGCGCCTGTCCCATGCGACTGAGTGCCTCCGCACGGTCCCGGCCGTGCACGATAACCTTGGCCAGGAGTGAATCATAATGCGGTGGGACGCGATAGCCGGCATACACGTGGGTATCGACCCGAACGCCCGGCCCACCGGGAGGATGATAGGCTGTGATGAGGCCGGGACAGGGCTGAAAGTTCCGGGCGGGGTCTTCGGCGTTTACCCGGCATTCGATCGCGTGGCCCCGGAGGCCATTCATACTGAGCGGAATGCTCAGCGGTTCGCCCGCGGCCACCCGAATCTGCTCCTTCACGATGTCAAATCCCGTGACCATCTCCGTCACAGGATGTTCCACCTGGATCCGCGTGTTCATCTCCATGAAGTAGAACCGGCCGTCGGTGTCGAGAAGGAACTCGAGCGTCCCCGCGCCGACGTACCCGATGGCCGACGCGAGATGCACGGCGGCCGCCCCCATCTCTTCGCGGAGCGCCGGAGTCATCGCCGGGCTCGGGCTCTCCTCGATCAACTTCTGATGGCGCCGCTGGACGGAGCAATCGCGCTCGCCGAGATGGGCGATCTGGCCCTGCGAATCGCCGAGCACTTGAATTTCCACGTGACGTGGGTGCTCGAGGTACTTCTCCACGTACACGTCACCGTTGCCGAACGCGGATAACGCCTCGTTCTGTGCGAGGCCAAACAGCTGCCCCAATTGGTCGGGGTCGTGCGCGATCCGCATACCCTTCCCGCCCCCACCGGCCGTCGCTTTGATAATCACTGGAAAGCCGATGCCAATCGCGACCGCGAGCGCCACGTCCGCATCGGCTAGGATCCCTTCGGATCCGGGGACCGTGGGCACCGAGGCCTCTTTCGCCAGGCGCCGCGCCGAGGCCTTGTCGCCCATTTGGCGGATTTGTTCGCCGGTGGGGCCGATGAAGGTGATGTTCGAGGCGCGGCAGATATCGGCGAATTCGGCGTTTTCGGCCAGAAACCCATATCCTGGATGAATCGCGTCCGCCCCGGTGATTTCCGCCGCCGCAATGAGATTGGGAATCTTCAGGTAGGACAGCCGGCTCGGGGCCGGCCCAATACACACGTCGTCATCGGCAAAGCGGACGTGCAGCGATTCTCGGTCGGCTTCGCTGTACACCGCGACGGTGTGAATGCCGAGTTCCCGGCAGGCACGAATGACCCGCAGGGCGATTTCCCCGCGGTTCGCCACCAGCACTTTGTTGAACATTAGGCCTGGTAGTCCATGCCCAGTTCTGACCCCATTGAACCTGGAAGCTCCGCGAAGGTCCGATCCGAGGCGGAACTCACCCCCGCGGCCCGCAGGGCGAACTCACTTGGGTTGGTCGAGAAAAAGAGGGCGCTCTCGTAGGTGATCGTTCCCTTCTTGTACCATTGCATGAGGGATTGATCGAACGACTGCATCCGGTAGGCCACTGAGCCGTCGGCAATGAGGTCGGGAATGTTCAATGATTTCTCGAGGTTGCGAATATTCTCGGCGACCGCGGCGGTATTGATCAGCACCTCGGCCGCGGGGACTCGGCCCCGGCCATCGGCGCGAGGCACCAGGCGCAGGCAGATCACCGCGCCCAAGGCGGTCGAGAGGAGCGACCGGATCTCCGCCTGCTGGTGCGGCGGATAAAACGAGAGCATTCGGCTGATCGATTGCGTGGCATCGGTCGTATGGAGGGTCGAGAACACCAAGTGGCCAGTGTCCGATGCTTTGAGCGCGGTGTCCAGGGTCTCCGCGTCTCGGACCTCGCCGATCAGAATGACATCCGGATCTTGACGGAGCACGTGTCGTAGTGCATTCGCGAAGGTCAGGGTGTCGCTCCCCACTTCGCGTTGCGAGATGTTCGCCATGGCGTCACGATGCAGGAATTCGATCGGGTCTTCGATCGTGATGATATTCACCCGCCGATGTCGATTGACATGATTGATCATCGCGGCCAGCGCCGTGGACTTGCCCGACCCGGTGATCCCCGTGACCAGCACCAGACCGCGCGGCCTGAGGGCGACCGTCTCGAGCACCTCGGGGAGATGCAGCTCTCGAATCGATTTCACCTCATAGGGAATGGCGCGGAACGCAAACGCGAGCGTGCCGCGCTGCTGGTAGATGTTGGTCCGGAACCGGCCAACCCCGGGAACGCCGATGGCAAAATCGGCTTCCTTCTTTTCGGCAAACTCCTTGACCTGCCTCGGCGTCATGATCTGCTCCGCCAGCTGCTTCAGGTCTTCCGGACGGACCGGTTGCATGGACAGGGAGGTCAGATCGCCGTTCACGCGGACCGTGGGCGGGCGGCCCACTTTCAACAAAAGGTCGGAGCCGTTGCGTTGCACCATCTGCGAAATGGCCTGCTTGAAGCTGAAGGGCGCGAGCGCGGCTCCGGCTTCCGGACTTTCGAGATCAGCCATGGGGATCCACACGGTAGAGGACCTGGCCAAACTCAACCGGCTGCGCATCTTCGATGCACACCTCCCGGATCGTTCCGCTGAGCTCAGCCTCGATCTCGTTCATGATCTTCATTGCCTCGATGATACACACGGTTTGTCCGCTGGAGACGCGGGTGCCGACTTTGATGTACGGCTCAGCCCCCGGCTCGGGCGCGGCGTAAAACGTACCCACCATGGGCGATCGGATTTCCTTGAGGGTCGACTTGGGGGCCACCTCGGCGCTCGGCGGAACCGGCCCGGCGGGCGGCGCAACCCCGACCTGGACAGCCGGGTAGGCACTTGGCATGGAGGCCGGCACGACACCGGGTCCGGAGTGGGCCGTCCGGGTGATCACCACTCCGGTCCCGAACCACCCCTTCAACTCGATCGAACCGATCTCGGGAGACTCCCGGAGCAAATCGACCAATTTGCGCACGTCCTTGAACTCGATGCCCTTGATGCCGGGAATATTGGGCAATAATTCTGCGAGGCGTTTGGTGTCCTCTGGGGTCATGCGCGACTCGGCTGTTGATCGTCGTGGCAGTGCACGAAATTCACCACACCCTCCTCGAGAGAGTTCCGCCCAGGCCGCGCAGGGAACGGCTAGCGCTGCCGAGAGAGCTCGGCGTGTATCGTCTAATGAAGCTCGAGTAACTCCGTCTTGCCGTCGGTAAGAAGCTCGGGGCCCGCCGGGCCGAGATAGACATCGTCCTCGATTCGGACGCCTCCCCACCCTGGAAGATAGATGCCCGGCTCGATGGTGACTACCGCATGAGTCGGCAACGTGCCGTCCGCCACCGGGGACAGCCGCGGACCTTCGTGGACCTCGAGCCCAATACCATGTCCGAGCGAGTGCCCGAACGCGGATCCAAATCCTTGCGAAACAATCACTTCACGGGCAAGTCCGTCCGCTGCACGGCCCGACATTCCGGCGCGAATTCCGTCCAGCGCGGCTCGTTGAGCGCGCTGGACCAAGGTGTAGATCTCGCGCTGCCGGGTATCCGCGGGTCGGCCGACGACCACAGTTCGCGTGATGTCGGAACAGTATCCGTCCACATACGCCCCGAAGTCAAGCAGGAGCCAGTCCCCGGAGGCCACAGCTCGCGTGGTGGTTCGGGCATGGGGCAGCGCAGCTCGCGGCCCCGATGCGACAATCGTCTGGAACGGATGCCACTGACTCCCGCGCACCCGAAGAGCCGCTTCGAGGCGCGCGGCAATCGCCACTTCCGTTTCCCCAATCCGCACCGTGAGAAGCACCTCATCCAACGCCTCGTGCGCCAGTGTGGCCGCGGATCGAATCGCCTCAACTTCCTCGGCATCCTTGCTAACCCGCCGGCCGGCCACCAAATCCGGGCTCGGCACCACTCGAGCGACCTCGAGCTGTGAAAGTCGCTCGGCATCTCGAACGATCATGTGATCCCGCTCGAATCCGAGCACCGCCCCCTGGAGCCCCTGCGCCACCCGCTTCAGCCGATCCCACAGGCTCACCTGATCGATCTCGATTTCGCAGACTTCGCCACTTTCTTCCGCTGCCTGAACCGAGTACCGAAAATCGGTGATCAGAATCGCGCGCCTGGCGTCTACCAACAAGAGCGCGGTCGACCCCGTGAATCCGGTTAAATAGCGAATATTGGGTAGATGCGCGACGAGGTAGCCATCGAGCCCTCCCTCGAGCAGCTGTCGGCGGAACTCTGCTAGCCGGGTCGGACGGCGATCAGTCGCCACGGAGCGCGGCATGCAGCGCCTGCAGCCCCATCACGTAGCCGTGGGCCCCAAACCCCGTCACGACTCCGACGGCCAGGTCGGCAAAAAGCGAATGTCGGCGGCGTTCTTCCCGTGCGAAGATATTGGAGAGATGCACTTCAACGAAGGGAACTTTGACGGCCAGGAGGGCATCACGAATGGCGAGGCTAGTGTGCGTAAAGGCGGCCCCGTTCAGCACCGCACCATCCGCCCGGCGCGGTAGATTCTGAATCGCCTCCACCAGCTCGCCTTCATGATTGGTTTGAAACCAGGAGATCTTCGCGCCCAGTCGCTTCGCTTCTTCACGGACCAACGATTCGATCTCGGCTAGGGTCTTGCTACCATACAATTCGGGTTCGCGTTGGCCGAGGAGATTGAGGTTGGGGCCGTTGAGCACGCTGATGCGCATTCAGCGTTTGAGCCCCTTGAGCCAATCGTTGAACTGCGAAAGGTCTTCCCCTTCGCCGTTGGACGTTTCCGGACTCGACGACCGCATGCTTTCTGAGCCGGGGGACGGAAGCTCGCCCGGCATCCCAGCGCCACCGCCAAAGAACTCGTCGAAGGAGGGAGCGGCTTCCGGGTCGAGACCGGCGGCCACGGGGCTCGGGTCGGGTGTACTGGCCGGCCCAATCGGGACTGGCTCGTCACCAAACACCGAGTTCAGGCTCAAGGCGCCTTCGGCTGCTCGCGTTGGGGCGCCCGCGATGGGCGCTTCGAACGCGGGACGAAGCACCGCAGCCGGCGGGGCCGGACGGTGCGCGGCGACCAGCCCACGGAAGAATGCACCGACGGCTTCGCCGCCAGTGACCTGGGCATCAAAACGACCTTTGACCGGACTCGGTCCCGTCGTCGGTTTGAGTTCAGTCCGTAATTTCTCGACCGCATCAGCAAGACGTTCATCCTGCGGCGCGCGTTCCGCCAGTTGGGTATACACCGCGAGCGAAAGCTCCTTGTGTCCTTGCCGATAGAAGAGCTCCGCCATCGTCTCGGTGACCACGAGTTCGGGTTCCGCCTCGATTTCGCGAGACGTTGCCGGCTCGGGAACCGCATCGTCGGCTGACTCCTCCGTCGCCCCCGCCGCGGCAAACGACTGAGCGATAGCAGGCTCGACGGGCGTCACCTCATGTAACGTCTCAGGGCTCGCCACCTCATTGTGTGGCGTCTCATGGACCGGCTCATGCGGAGGTTCCTGAATGAAGTGCGACACCTCATGGGCGACCTCGCCTGAGGTTTCCTGGAACCCGCGTTCGGCACCCGACTGGGTCGGTTCCGGCGGGGCGTCGAGGGCCGGCTCCGATGGGGCCTCCGCTATGGGCATCGGCACTTCGACCACCCGGACAATATCGGGAAGCGACGCAATCTCCTCAACGGGGTTTGCGACCTCCTCCGCGGAAGCGCCGGGCTCTCCCGATGGCGAGCCCTCTACCGCTGGGGCCATCCAATGGGACCGGTGGGAGACATCGATCGGGAGCACGGAAGCGTCTTCGGGCGGTCCGTACGTCCCAAAGCGGGTATCGGATACCTCGACCGGAGCGACGAGGGTATCCGCCTCGTCGTAACTCACCTCGGGGATGAGCCCCACCACGGGCTCCACTGATGCGCTGGTATTCGGCGCATCGGGAACCATCACGGAGGTGACCGACCCTTCGATTGGAGGCGTGCTCACCGACACGGGCTCCTCGCTCAGCTGAATCGCCGACGGCTCCTGTCCATCGTTGGCGGAATCGACCGACGCGGAGGAGGGCGCCAGCTGGCCTCGCCCAACGTTCGGGCTGAGAAGGAATTGATCCGATGCATCGGGGAGCTGGTATTCGTTCTGTCCCGCGGGCGTGAGCTCAATCGGCTCGAACACCTGAAGCCCCATCGCGGAGTCGTTTTCCTCGACGCTGGCGCCGGATTTCGATTCGGCGGTCTCGCTCGGTGTCGGCTCCGCGGCCACCGCTGCATTGGCCTCTGAGCCGGAGACGACGCTCGTAGCCGGCTCATCAAGTAGTTCGATGTCCGGAGCGAAAGTGGATGCATGGACTGCTTCGGTTTCCGCGTGGGTAAGCAGGCTCGCCGAGGGCTCGACCGTTCGGGTGCCTGCCATGGCCGCCAACGTTCCTCGAATCCGGCCCAGCTGTTCTTTTGCCTCGTCGTTACTGCGATCGACGTCAAGCAGAAGTTCGAGCCGCTGAATGGCTTCCTGAAGACGACCGCTCCGCTCGAAAATATCCGCGTGACTCTTGAGCGCGATCACATTTTCCGGATCGAGACCCAGAACCTGTTGAAACGACGCCTCGGCGGCGGCATCGTCCTGGATGTCGAGATTGCATCTCCCCTGAACGATATGGGCGGCGACGTAGTTGGGATGGAGCTCGATGCCGCCATTGACGACCTTGAGGGCTTCGGCCAGTTGGCCGGCCTTCCGGAGCGCCTCCGCGTAGGGTGCGAAGGTGAGCCCCAGGGGGTTCTCCTTCGAGCGCTTCTCAAGCTTCTCGATTTCGTTGGGCTGAGCCATCCCAGGACCTATGGGCTAAGTTGTTGTGCTAATTAGGCTAACAGTAGATCATCGGAACAAGGCTGTCAATCTTGAGGCCCGGTAGGACTCCTTGAGCTTCCCTCGGCGGCCACTTACACTTCACGCTTCCTTTGTCTCCCGCTCCGGAGCCTGTCCGTCTCATGATGCAAGTTTTCCGAAACAGCGCCAAGCCACTGATTTACGTTGTGACGATCGCCTTCTTTGGCTGGCTCGTGCTCGATTTGAGCGGCCTCAGCGGAGGCACCGGAATCCTGACCAAGACCTCCGTTGGTAAGATCAACGGTCACACCATCGACGCCCGTATCTTCCAGCAAGCGGTTCAGGACGCCGTCCAGCAGGAGCAGCGCACCGGCGCGGTCGGCATCGAAGGATCCGCCGCGGTACGCGACCGCGTTTGGGATCAATTCATCCAGAGTACCATTCTCCAGGATGAGTACGAACGTCGCGGGATCCGGGCCTCAGTGCAAGAGGTTGCACAGGCCATCCAAAACTCGCCCCCGGTCGAGTTCGAGCAAGATCCAAAATTAGCCGCACAATTCCAAACTGACGGCAAATTTGACATCACGAAGTACCAGCGGTTCCTGGCCTCCGCCTCCGGTCGGTCTATTATCCCCGCACTTGAAGCCCGCTATCAAGACGAAATCATGCGCGGGAAACTCCTCCGGGGTGTGATCGCCGACGTCTATCCCTCTGACGCCGCGCTCTGGGAGCGCTACCGGGACGAAAAAGAGACGGTAAAGCTCGCCATGGCGACGGTCTACCCAGCGACTTCCGTGCCGGATTCTGCAGTGAAGGTCACCAACGAAGAGGCGGAGGTCTACTACCGGGCCCACCGGGATGATTTCAAGCGGCCCGCCGGCGCGTTTCTGAGCTATGTCCCGCTCTCCCGGGTGGCGTGGGCGTCCGACTCCGCGGCGGCCCTGGCCAAAGCGGTCGCAGTGCGGGAGGAGATTGCCAAAGGCGCGGCATTCGAGGAGGTCGCGAAGCGCGAGTCCTCTGACACCGTGTCGGGTAACCGCGGGGGCAGCTTAGGCGAATGGGCCAAGGGGCAATTCGATCCGAAGTTCGAAACTGCAGCCGCCGCCCTGGCGCTCAACCAGGTGTCTGCGCCCGTGCTGACCCGCTTTGGGTACCACCTGATCGAGGTCACCCTCCGCAAAGGCGACAAGACCACTGGCCGGCATATCCTGATCCCCATCGAGGTGACCGGTGCTCACCGGGAGCGACTCGATGCCCAAGCCGACACGCTCGAGAAACTCGGTGCCGAGCAGTTGGATCCGGCCGCCATCGACACGGTCTCGCGCGCACTTGGGATTCCGATTCAACACACCGGCGCCGTGATCGAAGGCACGCGGGTTGCGGCCGGCGGCGCAATGGTCCCCGATGCGGGCGTCTGGGCATTCCAGGCTAAAGTCGGCGAGCATAGCCCGGTGATTGAGACGCCGAACGCCTATTTCCTGTTCCGCCTCGACAGCCTTCAAACCGCCGGAATACCGGAATTCAAATCCATTCAGGCCGATGTCGAAACTATCGTTCGCACGTCGAAGAAGAAAGTGCTCGCCAAGCGGCTGGCGGAAGACATCCTAAAGCAAGTTGCGGGCGGCATGGCGCTCGAAGCCGCGACGAAATCGCACGGCTCCATGGGCACAAACTACAGCGAGCCTGGACCGTTCACCCGGCTCGATCCTCCGGTGCGCACGCCGGCCGTGATCGGCGCCGCCTTTGGCCTCGAGGTGGGGCAACGGAGCGGACCGATCGACGCGGAGGACGGTATCTACCTTATACAGGTCCTCCAACATACCAAGGCGGATTCCTCGGAGTTCACGAAAAACTTGGACCAACTCCGCACTCGACAACTCCAAGTGCTTCGTCAAAACCGGGCCCGTGAATACTTCGCAGCGCTTCGGAGTGCCGCCAAGATCGTGGACAACCGGGCCCAGATCTATCGGACCGGGGCCCAAGCCAACGCGAGTAACCCGACCCCCCGGCCCTGAATGCTTCACGGGACCCCAAACACTGCGGGCGGC
>JANYKV010000174.1 GCA_025358055.1 Gemmatimonadota bacterium
GGGGCCCCCATTCCGCTCCGGAGCACTCGCATGGCACTCGCCGGATGTCCGCGATGATGAATCAACTCCTGGCCCGAAAATCCGTCCAAGATTGCGAAAAGGACATCGCCGAGCGCGGCGGGCTCAAGCGCTCGCTGACCAAGTGGCATCTCACGGCGCTTGGGGTCGGCGCGACCATCGGCGCCGGGGTGTTCGCCACGACCGGTACTGCGATCGTTGGGGACCCAGCGCGGCCCGGGGCCGGTCCGGCCATCGTCCTCAGCTTTCTGCTGACGGCCGTCGCCTGTGGGTTTGCCGCGCTTTGCTATGCCGAGTTTGCCGCGATGGTCCCGATTTCCGGATCGGCCTACACCTATGCGTATGCCTCCCTGGGCGAATTTGTGGCGTGGATCATCGGGTGGGACTTGATCATCGAGTATGCGGTCGGGAATATCGGTGTCGCGATCGGATGGGCGGGCTACTTCAACGAACTCATCAATCAGGCGGGGATTCATTTACCGGCGTGGATGTCCACCGACGTCCGGTCGGCGCATATGGCGGCTGACGCGCTCGCCGCCGGGTCGACCGATCCGACACAGCAGTTTCTTGCTTCCGCCTTGCATTCCGCTCCCCACGTATTCGGGCTCCCGATCATTGCGAACGTGCCGGCCTTCTTGGTCGTGGCGCTGATCACGGTCATCCTGGTGAAAGGGATCAAGGAGTCGGCCAACACGAACAACGGCATGGTGGTCCTCAAGATCGGGATCATCCTCTTTTTCTGCGCCGTGGGCGTCTTTCTGATCAAACCCATTAACTGGACCAACCCGGCCACCGGTGGATTCGCGCCCAACGGTGTGGCCGGCATCAGCGCCGGGGCGGCGATCATCTTCTTCAGTTACATCGGATTCGATGCGGTGTCCACCGCGGCCGAAGAGGCCAAGGATCCGAAGCGCGACATGCCATTCGGAATCATCATGAGTTTGGTGATCTGCACCGTGATTTATATCATGCTGTCCCTGGTGATGACCGGTATGGCGCCGTGGAAGAATTTGGGCACCGCTGAGCCCATGATCACCGCCTTGAGCTATGCGAGCGGGCCGCCCGCGTTGCTCCATTTTTCCCGGGTCATCATCGCGATCGGGGCGGTCGTTGCCATGGGAAGTGTCTTGCTCGTGTTTCAGTTGGGCCAACCGAGAATCTTTATGTCGATGGCGCGGGACGGCCTCCTGCCGCCGTTCTTGGCGAAGATCCATCCCAAATTCAAAACCCCCTATGTCGGGACCATACTCACCGGCACATTCGTTGCGACGTTCGCCGCGTTCGCCAACATCGCCGAGGTGGTGGACCTCACCAACATTGGGACGCTCTTCGCCTTCGTGCTCGTTTCCCTTGGTGTGATCGTTCTTCGGTTCGTCGATCCCACCCGGGAACGCCCTTTCCGGGTGCCCGGGGTGCCATTTACTCCGCTGATCTCAGTGGTCTCGTGTGTCTACCTGATGTACGCGCTGCCGGCCGTGACCTGGAAACGATTCGGGTATTGGCTCGTCGCGGGGCTGTTCATCTACTTCCTCTACGGGATTCGTCACAGCCGACTCCGCGCACTCCGCGACGCGGTATTAGACAAGAAGTAAACTCGACGTCAAGCCCCAGGCTTGAGATTCCTCGGTCGAGGTGCTCCCTCGGAATGACATAGCTTGTCATCCCGAGCGACAGCGAGGGATCTCCAGTTCCGCATGGTGAGACCTAAGCCCCCACGATCGAGATTCCTCGGTCGCTTTCCTCCCTCGGAATGACATCTAGAGCTCAGAACCCCCTTGCCAAGCTACGACCATTGCCTAACCGACCGCCACCCCCGCCGCGCGAGGTGCTTGTTGCAGCTGCCGGAGGCCGGACGAAATCCGGTCGAGCGCGGTGGTCACATATTGTCGATCAAGCCCGTGGGTGATTCGTAGATGCCCTTCCACCCCTAGGGTGGAACCCGGAGCGACCAGCACCGATTGGGTCTGCCGTAGATGGTCCGCCACGGCCACCGATGCGCGGTCGAGGTGGTACCGGACGAAAGCCAGGGCGGTTGCACTCGAGGGCTGCACGGAAACCAGATCTTCATTCCGGCCAATCCACTCCTGAATCAATTGCCATCCTTGCCGAGAGAGTCCGCGCTGACGTTCGATCAGCCGGCCTCGCGTCTTCGTTTCGAGCGCCACCTCCGCCATGAACATGGAGGGGGCGGTGGCCGCGATTGTCGCATATTCGTGCCGGCGCCAGAGCGCATCGATCATGGGTTCCGGCGCTACGACCCACCCGAGGCGAAGCCCACTAAGCGCGTACGCCTTGGAAAGGCTATTGATCGCGATGACCCGGTCGTATTTGCCCCAGAACGTCGGCGTCTCTGCTCCCTGGTGCTCTGAACCTCGGTACACTTCGTCCGCGAGCAGCCAGGCTCCACTCCGCGCCGCAATCTGGATGATCCGTTCCATCTCCGCCGGCGAGAGAGTGCTTCCGGTCGGATTGTTCGGGTTTACGAGGGCAATCAGTTTCGTGCCGGGTGTTGCAACCGCCGCGAGTTCGTCGAGGTTCGGACGCCATTGCTGGTCCGCTTCGAGACGGAAGGGTCGCACGTCACAGCCGATTCCCTTCGCGATGCCCCAGACTTGGCGGTATCCCGGCTCCATCACGACCACCCGGTCGCCGGCTTCCAGAAGCGTCTGACAGACGATTTGATTCGCCTCAGCGGCGCCGACCGTAGTCAGCACGTGGTACGGGGTGACCGCCGGATAGAGCGCCGCGATGCGCTCGCGAAGCAGTTTCGTCCCGTTCACTCGGGGGTAGTGGAGCTTCAAGTCCAGCATCCGACCGAGGTCGTCCGAGTTGAGGAGTTCCCGAATGGTGACCGGGGTAACGCCGCTATCGGCGAGGTTGTATTCGACGTCGTGCTCGTAAAGAGACTGCCATTGCTCCAGCTCAAATTTATAGAAAGGCATGGGTCCGTGTCTCCAAGCAATTTGTGGTCGCACTGCGGGAAGAAAAGCGAATTCAGGTTTGGGTTGAAGGCGAGAGGAGTCGCACCGCTTGGGTAACCGCGCCGCGGGCCCCGTCGGGTACGACCTCGAGAATTTCAATCCGGGGCAGCGCCCGCCAACGCTGTCCAAGCTGGGCGCGAAGCGGACCGCCGGCCGCCAAGTTACCACCGCTGAGTGCGACCGGGATCTTGCCCTTCTCCGGGAATCGACGGAGCAGGGTTTGCACCAGTAGGGAGAGTTCATCCGCCGCCTGGTCGATGATGCTCCTGGCAACTCCGTCACCCTCGGCATACCTGGATGTGAGGAGGCGCGTCAGGTTCGCGACTTCATACGGGGTAGCATTGCCGGCCCACGTCACCAGGTCATTGAAGGCGGCGGATCGTGTGGCGGCGAGGGTATCCTCCGTAAGCAGCGTAGCCGGCCCCCGCTGTTCCTGGGCCCTCCCTACCGCCAGCAAGATCGCGCGCCCCATCCAGTAGCCGCCGCCTTCGTCGCCCAGTTGCCAGCCCAGCCCGCCCACTCGGTGAAGCGCCTCCCCTCCGGCGGCCAGGCGGGCAATGGCGATGCTTCCGGTACCCGATAGCACGATGATTCCCGGCGCGCTCCCAAAGGCGTCCTCCAGAGCGATCTCGACATCGGTGGTCACCTGGAGCCGTTTGGTGACGCGTTCTCGCCGGAGGTAGTCGGTCAACTCCTTGCGCTCACCCTCGCGCCCGACCCCCGCGGCTCCGACCACTACCGCATCGGCCTCAAGGGCGTTCGCCTTCAAGAGGACGGAGCGAATGACCGCAGCGATGCGGCTGGCGGCAGCAAGGGTGCGGCCGGCCCGTACCGCTCCACCCGGCGCCACCGCTTCGTCCGTTATGGCGCCGTCCCGCGCCAAGAGGGCTCGGATCTTGGTCCCGCCGACATCGACTCCGATTGCGATGCTCATGAGGACGCCGGGGCCAGAGGTTTCCGGAGACGGCTGAGTACCAGCGACACCACTATCGTGAGCACCGTGCCAATGGGTACATACCAGGGCCAAGCGAGTTGCCCAACCGGGGCCAACCAGACGAAAGCGCCCAGCGTACTGAGGCGCTTCGCGAAGATGACGAATACCATGACGAGCATCGTCACACCGGCCGCACACACGACGTCCGGCCCCTGGGCGCTGGGGGCACGCTCCGCCAAAATATACGTGCCTAAGAGCGCTCCGTAGGTGACCGAGGCAATGGCGAGCGCCAACTCGATCACGGGGGTGTCTCCGCGTTGCGAATAGGCATGAAATCCCAAGGCGCCGAGGATCAACAGCAGAGCCCAGGTCAACGAAAACGCCCTCCCCGCCCGGAGAAGTGCCTCCGGAGTGATGGTGGCCCCACGACTGGCGTAGAAGTCGTGAGTCGTCGCGGAGGCAAGGGAATTGATGGCCGAGCTGTGGGTGCCCATCGCCGCCGCCAGGATGCCGGCAACCAGGAGGCCGGCGAGGCCCACCGGGAGTTGGTGGACAATGAATTGGGGGAAGAGTTGATCGGCCGGTGTCGTGGCTGGGGCCAGACCCGCGGCCCAGATGGCGGAGCCAATCAGGAGAAACAGCGTGAATTGAGCGATGACTATGATGCCCGAGCCCACGAGGGCGATCCGGGCATCCCGGAGTGAGCGGGTCGCAAGGAGCCGTTGGACGATCAAATGATCCGTGCCGTGCGAGGCCGCCGAGAGCATGGCTCCTCCGATGATGCCACCCAGCAGAGTATAGGTATGCGTGACGTTGATCGCCCCGTCGAGCACCCGGAGCTTCCCCGCGCTTTGGGCGAGCGCCAGGGCACGCGCGGGGCCGCCCCCCAAGTGCCACGCAATCCCCAGAGCGATCGTTCCGCCGATCAGGTAGACGGCAAGCTGGAGCACATCGGTCCATACGACTGCCTTGAACCCGCCCAGCCAGGTGTACAGCATGGTGATGACGCCCATCGCGATGATGGAGGTCGGAATGCTCCACCCAGTCACCAACGCGAGCGGAATGGCACTGGCGAACACTCGGACCGCATCACCCAGGAACCGCGTCACCAGAAAAATCGTCGACATGGTGCGCCGGGTGCCAAGACCGAAGCGTCGCTCGAGCCGGGTGTAGGCGGTTTCCTGCTCGCCTCGAAAGTAGCCCGGCAAGAGCCAAATGGAGACGGCGATGCGCCCAATCAGGTACCCGAACGTCAACTGCAGGAAGGTGAAATTTCCCCGGGCGGCAATCCCGGGAACCGAGATCACCGTGAGCGCGGAGGTTTCCGTGGCGACGATGGAAAACAGGATCGCCAGGGCGGGAAGATCGCGCGATCCTAGGAAATAGTCGCCGGCGGTGGACTGATGTCGAGCGACCCAGAGACCAAGTCCCAGGCTCGCGGCAAGGTAGACGGCGACGATCGTGAGGTCGAGAGGGTGCACCCGGGAAAAGGGAACAGGGAAAGGGGAAAAGGGAAAGGGGGCGGCAACACACGACGGCAAGAACAAAACGGCAAGAACAGGACGGCAACCCGGCTGGACGTACGTAGGGGCACGGCATGCCGTGCCCCTACGGTGTTCCCGCCATCCCGGCTTCCGTTCCCCGTCCCAACCGCCAATATTGCGATCATGCAAGTCGTCCTTCTCAATGAATCGGATGTCCGCGGGTTGATTGGTCCAGCGCAGGCCCTGAGCGCATGCCGCGAAGCGTTCACTAAACTGGCCCGGGGCGAAGTGGAGCAACCGGCCGTCATCGGGATGGATCTCACGGAGGCCCGCGGAGAAGTACACATCAAAGGCGGGTACCTTCACGGCGCGCCGTTCTTTTCCGCCAAAGCAGCGACCGGATTCTATCGGAACCCGGAGCGCGGCCTCCCGGCTACGTCTGGATGCGTGTGGGTGTTTGATGCGACGAACGGGTTCCTGAAGGCAATTCTGTTCGACAACGGATTTCTCACCGAAATCCGGACCGGCGCGGCTGGGGCGATTGCGGCAGACGTGCTCGCCCGGTCGACGATTCGAACTGTCGGAATTCTTGGGAGCGGAGCCCAGGCGCGGTATCAGCTCGAAGCGTTGCTTGGCGTTCGTCGTCCGACAGAGGTGCTCGTGTGGAGCCCCACGAAGGCCCATGCCGACCAGTACGCGGTGGCAATGCAGGCCAAGTTTGCTTTCCCGGTCCGGGCGATGGAGACGGCCCGCGAGGTGGTCGAACGCGCCGACCTGCTGATCACCACAACGCCGGCGCGACAACCGATTGTCGAGGACGCGTGGGTGCGACCCGGGACGCATATCACCGCCATGGGCTCGGACATGCCCGACAAGCGGGAACTCGATCCGGCCTTACTCGGTCGCGCCAAAGTCGTCGCGGACCGGCTGTCCCAGTGTGCGACCCAGGGTGAGATCCACCATGCGCTCGATGCTGGCACGTTGAACTTGGACCAGGTATATGCCGAATTGGGTGAGATCACGTCGGGGCAGAAGCCGGGCCGCACCTCTGACAGGGAAATCACGATCGCGGACCAAACCGGCGTCGGCGTGCTCGACGCCGCTGTCGCCAACCTCGTGACGGAGAAGGCCATCCAAGCAGGAATCGGTCGTATCCTCGAGGTCTGACGCACGGTTCTCTCGCACCGTACTGGAGTACGCCAATGGCTAACCGGGTCATGCGGGTTGGAGTGATCGGCTTGGGCGGCGTGTCGTTCGCTCATCTCGAAGGTTATCGCCACCTGTCGGACATTCAGGTGGTAGCCGGGGCGGACGTCAATCCGGTGCGAGCGACCGACATGGCGAACCGCTACGGCTTCACGCCCTACACCGATTTTCGCGAGCTGTTGCGAACCGAGAAGCCGGATATCGTCTCGGTCCTCACCACGGTCAACTCCCATCGAGAGATCGTAGAAGCATGCGCCGACCACGGCGTCCATGTTCTTTGCGAAAAACCGCTCGCGGTACGTCTGGAAGATGCGGATGCGATGATCGCGCGATGTCGTGATCGTGGCGTCAAGCTGTTTTACGGAGCGTCCTATCGATTCTTACCGGCTGTGCTCAAAGCCAAGGAGATCATCGAATCGGGGCAGTTGGGCAACGTGCAGCTCCTGACGGAAAGCCTGTTGGGCGGGAAGGGAATTGAGGGGTACAGTCCCATGGGGTTTGCTCATTATCCCGAAGGCGGCCCCGGTGGCTCGGGATGGGGGATGATGGACCATGGGATCCACATCGTGGACGTGTTCGGTTGGTTGATCGGAAGCCAAATTGATGGGGTGTATGGCCGGGGACAGATTTCCGGTGCCCCACCGGCCGCGGAATTCGCCATCCTCGATTTCAAGAATGGCGCCATGGGACAACTCACTTATTGCGATTCCTCGTGGAGCACGGACCTTCCGGCGGAAGGCCTCTTCAGCATGGCTCCGGATTGGGGCGACCTGATGAGTGGTACCGCCGGCTCGGCTCGGGGAGGGAAGTGGCAGGAACAGCCGGCGAGCATGCGGGTCTTTGGCGCCAAGGGTGCCCTCCGTATCTACCACTATCCCAATCAACTGTTCTTGCGCACGGCGTCGGGCATCGAGCAAATCCCCATCGATGGACCGCCGAACCCCGGCCACTTTGGGAAAGAGATGGTGGCCATGTTCGATTGCGTTCGGAACGACACCGATCCTGCGGTACCTGCCCAGGTTGGTCGCGAGGCATTGCGGACGGTCCTCGCCGTCTACGAAAGCATGAAGACGAGGAAACGGGTAACGCTGTGACACCACCGCCCGTGAAAGAGAGAGTGGCAGTGACCCTACCGTATCGACCGCTCGCGTTCTGGGCGATCGTGTGTCTGGGGGCGAGCCCACTTGAGGCCCAGCGTGCAGACCTCCTCAGTCACGCCGGTATCACCGATCTCGCCACCCTCGAACGCATGATCATGGTTCCGATGCGCGATGGGATCCGGCTCTCCACCGCGGTGATCCGTCCCAAGACCGTCTCCGGCCCGCTCCCGACGGTCCTGATTCGAACACCGTACCTCAAGGACGGCGAATTGGAGCGAGGCGGTCTCGCCGTGCGATTCATTCGCGAGGGGTATGCGATTGTCATCCAGAACGAGCGCGGCACTGAGTGGTCGGAGGGGAAGCACCAGTTCCTCGCTGGGGCACGCGATGATGGGTCCGATGCCCTGAGCTGGATTGCCGCTCAGCCGTGGTCCAACGGGAAGGTGGGCATGATCGGCTGTTCCTCGAGCGCGGAGGATCAGCTCGCGGTGGCATCCACCAACCACCCCGCGCTCAAAGCGATCATTCCGATGTCGGCCGGGGCGGGAATCGGCGACATTCCGGGCGTGAGCTCCCAGGGACTTTTCTACAAAGGCGGGGTTCCGCAGATTGGTCCCTGGACCGGCTGGTATGCGGAGGCCGGCCACGCCAATCGCCCGAAGCTCCCACCCGATCTCTCACGAGAGGAGTTGGGGCGATTGTATGACTTCTATTCCCCGTTTCCGAAGGCCGAGAACGAGCGATTTGGGGTGACTTCAGTTGCCGGAGCCCTTCACGGCACCGGATCGACGGGAGGCCTTGCGCACCTGCCGAGCGGCGACATCCTCAAAGCGGCCGGAGTCCCCGAAACCGACTACGACCGCTTCGTGACGCTCTCCCCTGCGGATCCGCATTGGCGGACTATCGACTTCATCCACGATGGAGATCGTCCCCTGGTCCCGGCACTCCACGTGAACGGGTGGCACGACGTTGGGGCGTTCGAAACGATCAAGCTGTTCGAATACCTCAAGGACGTGCCAAACCAATTCCTCATCATGGCGCCGACATCTCATTGCGCCATGCTGGCCGCCACGGCAAAGCATAAGGTGGGCGAACGTTTCGTGGGGAACGCCAAGCTGCCCTACGAGGACCTTTTCGTGAAATGGTTCGATCAATGGCTCAAGGACAAACCGTCCGATATTCTCGCGCGCCCCAAGGTTCAAGTGTTTCTGGAAGGGGCGAATACGTGGACCAAAGCAGGGGCGTGGCCGGTGCCCGGCACGACCGCGATGAAGTTCTTTCTGCATGGTGACGGGCACGGGCAGACTCGCAGGGGAACCGGAAGCCTCTCAATCAAGGCTCCGGGCAGCGAGCTGCCGGATGCGTTCGTATCCGACCCGATGAAGCCCGTGCCATCGCGGGGCGGCGGGTGCTGCGATCGGGACGCGGTGCGCGATCAACGACTGGTGGAGGACCGGAAAGACGTGTTGGTGTTCTCATCCGAGCCGCTCAGGGCTGGGGTGGCTGCGATCGGCGAGGTGCGAGCCGTTCTCTTCGTTTCGGCGTCGACCCCGGACGCGGACATTGCGGTCAAGTTGATCGACGTCTACCCGGATGGGCAGGCATTCAATCTGTACGACACGTTACTTCGCCTTCGGTATCGGGATGGCTTCGATCGGGCCGTGCCGATGAAACCGGGTGAGGTGTACCGCGCGGAGATCACTGGGCTGGTGGCGGGGAACTACTTCGGGGTCGGGCACCGAATTCGGATCGAGGTCGCGGGGAGCAATTTTCCGAACTTCGAGCGCAACATGCAGACCGGAGGCAAGAACTACGACGAAGTATCGGCTCAGGTCGCGACGATCCGAATCCACCATGATCGGGCGAGCGCCTCCTATATCGAATTGGCCACCATCCCGAGGTAGCGGGGCCATCGTGATGACCCGCAACGAAGCCAGGCCTCAGCCCTTCACAACGCTTGATTAGCTGGATTTGCGGCGGAGGGCCACCAACTGTTTGGGGGCGACTTGCTCCCACGCGTCCTCCAACAGTCGTGCGAGCGTGGATTGGGTGACCTTATTGAGATTGATCAGAACGTATGGGTAATCGCGATAATGATCCGTGATGAAGAAGACGTCTGGTTCGCCCCGCATCAAGATCGCCCGCGAGTCGAAGTCCATTGTAAGGACGAGTGTTTCTCCATCCTCCCGGAGGCGGGCCATGAGTTTCTTGCGGACCCGAAATCCAGGAGTTCCGTAGCACGGTCTCTCTTCGGTCTCCGGCAGGCTTAGCGCGGCCTTTCGCACATTGCTCAGGGCAACGACGATTCGACGGGATGGTTTCTTCTTCAGTGGCATGCGGCATCCTTCGCGGGGCCAAAAACAATCAAGCTTGCACCTCATGCCCGGCGGCTCGGAGTGCGGCCGCCGCGTTCTCGAGTTGGGCCAAGGGAACCAGCACATAGTCGGTGTCGAACGTGGAGACCGCAAAAATGCTGATCTTCGCCTGGGCGAGAGGAGTTGCGATGGCAAGCAAGATCCCGGTGACGCTGAAATCCAATTGACCAGCGACGCGAAAGGCGCGCCAGTCGGACGACCTCCGCGTGTTGGGCGGGACCTGCCGTGCGAGGCACACGATAGAAAGTTCTTCGACCGTCGAGGTCACTGACCACAAGGGGCCCTTCAACGCCCACTCCGGGATGGCGCTCCCTGCATCCAGCCGGCTCATCGCGTATTCGTCCGGCAGCAGCTCGAGCCGGAGTTCCGGGGCGCTCGTGGTCACACGCTCCAACCGGCGCGATACTCGCGCGTCAAATACTTGTTGGCTTCCGGGGCGTTGGAGAACGACATCCGGCCGGCGTCGTATAAGAGTTTCTTGCCCTGTCCGGAACGCAGGGCCGCGATCCCTAAGAGCATCGTTTCCGTCAGCTGGGATGCGTACTCGATTGGGGAGCTTTCCTTCCCTTGCCCCTTGCATGCGGCGACCCAGTTGAGCTCGTGGCTCTTTTCAATCCGGGGCACGGTCTTCGCGACGGTCTCGGCGGCTTGCCGGAGCGGCTCGGGCCAGATCCGCGGATTGGAGCCGTAGGTCTCGTGCATCAGGATTCCCTTTTCGCCAACAAAGATCACTCCGCCTTCCCGGTTGAATACCACACTGTCGGGGAGCACAGCCGGCCGGGGCGGCATGAGTCCTCCGTCGTACCAGCTGAGTTTGACCGGGGGCGCGGCTCCCCGGGCCCCGAACTCATAGTGCACCATCATCGCGAGTGGGTACGTCGCCGGTTTCTCTTCCGAACCGCCCCAGGGGGTCGATGTCGCCTCGATACTGATGGGTTGCGTGAGCCCAAGCGCCCAATACGGGTGATCGATGAGGTGAGCGCCCATGTCGCCCAGCGCGCCGACGCCGAAGTCCGTCCAGCCCCGCCAGCTGAAAGGATGGTAGGCCGGATTGTAGGGCACGTCTTCGGGGACCGGCCCCAGGTAGAGGTCCCACCGTACTCCGGGTGGAACCGGAGCGGCGAGCGGCGTCGGCCGCGGCACACCTTGCGCCCAGATGGGTCGGTTGGTCCACACGTGGACTTCATGCACCGGCCCGATGATGCCGGCTTGAATCCATTCGTTGATGCGGCGGGCGCCCTCACTCGAATGACCCTGGTTGCCCATCTGCGTCACGACCCGAGTTCGCCGGGCCGTGTCACGCAGCGCCCGCGCTTCGTGGACGGAGTACGTCAGAGGCTTTTGGACGTACACATGTTTGCCGGCTTCCATTGCGGCTTTGGCGATCACCGCATGCAAGTGATCCGGCGTGGCGATGACCACACCTTCGATATCCTTTTGTTGGGCCAGCATCTCCCGGAAATCCGCATAGCGCTTTGCTTTGCTGAACTGTTCTTGGAGCTTGAGCCGGTCCGGTCGCCGCTTTGGATCTTGGTCCTTCATCCGATCGGCCAGGGAGCGCTCCACATAGCCGAAGTCCACATCACACAGAGCGACGATGTTCTGGGTGACCAGCGCCTCGGCGTTGCTCATCCCCATGCCGCCGGGCCCCACGATCGCCACATTGAGGGTGTCGCTGGGTGCTTGATACCCTACACCGCCGAGGACCCGACGGGGAAGAATCATCGCACTAGCCGCCACTTTGCTCATGTCGCCGACGAACGTGCGTCGAGTAACCTTGTGACTGGTCATGATGGTACGATCCGTGGTTCGAGGTAGGAGGGGATGATATCAGGAGCAAAGCCACCGCGCCAATCCCGATCGACTCAGGTCAGAGCGGCGGGCCGGCAGCGCTAAGTGTCCGTTCCGGGGTCGGGAAGAGCAGGGCGCACCTTCAACACGATTTCCTTTCGGATCTGGACTGTTCCCACCTTCGATCCTGCGGATTTGGTGACAAACCTCGCCCGGGTACACGAGACGCGGACCACCCCGCCGCCGCGCGCCTTGCTGTGATACGCCGCGATTGCGGCGGCGCGTTCCAGCGTGTCGCGGTCGGGGTCACCGCCGTTCCCACCGTGCAGAATGACGTGACTTCCTGACATGCCCCGCACGTGAAACCAGTAGTCGTCCGGTCCGGCGACCTTGAGGCTCAGTCGTTCGTTGTCCGCGTCCGTCCGTCCGGCGCACACGGTCCACCCACCCGGAAGGGAGTATTCTGCGGCGCGAATCGGGGCAGCCCGCCTTGATGCGGAATCGCTCATCGACTCACCCCTCGAGCCGGTCGCCGTGGCTGGGAGGTTCCGAAACGACGAGGAACTCAACGGGCTCCCCGCTAGCGTTGTGAACTCGGTGTGGTGTGCCGGGAGGAATCTCGAGCCCCTGTCGGACCGACAATAGTTCCGACCGGTCGGGCAATACGATGCTCAGCGTTCCTGCCAGGACGTGGAAGAACTGGCGGGAATGCCGGTGCAGATGGAGCGCTTCGGAGGTCCCGGGGGGCATCCGCTCTTCTATGACGCTCAGACTCGCTACGCGCACGAGGTGCCATGCGTCACAGCCCGACCCCCAGGTGTAGTGCTCTGCCGAATCGCGGTCAATCATAGTCCCTCGCGGAGTTCCGCCACTGCTTCCATTTCCACTAGATACTCCGGGCCGACGAGATTGGCTTGGACGAGAGTGTTCGCGGGCTGGATCGCATGGAATCGCTCGCCGTGCGCCCGGGCCACCGCCTCCCAGTCTCTCATGCTGCTGACGAAGACCCGGGTCTGGACGACGTCCTCCAGACGCCCGCCGAGCGATCGAAGGGCGCCCTCGATCTTGTCGATGATAAAATGGGTCTGGGCGGCCGGGTCGCTCCCTCCAACGAGGCGCATGTCATGAGTGGCGGTGGTACCGGAGACCCAGATCCGGTCACCACGCCGGACGGCTCGGCAGAACCCGGCCAGCGATTCCCATGAGGTGCGGCTGAAGCAGCGACGAGTTCCATCGGGGTCCCGTCGAACCTCGAACGGCGCTGGGAACGCCTCAATGTGATGGCTCAGGTCACCCGATGCGGTCAGAAAGGGGGGCTTGCGGTATTCATCGCCCGAATCACCCGGGATAGGGTTCACGATAGATAAGATGGCTTGGAGCGCGGCATGGTCATCTGAATCGAGGGTGAATTGACACAGTCGGACATTCTCGTCGATGTGAGTCGTGACTCCAAGGCGCGCACCGATGATGATCCCGGCGACGGCGGGTTGTTCCAAGACGTAGCGGCAGGCCACGTTTGCAATGGAGACCGCATGTTTGCGAGCGATCCCATCTGCCACGCGGAGCACGCGCTGCAGGACGTCCCAGCCTCCGGCCACGTCAATGAACCGGCCATACTTCATCTGGGACCACGTGCCCTCGGCCCGCCAATTCGGCTCCGGCACCCCCAACCACCGGTCCGCCAGGAACCCTCCGGCCACGGTTCCGTAGGCCAGAAGCGCGATGCCGCTCTCCTGGCACAGCCCCGCCAGTTGCTGGGCGGGTCGGCGATCGAGCAGGGAGAAGCAGACCTGATTCGATACGATCGGAATGCCGCTCTTGATCGCGATGCGGAGATGGGCGGTATCGAAATTCGTCACACCCAAGTGGCGAATCAGCCCCTCGGATTTGAGCTCGTTGAGATACCGCAGAGGATCGAGCCAAGAGGGGTCCGCGAACGACCACGCGTGGAATTGGAGGAGATCGATCACCTCGGCGCCAAGTCGATGGCGTGCCCGATCGACGGCCGTGCGAACCTCTCCGCGCGTGATTGGGCCGGGGTTGGGAACCCATTTGGTACACAGCTGCACCGGGATGGACGAAGCATACAGTACCCGGTAGCGGCCAGCCACCAACTCCGCGGAACCGTAGTGGTCGGCCATGTCAAAGGTCGTGAAACCGGCCTCTGCATATGAGGCAATAGCGGCCGCGGTTGAGTTCAAGTCGACCGGGTGCCCGCTTCGCTCCAGGTCGGCAATCTGCCAGAGTCCCGTGAGCACGCGGGAAATTTCGAAGCCCGGAGCGAGTTCACAACGTGCGACTGGGGAAGGCATGGGGATCAGCTGGCCAAGCGGTTGAGGTCCCTCGTCCGGACGATTGGGTTGCCATCGCCCTCGATTGCCAGCCGGATGAGGGCGCGGCCAACTTGCACTGTCGTCGTCGTGTATTGAGGAAGGAGCCTCCTCAAAACGGGGTAGAGGGGACTAAAAACGACATACAGGGCTCGGTAGAGTTGGGTCCTCGATCGGATGCCCCGGCGCGGCTGGATGAATGCCGGTCGGAGCATGTACGCGGCTTTAAACGGCAGCCGGAGCAATGTGTTCTCCGTCATGCCCTTGATCCGGGCCCACATGACTTGGCCCTGTTCGGTGCTATCGGTTCCTTCTCCGGACAGGTAGCAAAACGTCATGCCAGGGTTCGCGGCTACCATGGTACGCGCGGCCGCGATGGTCAGGTCATAGGTCAGATGACGATAGGTAGCCTCACCCATGCCGAGGGCCGAAACGCCGAGGCAAAAGAAACAGGCATCGCAGGCCACAAAATAGTGCTTGATTCCTTGGTAGTCGAAGAAATCGGTGTGGACGATTTCAGTGAGTTTTGGATGGCAGACTGCCGTCTTCCGTCGCCCGACGACAAGCACGGTGGTAACCCGGGGGTCATCGAGACACTCGAGCAATGCGCCTGCTCCAACCATGCCGGTCGCGCCGAAGAGGACAACTCTCATGCTATGGCGTGACCGCTTGGACTTGCGGCCTCGGGCTCAGGGTAGCACCTCGCTCCGTCTTAGGGTTTGGCGGGTCCCCGAGCTTCGGACGGTGCAAACACCTCAACCGCCAGGGTGAATGTTCGTTGCTCGGTCGGCTGGAGCGCTCCGACCCCGACGACCTGGCGCGAAACCTCCTCGCCCCGTCCATTGCGAATCGAGAGCACTACAGAATACTCCCAGGGTTCGCCGATGTTCGGATGCCGAATCGTTCCTTCGACCCGAAACGGAATGAAACTCGGCGATACCTGAGTCGCACTGGTCGGATCGAATCGCAGATGGTGCCTACAGGCCGGACAAACGCTGGCGCTTTCGAGGATCGCAGCCCTGCAATGGGGACAGATACGCGTCGTCCCCGGCGTTCCCTGGCGCGCGGTGGTCATAGCGTCGAGCCGCTCTCCAACCTGATGCCGGACGTTTGGGGCGTCCGATTCTCCCAGCCGAATTCGACTTGGCCTCGCATGCGAGATCCGGCCGCGACCGTGAGCGAGCCGGCTTTCAGGTCGCCGTTGAGTACGCCCGACTCCAGCAGCTCTACCCGGGTCGCTCCGTCGATATTCCCCTCGAGCTCGCCCCCGATGACGACGGTGTTCGCGCGCACGCCTCCGGTGACCTTGGCACCCGCCTCGATGGTCAGATTGCCTTGCACGTGGACGTCTCCCTTGAAGCGTCCGGCAATGCGGATGTGCCCCGTGCCTTCGATCTTACCTTCGATCGTCAACTCCGCCGCGATCAACGACTCTTTGACGTCGCGATCCGGTTGCCGTCTGGGAGCGTCGTGGCTCAACGAAAAGTCGGTGCGGGGTAGGTCTGGCTCTTTTTTGAGGATCGGCTCTAGTGGCATGGGCACCACGTCCTTCTTGGGTGCGATCTGTTGTTCCTTCCAAATGGCCATGGTTCGAGTCTCCTGGTGTCACGCGGGTGATCCGAGCAGAATTGGCGAAGCTGACAAGCGTACGACCGCGCGGGGCGACACCAAACCGCCCGGCCGATTTGATGCCGAGTGGAGGTAATCCCGCGAGATTGGAACCGGCGACCCAGGTCAAGAACACCCGCGCCCAGGTCGTTGACGAACTGTATGTCGTAGCGAGCGCTGCTGCAATAGGACGTGAGACTCTCTCGGGGAGACACACCCCCCTCAGGAGTGGTCTCGCCGGAGTGAGCGACGTACCTTCCCTCCACCCCAGGTCCGAGGACCCGCTGAACTCTCTGCTCGACGACTTGCGTTCCAGGCTGGCTCCTCAGTACCGCATCGAGCGGGAACTGGGTGGTGGTGGTATGAGCCGAGTGTTCCTCGCCGAAGAAACCGGCCTCTCGCGCCGCGTCGTTCTCAAGGTTCCCCGGTCCGAATTCGCCGCGGTGCTGAGTGCCGAGCGCTTCCAGCGCGAGGTCCGGCTCGCGGCCGGCCTCCAACACCCACACATTGTGCCGCTTCTCACGGCCGGGCACGCCGACCCTGAGCTCCAGCCCCGAGTACACGAGGCGAAGGGGCGGTTGGCCGACTTGCTCGCTGAGCCACGGCGATGAGTCGCCCGGGGCCATGGTATCTTTAGGACCGGTAGCTCAAGACCAGGAGCAAGGTATGCGAGCGGGAACCAAGTTCTTCATCGGGGCCTCGATCATCACCCTTGGGGTCACCATGCTCATTGTTCAGGGCGTGAAACAAACCGGCGTGTACTTCCTTACGCCGACCGAACTGGTGGAGCGGACCAAGACCGATGCCACGTTCTACGACTATGGCATCAAGGTCGGGGCGAAAGTGGTGCCCGGCTCCGTGCGGCGCAATCCGAAAGCGCAGCAGATCGACTTCCGCGTGTCGGACGGGAAGAACGAGTTCCCGGTATCCTATCACGGGATCGTTCCCGATACCTTCACTGATGCCAACGACATTGAAGTGATCGTTGAAGGCAAGCTGGGTCATGACGGGGTATTCCGTGCGACGGAAGTACTCGCGAAATGCGGGTCCCGTTACGAGGCCGAGTTCAAAAAGGGCAAGCGGGCCTGATCGCGCATGACACTCCTTGGGCAGTTCTCGTTGTGGGTGGCCTTGCTTCTTGGGCTCTGGGCCGCGGGCATGGCGTTCGTCTCGCCCTGGCAAGATCGGCCGGAGTTCGCCGCGAGCGCCATTCGTTCCGCGTTCGGGGTGTGGGTCGCCCTTCTGGTGGCCGCCGTCTGTCTCTGGAAGGGTCTCCTCAGCCACGATTTCAACATCGAGTACGTCGCGGCGTACACGTCGCGCAACCTGCCCACTTCGTATGTCTTTTCCGCGTTTTGGGCGGGGCAGAAGGGATCGCTGCTGTTCTGGGCCGTGGTCCTCTCCACATTCGGTGCCCTGGCCCAGCTGACGACGAGCCGCCGCTACGAGGATCTGTTGCCGTACGTGGCCGGCGTTACCTCCCTCGTGGTGGTGTTCTTCATTTCGGTGATGCTCTTCGGCGGCGCGAACCCGTTCGAGCGACTGCCCTTCACGCCGCCGGATGGACGGGGGCTCAATCCACAGTTGCAGAACCCTGGCATGGTGATTCACCCTCCCATGCTCTATCTCGGATACATCAGCATCACGATCCCGTTCGCGTTCGCGATCGCCGCCCTTCTGTCCCGGCGGCTGGATACGGGCTGGATCCATGCCATTCGCAAATGGACGCTGTTGTCGTGGCTCTTCCTCTCCGTGGGGATCACGCTCGGTATGTGGTGGGCCTATGTCGAGTTGGGCTGGGGCGGCTATTGGGCGTGGGACCCGGTCGAAAACGCGAGCCTTCTCCCATGGCTCACCATGAGCGCGTTTCTCCATTCTGTCATGATCCAGGAGAAGCGTGGGATGCTCAAACGGTGGAATCTCAGCTTGATCGTGGCCAGTTTCCTGCTCAGCCTCTTCGGCACCTTCATCACCCGGTCGGGTGTGATCGCGAGCGTCCATAGCTTCACGCAATCCAATGTAGGATTCTTCTTCGCGGGCTTCCTCTTCGTGGCGGCGGTGGTCTCGTTCACGTTGCTTTATACCCGGTGGCCGCTCCTGAAGCCCGAGGCAGCGCTTGAGTCCATGGCAAGCCGGGAGGCGGCGTTTCTCTTCAACAACCTCGTGTTCGTCGGGATCGCCTTTTCGGTACTGTGGGGGACGCTTTTTCCCATTCTTTCGGAGTGGGTGCGGGGCACCAAGATTACCGTCGGACCCCCGTTTTTCAATCGAGTCAATGTGCCGTTGGGCATCCTGCTTTTGGCTCTCACCGGGATTGGGCCGCTCATTGCATGGCGGAAGGCCTCTACGGCGAACCTCAAGCGCCAGTTCCGGCTTCCGATTGCGACCGGGCTGCTCGGTGGAGGGGTGCTCTTTGCAATGGGGCTCCATGACTTGTATGTGCTGGTGGCGCTCACGATCGCCGGATTCGTCCTCGGTACCGTGGCCCAGGAGTTTTATCGCGGGGTTCGGGCGCGAATGCGGATGCACGGTGAGTCAGTGCCCATGGCTTTTGTCGAGTTGATCGCGAAGAACCGCCGCCGGTACGGCGGGTACGTCGTCCATGTCGCCATGGTGATCTACTTCGTCGCTTTCGCGGGAAGCGCCTTCAAAGTGACGAAGGAGGCCACTCTCAAGCCAGGCGAATCAACGACACTCAAGAGCCCCTTCGGGCACACGTACACTTTCACCCACCTTGGGGTGTCGCAATACACCGCCTTCAATCGGAATGTTTCGGCCGCCTCTCTCGAATTGGCGCTCGACGGGAAGAAAATTGACGTCATCCGGGCGGAAAAACGCCAGCACGTCGACAGCTTCGGCCAAAAGCTCTTCGAGCCTTCGACGGAGGTTGGGATCCGGAGTGGTTTGCGAGAAGACGTGTATGTCGTCTACGCCGGCTCGGTGAGCGGCACGGAGGAGGCGAGCTTTGCGCTGAGCATCAACCCACTCGTGTGGTGGGTCTGGTTCGCCGGTGTGCTGCTGGTGATCGGTGGTCTCGTGACAATGTGGCCGGGCGGTTGGGCCCCGGCTCCCGTGGCACGCCGTCAGGTGCAGGCCGGGTTCGCGGTGACACTGGTCGAATCCGAAATCGGCACGGCAACCGGAGGCGAGGGGTGAGCGAATCGATGGAGCGGCGGCGGTTCCTTCGGCGCGCCCTTGCGGGACTCGGGTTCGCGACGATTGCATCACGCGCCTTGGCGCAAGACAAGTCTCCGCGGCCCGAAGACCTGGCCGACCCCACCATCGTCGGCCGCGGTCGCGAGCGAGTGACCTTGGCCGACAACGACGAGATTGCGATGGGGGTGGAGCATCGCCTCAAGTGCACCTGTCCATGCAACCTGGACGTCTTCACCTGCCGCACCACCGATTTCAATTGCACCTACTCGCCGGCCCTCCACCGCGAAGTCTTGGAGTTGCGGAAAGCCGGCAAGAACGCGGACCAAATCATCCAAGCGTTCGTGGGGAAGTACGGTGAGCGGATTCTCATGGCGCCCAAGCCGGCCGGGTTCAATCTCGCGGGGTATCTCGTGCCGGGGCTCGGCATACTTGGCGTGGGTGGAGTGCTGGCGGTCATGTTGCTTCGTCGGGGGAAGAACCCCGCCGCCACGGTCGTAGGCGCGGGTTCTCTCGATGGACCGCCGGTACCAGCGAGTGCCGATGAACTTGCAGCGCTGGCCCAGGCATTGTCGGAGGTCGACCGTTGATTCTGATGGAGGCGATTCTCGCGGCCGCGGTTGGTCTGGCGGTCGTCTGGATGGTGTTGCAACCCCTGGTTCAACCCGCACCCCGGCGGTTGGCGTCTGCCGAACCGCCGGAGCTGGAGGATACCCAGCGCGGTCGCGCACTCCTCGCCTTGAAAGAGATCGAGTTCGATCGCGAAACGGGTAAACTGTCGGATGTCGACCACTCGGCGCTCAAGACCAAATACACCGCCATCGCACTGCACGCCATGCGGGCCGAAACTGCTACCCGGCCCGCGGCGCCTATGGATATCGAGGCGGTGATCGCGAAGCGGGTGCAGCAGATCAGAGCATCCGGCGCCGATGCACCGGGTCCGGTCTGTGCGAATTGCGGACCCAGGCCAGAATCCGATGCGGCCTTTTGTAGCTCCTGTGGCGTATCACTCGGCCTGACAGCCGCCTGTTCGCGTTGTGGCGCGCCGGTCGAACCCGGTGGCCGATATTGCGCCGGCTGTGGTACTCAGGTCGCCGCGTAGTGAGCCACCGAAAATCCGCGTAGGGCCACCGCTCAGGTTGCGGCTCAACTTTATGGAGCCACAGCTTCCTGCATCACCGCCCACAGGCGCTCCACATCCCCTCGTTCGGTCCGTTCGCCGCCCACCGAAACACGTACCATCCAGCGACCTTCCAACGTTGCCGGCGTCAGATAGGCGCGGCCGGATTTGTTGATTTCCTCACACCACCGCAACGTATAAGCATCGAGTGCCGTTCCCGTGAGGCCCCCTGGTTCGTGGCGCACGCAGAGCGTTTGCAGCGGGATTGGGGCCAATATCTTCCAACCGACGGTCGCCCGGATTTGTTCGGCCAGCCACGCGGCGTTTACCAGGTCCCGGCGCAACCGGGCCCGGAGCCCCGCAACTCCCTGCTCTCGGATCAGGCACCACAACTTCAAGGCACGAAACCGCCGCCCGAGCGGGATGCCCCAGTCGCGGAGATTTCTTACCTGGCTATCGACCGGTGTTTGGAGATAACTCGGGTTGGTGGACATCACGCGGATGAGGTGCTGATGGTCTCGCACATAGTACAGCGAACAATCGAATGCCACGCCGAGCCACTTGTGAACGTTGAGGACCGCGGAGTCGGCCTCCTCGATGCCGTCCCACATCCATCGGCAGTCGGATAGGATCATGGCCGATCCGGCCATCGCCGCATCGACGTGTAGCCAGATGTCGTTTTTCCGCGCGAGCGAGGCGATTGTAGCGATGGGATCCAGGGCGGTCGTTGTGGTGGTCCCGGTGGTCGCGACTATCGCGCAGGGAACCAGCCCCGCGGCACGGTCGGCCTCGATCTGCTCCGCCAACGCATCGGCGTTCATGGCGAAGTTTCCGTCGGTGGGTATGTGCCGCACGTTGGCTCGACCGAAGCCGGCGAGTAGCGCGGCTTTGTCGACCGAGCTGTGGGCGTGTGCCGAGGCATACACGATCAGCGGGTGCTGGCTTTCTTGCAGGCCACCGCGACTTAGGCTGTATCCGGTGGCGCGTTCCCGGGCGCAAATCAGCGCAATCAAGGTGCTGGTGGAAGCAGTGTCCTGAATGACGCCGCTCCAGGCCGGGGACAGGCCGACCATCTGGCGGACCCAATCTGAGGTCACATCCTCGAGTTCCGTCAGCGCGGGACTTGATTGCCACGACAGGCCGAGGACGCCAAGTCCGGTGCTGAGGTAGTCGCCGATGACGCTTGCCAACGACCCGTTTCCTGGGAAATAGCCGAAGAAGCTAGGGTGTTGCCAATGCGTGAGGGCCGGGACGATCAGGCGGTCAAAGTCGCCCAGAATGTCGTTGAACGACTCAGCGGTTTCGGGTGGCGATTCGGGGAGCGTCGCCCGGACGCCCCCTGGCCTGCTTGGAGCCATGACCGGCCGTTCGGCGATGTTGGTGCGGTAATCCGCCACCCAATCCACCACCCGGTGGCCAATCGTGCGGAATTCTTCAGGAGTCATGTTCAGCTCTCTCAAACGGCCAAAGAATTCGTTGGCCACTGTACCGGAAATAGCATAGTCGAGACCGGCAGGATGGAGGCCAATATATAGGCGGGAGCCCCAAACGTTCTGGGCGAGGGCCGGTCGCTGGCCTTTCGGTCTCAGCAACCCTATAATTTGGCTCTGGTACTCCCCGCTGTAACGATTCAGATCAAACTACCCGCGGAGCCGTGGCCGACCTTCTCGAGCGACTACAGGGCAATCTCCAAGACCGCTACCAAATCGAGCGGGAGCTTGGGCGTGGCGGTATGGCGACGGTGTATCTGGCGGCCGATATCAAGCACGGACGCAAGGTCGCGATCAAGGTGTTGCATCCCGAGCTGTCGGCCACCATCGGGGCCGAGCGGTTCGAGCGAGAGATCCGGCTCGCGGCCAAGCTACAGCACCCCCATATCCTGGGTCTGTACGACTCTGGCGCGGCGGATGGGCTGCTCTACTATGTCATGCCGTTCGTCGAGGGTGAGTCGCTTCGAGATCGGATCGACCGCGAGGGACAGCTAGCGGTCGACGACGCGATTCAGATCGCCATCGAGACGGCCGATGCGCTGGGGTATGCCCACCTTCAGGGAATCGTCCATCGGGACATCAAACCGGAGAACATCCTTCTGTCGGGCGGCCACGCCTTAGTTGCCGATTTTGGTATTGCCCGCGCGATGACGGAAGGAGGCGGCCCCAAGCTCACCCAGACGGGCATGTCCATGGGAACCCCGGTGTACATGGCCCCGGAGCAGGCGGTCGGAGAGGTGGTGGGGCCTACCGCCGATATTTATAGCCTCGGCTGCGTGCTGTACGAAATGCTGGCTGGGGAGCCGCCGTTCACGGGCAAGAATTCCGCGGCGATCATGGCCCGCCACGCGATGGAGACGGTGCCAAGCATTCGGATCGTCCGCCAGTCCGTCCCCGAGGAGGTCGAAGAGGCCATTTTCGCGGCCTTAGGCAAGGTGCCGGCCGATCGTCCTCAAACGACGGCTGCGTTCGCCGAAATTCTCGGCATGCCGATGGGCAGCACGGCCACGCGGCGGGTTACGCTCCGCCACACCGCGACGCGGCGGGTGCCGACGATGGCCAACCAGGTGTACCGGCCGGATTCGCCGAGCGTGTCATGGTGGCGTCGGCCTGCGTTCCTTGCGGCGATTGGAGTAGTCCTGGTTGTTGGTGTGGCGTTGGGAGCCTGGCGGTTGAAGTCCGGATCGGGGACCTCGGCCTCCTCCGCGGCGGTCGTGGCCCAGGCGAGCAAAGTTGCGGTGCTCTACTTCAAGAATGCCAGCAGCGATGCCCAGCTCGGGCCGGTGGCGGACGGGCTCACGGAAGCGCTCATCGGGGCCCTGCGCCAGGTCAAGGGGCTCACGATTATTTCCAAGAATGGCGTTGCACCATACAAAGGAACGGACGTCTCGGTGGACAGCATCGCTCACGTCCTCAACGTGGGCACGTTGGTCGCGGGTGAGGTGGATTTGGAGGGCAAGGACAAGGGGGTGCGGGTCACCACCACCCTCCTTGACGCAACTGGAACCAAGATCAGTAGCTCCCACTTCGTGGTCGGACAGGATCAGGTTTTGGCCGCACAGGACTCGCTGGCGAATGAAGTTGCCTTCCATCTGCGGGAGGCGCTCGGGACCGAAGTGAAACTCCACGAGACTCAATCGAGCACTCACAGTCTGTCTTCGTGGCGGCTCTTACAGCAAGCCCAAAGCCAACTGGAAGCTGCGTACAAGGCGGATACGACTCAGGCTCCCAAGCTCCTCAACGCAGCTGACAGCCTGCTCAGTGATGCTGAGGACAGCGACAAGAAGTGGATTGATCCAATCGTTCTCCGGGGGGAAATCGCGGACCGCCGGGGCTGGCTTGTAACCCCAACGGACGAACGCCTCAAGTGGTACGATGCGGGCTTGGCCCATGCTGGCCGGGCACTGGAAAAGGACCCGGGGAGCGCGAAGGCGCTTGCCCTCCGGGGGACACTGAAGTACGACAAATGGCTGCTGCGCGCCTCGGCCAACGCCGATGCCCAAGGTGCGTTGCTTCAGAGTGCTGACGCAGATCTCAAGAAAGCGGTGGAGCTCGATCCGAGTCTGGCCTCGGCGTATGGCCAGTTGAGCTACATAGCCTACGATCGAGAAGACGTTGACGCGGCAAGGACCTACGCTGTTGACGCCTACCAGGCGGACGCTTATCTGACCGATGCGAACCTCATCCTGTCGCGTCTCTTCTGGACCAATTACAACACCGATAGGTTGAGGGACGCCAAGAATTGGTGCGCCGAGGGCGAACGGCGGTTCCCTGACGACCAGGCTTTCACGACGTGTAAGCTCTGGCTTATGCTCCATTTGGACGAGAAGGCCGACATTGCCAAGGCGTGGCAACTGGCGGCCCATGCCGACACGCTGGGATTGAAGGATGTCCGGATGTCCGCCGCGAAGCGGGGGTATAATATCCGTCAGGTGCAACAGCTGATGGGCGGCATCATCGGTCGCGTGGCGAAGGGGGCCACCGGTGCCTCCAAGAAAAGCCTCATGGATTCGGCCGAGGCGATGCTGAAACGGGCACGGGTCGGCAACAAAACGACCGATCCCGACAATGAGCTCCCCGGTTACGAGGCGGTGATGCGTACCCAAATGGGTGATCTTTCCGGTGCGGTGGCGATGCTCAAGAAATACGTCGCGGATAACCCGGAGCATCAGTTCGAGGTTGCCGGAAACCTCCATTGGTGGTGGCGGCCGCTGGCGGGCGACACCCTATTCAAGAGCCTCAAAACCAAGAAAAGGTAGATCCTTCGTAGCCTTGATTGGGAAAACCGCTCGCGGTTTGTGGCGTCTGATAGCTGCGGGAAGGCCCCAACTGGGGACTTCGTGCGCCCTTTGCCCGGGTCTAGACGTCAGTGGAATTTTCGGTAAACCAGCGTAAGTGACGAAGATTCATACAACTACCTCAACTGTATAGTTTTGCTACACTCTTGGTGCGTATCTTGCATTATTGCAACAGTCTAGCTGAATTGCAGTACTCAGTGTATAGTAGCGCTACTTGGCGTCCTTCCGGGCAATCGGAAGGTCGCTTTTGACCCGAGACCCCCTTGGGGTCTTCAGTATTCTCGTGAGGAGGGCAGAGTGATGAGTCGACGCTGGATGATCTCCCTTGGGCTTGGGGCCCTGGCTGCTTGCCAAACCGGTACGGAAACCTCGCAGCGCAGTGATACGACGCCCTCGTTCATCATCTCGGATGCGACGCATAGCAACGGCAATCCCAATTTCTTTTGGCTGCCGCCCATGGTGCCCGACCCGAGTAAGAGCCCGACCTGGAAGGCGAACCAATTCAACCCGAACCTCCAGCCGACTGTCTACATTTGCTACCTCGGGACGGTTCAGCCGAGTCCATCTGCGTCCTGTGCTCAGGGGTATACCCAGAATTTTCCCTGGAGCGGGACGAACGCAAACGCCGGCGTGATCGTTCGGTCGTCGGACCAGATTTACCAGGTCAATTGGCCGGTGCCGAACGCTGCGGTCAATTCCTTCTATCGCATCTTCGCTTTGATTGGCCCGTTCGGCCAGGCCGGAACGATCACCCTCGGATATGCCGATCTCGAAGGGGTCGTGGTCGGGGGGCACCTCGCGATCCTCAAGGATCTCAATTCGGGGCTTGCCGTGACGCTCACGAATGGGCAGATCTTGCCGATTCAGTTTCGAATTCAGAATGGCGCCCTCTGTGTTGGGTCGTCGTCGTTCTGCACTTCCGCAACCGTCGACCTTACCACGGGCGGCACGGTCAAGGCTCTGAGCGGAGGTAACCCCGTTGGCCTCAGCGTCCCGGGGCAGGGTGGCGGGGCCCCCACGGTTACCCTCACGGTCCAACATTGCTCGTACGGGAACCGGCTCCGGTTACTTGGGACGCCCGTGGACCTCCCCGTCTTCGGCAGCTGTATCAGCATTACCAGCAGTCCTCGTCTCACGTCGGTCCTGCCCAATGCGGCCACCGTGTTCGTGTGCGACTATCCGCCCGACGTGAGCGGCCTCTCGGTGCAACAGCAGGATTTCGTGGCCCTACATGCCGCTCACAACGACTGGACCAATCCGGCCCCGTTCGCCGAAGTGTTGCCGGAAGCCTCGATCAATTGCGGGTCGATCGTTCAGGCTCCTCAGCAGGGCCTCAAAGCGGTGTTCGCGAGCCTGTGGCACGGCGAATGGAAGACCGCCGGCAACGGATTCCTCAACCTCATTGGGCCGAGGCCGCTCGCGGCCCGGATGCGCATGCGCCGCGTCCACCTGGGCGGTGGCGGGAAGACCGGGCTGCAAAGCGACTTCCAGTTCGCGCTGCCGGCCAAGATGCAGATATCGGCGGGGAGTGGAGGGTCAGCACCTCCCGGCAGTATCGTCACGGCTAGCGTACTGGTTACCGATTTGTTTAACCAGCCGGTGCGAAATGCCATCGTCCACTTTGCCGTGACCGGAGGGGGCGGATCGGTGTCCTCGCCGGCCGCACTCTCCGACGCCGAGGGGCGTTTGTCCGTCCAGTGGACCCTCGGCCCGGGTCAGGGTGTGTCGAATACGCTTGGGGCGACTGGCTTCGGTATTGCCTCGGCCGAGATGGATGGTCCGCGGCCGACGTTTGATCCATTCATGCCGACCTACCTGGCGTGGGGTGACGCAAGTGATCCGACCGGTTCAGTCCTACTCCGCACCGGGATCCTTACCTTTACGGTGCTCGGCACAACCAGTCCGTGAACGTCTTTGGCTTTGACTCGGGGGTGCATACCCGGGCCAAAGACTAGTGAATCGTAGGGGGCGGCTCAATTTGGGCCGCCCTTCTTCGTTGCTTGTCCCACCATTCCCGATCTCTGTCTCGCTCCAGTAGCTTCACATCAGTCCTGGCCAGGCCGGTATTGCGCCGAGACGTGGCCCGGTCGATCGTTATCTGACGAGCACTTTCCACCGTATGCACGAGGGACTATGCCTAGTCAGACAGAACCTGCTTCACAGTCGGTGTTCGAACGACTGCATATCGCGCTCGTGATCAACGCGTGTGGGATCTACACCGATCTCGGAGGATCACGGCTGTCCCCCAGCGTATGGGCCGCGATGACAGAGATCAACCAGCAATTCGTTCGTATGACCCACCTCCTCGAATCGGCGGGGAACCTGCTGGCAGGCCCTCTCGGGGCGGAATCCGGTTTGGTGACCCCCGGCGCTGCCGCCTCCATCACCCTTATGGTGAGCGCTGCGATGACCGGCACTGATGGCGAAGCCGGGCAACGCCTTCCGGATACCATCGGCCTCCGAAACGAAATCGTGCTGCAGCGGAACCACCGCTACAAGTACGACCGCCAAATCGGCCTTACCGGCGCCAGGCTCGAGCTGGCGGGGAACAATGCCGGTACCAGCGCGATCCAATTGGCTTCCGCTATCACGGCTCATACCGCCGCGATCTTCGTTCCGGCTCACTTGGCGGGGGCGCGAGGAACCCTTTCGCTGGTCGAAGTCGTGGCGGTCGCGCGGCGACACGGATTGCCGGTGATCGTCGACGCCGCATACATGTGCTGGCCGCTCGAGGCGATGCCAGGCTATGTCGCCGCGGGCGCGGACTTGGTGTGTTTCAGCGCCAAGTATTTCGGCGGCCCCAACGCAGGCGGATTCATCGTTGGACGGCGGGCGATGATGGAAGCGGTGGTCGCGAACAATTTCACCCGGTACGAATCGGGAGCGTACCGAACGTTCGGGCGGACACTCAAGATGGACCGACAGACTGTGGTCGGCGTCGTCACCGCATTCGAAGAATGGCTCGCGATGGATCACACCGAACGGTGGGCTCGCTATCGGCGATACGTCCTCATGCTCGCTAAAATGATAGAGGATCTCCCTGGCCTCCGATCTACCCCGATGTACTTCACCATGGACGAGCGACTCGTCCCCGAACCCGTGAACTCCCTCGTCGTGGATGTGGGTCCTGGTGCTGGGATCACAGCGGGAGGGCTGGGAGATGCGCTGAGCGTTGGTGATCCAGCCATACTCTGCATGGTGGAAGAAGGGCGACTAATTTTTTGCGTCGACGTGCTCCGGGAGGAAGAAGTCCACCAGATTGGCGCGAGCCTGCGCACGATCCTGGCCGGGCGGACACCGGCCGTCGCTTAGCGAGTACGCGGCACCCCGGGGGCTATGCCGTTGAAGCGCATTCCGCGTCTTCCAGCCTGCCAGACAGGGTTTCTCTACCCCCCCGTTCAGCCCGGGGGAGGGATCAGGATGACCTTCCCCACGGTCTGTCTGGTCTCCAATCGGCGATGTGCCTCGCTGGCGCGGGCGAGCGGCAATGTGGTCGAGACGGAAAGCCGGAGCGCGCCGGATGCAACCCAGGAGAGTAGCGAGGTTCGGGCTGTCGCCCAGGCTGGTGTCTCTCCGACCTCGAGCCCGAACGCGGCTACCGAAAGCGACCGCGCATAAAGCACTGCCGGGGAGATGGATTCCGGGGCACCGCTCGCCTCGCCGAAATGAACCAGTCGCCCGTACGGGGCGAGGATGGCTAGGCTCTGCTGCTGGGTCGTCAAACCGATGGAATCGAAGACGACGTTAACTCCGGCGCCGCTCGTGGCCCCATCGACCGCGGCCGGCAGCGCCGGGCCCGCCAAGATCGGAGTCGCACCCAGGGCGCGAACGACTTCCGCCTTGCTCGCGTTCGATACGGCGCCAAGGACCTTGGCGCCAGCGTGCTGCGCCAGTTGGACCAGAATCTGGCCAACGCCGCCGGCGGCCGCGTGGACCAAGACCCAGTCGTTGGGTCGCAGTGTGGTGGCGAGATGGGTGAGACCGTACGCGGTGAGGCCTTGCAGCGGCAACGCCGCTCCGATGTCGAAAGGAATCGTGTCCGGCAGCAGAAAAAGCATGGAACTCGGAGCCACCGCGTATTGGGCATACGCCCCGGAAGCGCGTGCGGCCGGCGCCCAGAAAGCCACTCGACGGCCGACGAGGTGCTCATCCCGTTCCGATCCGACGGATTCGACCACCCCGGAGGCCTCGGTGCCCGGAATCCACGGCAAGAACGGATGGTCGTAAATACCGCGCCGACGTTCGGTATCGGCGAAGTTCACGCCGATGGCGTGGACGCGGACCAGCACCTGTCCGAAGCCGGGAACCGGCATCGGCACTTCCTCGATCCGCAGGACGTCCGGTGGTCCCAGCTGCCGGGCGACGATCGCTTTCACGATTCACTCCGCCGACGAACGAGATTGGGCTTGTTCCGGGAACAACAACCGATCGAGTCCCCGTACCAGGCCTTTCAGCCGGCCCACTTGCCGCGCGGCCAAAAGAGTGCCGCCAACATACGGGACCGCGCTCGAGCCCGCGTCGTGCCTGAGCGTCAAGCGCTCATCGGGCAGCCCAAAAATGCACTCGAAGGACACGACGTAACTCGGAAGCCGGATGGAGTGGACCCGGGACCCGGCGATGTCCGCGCCCCGCGCCTCCGTCGGCCCGATCAATTCTCCAATCGGGCGGCCGATCTCGCTTCTCCGCACGTCGGCAATTCGTTCGGCGAGTTCTCTGGCGGTCCCGCTCGGAACGTCAATTTTCTTTGCGCTGGCATAGTCCAGGATTTCCCAGTGGGGCAAGTATTTGGCCGCGAGGAGGGAAAAATGGGTGGCGAGCGCTGCGGTGAGAGAAAAGTTACCCGACGCAATCACGCCGACCCCCGCGGCTGTCGCGGCTGTCTCGAGCTCCTGGAAGTCGGCGGCGGTGAGTCCCGAGGTGCCTATCACGACCGGGACTCCGAGCGCCAACGCGACCAGCGCATTTGTTTTGACGGCCGTGGGCGTAGTGTAGTCGATGAAAACATCGGTTGGGGTCCGGAGCGCGGTGGCGACATC
>JANYKV010000180.1 GCA_025358055.1 Gemmatimonadota bacterium
TGACAGGCTTGTCCCAGGCTGGTTTCAACGTTTACTTCTGCGTCGCCCCCGAACCATCCCCAGGAGCTCCTGTGCGATTACTACCGCGCGATGAACGCTTTTTTGACCTCTTCACCGCCGTCGCCACCCTGAACCTCGAAGCAGCCCGCCATCTGACCGCCCTGTTCAAGTCGGGTGAGGAGCACCGGGGTCATTTGGTCGACACGATCAAGCGCGTGGAACATCAGGCGGACGACCTCACCCATGAGGTCGTGACGCGGCTCGACCGAAGCTTCATCACCCCCCTGGACCGCGAAGACATTCATATGCTCGCGTCACGACTCGATGACATTTTGGATCTCATCGACGGTACCGCACGTCGGCTGCAGATTTTCCGGGCGGGAGAAGCTCCTCAGGGTGCCATTCTCCTCGCCAACGTAATCGAGCGGGCGACCCAACAGCTCTTGGAGGCGGTGAAGGTGCTCCAGAAATCCAAGGCGCAAGTCATTATCGCAGCGTGCACCGAAGTGAAGAAACTGGAGGAGGAAGGGGACGCAGTTTACCACGAATGGCTCGGCCGATTGTTTGTGGACGAGGGGGACACGCTCCGGATCATCAAGTGGAAAGAGATTTACGACAACTTGGAAAAGACGTTGGATCACGCCGAAGACGTGGCCAATGTGCTCGAGTCGATCGCAATCAAGCATTCCTAGTATATGGATCACACCGTCACTCTCGTCGTGGGAATCATCGGGATCGCCCTGGTCTTCGATTTCATCAACGGGTTCCACGACAGCGCCAATTCCATAGCCACCGTCGTCGGGACCCGGGTCCTCACGCCGGGGCAGGCCGTCATCTGGGCCGCATTCTTCAATTTCGTCGCGGCCCTCGTCGTCGGAACCGCGGTCGCGAAGACCATCAGCAGAGGACTGGTGGAACCATCGGTGGTGGATACCTCCGTAGTACTAAGCGCCCTGATCGGTGCCATCGTATGGAACCTGATCACGTGGTTCCTGGGCTTGCCGACCTCGTCCTCCCATGCGCTCCTCGGCGGCTACGGTGGCGCCGCAATCGCCAAAGCGGGGTTTCCGGCGTTGATCCTGAGTGGGTGGACAAAACCGGTGGCCTTCATCGTCATTTCGCCGCTGGTGGGCATGTCGGCCGGATTGGGGCTTTCAGTTGGACTGAGCTGGCTGCTCCACAAACGAGCGGCCGCGTCGCTGGAGAGCCTGTTCAAGCGGTTGCAACTAGTCTCCGCCGCCGCCTTCTCGTTGAGCCATGGGGCAAACGACGCCCAAAAAACCATGGGCATCATTGTCGGGCTCCTCGTGGCGACAAGGACGAGCTTCGCCAATGCTCAGGGCTGGACCCATGCCCTGTATGTGCCGAACGCGGACCACATCCCTACGTGGGTCATCATGGCCGCGTACACCGCCATTGCGCTGGGCACGGCCATGGGCGGCTGGCGGATCGTGAAGACGATGGGCACCCGGATCACGCGGCTCAGGCCCTTCGGCGGATTCTGCGCGGAGACCGGCGGCGCCAGCGCCATCTTGCTTGCATCGGCCTTAGGCATACCGGTCAGTACGACACATACGATCACCGGCGCCATCATCGGCGTGGGCGTGAGTCAGCGTGTTTCCGCGGTGCGCTGGGGGGTTGCGGGCCGGATAGTGTGGGCCTGGCTGCTGACGATGCCGATGAGCGCGGCGCTCGCCGCGCTGGCATACTTGATTTTGCGCTGAAATCCAAGCGGGAATCCGCGACGGCAACGCCGCGTTACTTGCCCTTCGGCCTCGTTCCCACCCAACATTCCGGCGTCTGGGCCAACACCTCCGCTCCGATCTCATGCGCGGGAGGCGGACCTTCCACAACCGTCCGAAGTCCGGGAAGAACCGACTTCACCGCGGATTCGATCCAATCATTGTTGGCCCCGTAGTCCAACCCGATGATCACCCCCCGCATCGAGGAGGATTTAAGCGGTAGGCGGCGAGCACGGAGCGCACTCGTATTTGTCAAACCGACCCACTGGAGCGCTGGATTGATAGCTGCGAAATGGACTCCCGGAAGCGCCGCCTCGAGTCCGGCGGCCAACCCGCAGGCAGTTCCAATGAGCCCCACATACCCCCCGGCTCCTTCAACGCCCAAAAGAGCAAGCGCACCCTTGGGCGAGAAGGCGGTAGACCCTTCCGCCGCCTGGCCTCCACCGAAGTCGGCGACCCCGTCGGCGATGGAGAACGTTCTCCCACAGAGCGGGCAGCCAAGGGCGCCCGCTTCAACTTCTCGGCCCCTCATGCGATCCGGGAGGAGCACCAAGAACTGTTCTTCGTGCTCCTCAGGGCAGCGGAGGTGGTCGGTGAGCTCGATGAACATGGAGACGAGCGTTACGACTGCGGCTCAGGCGCGGAGAGGCCGGACGGCCCCATCCGGATCCAATCGATGTCCACGCGCGGAGGGCGGGACGCAACATAGAGCACTGTCTCCGCCACATCACCCGGGTGAAGCATGGCATGCCGGGGCAAAAATCCGGGACGGTGATCGGGATCCACAGGGTCCCAGACGGCGGTATCGACTGGGCCAGGCGATACCAGGGTGAACAGGACTCCAGAGCTGCGGTACTCTTCACGCAGCACTTCGTGCAATCCTCGGAGTCCGAACTTGGCGGCCGCATAGGCCGCGTTTCCACCAAAGGCCCGATGGTCCGAGATACTGCCGATCGTGATGTAGCGGCCGCACTTTTTCCCCCGCATCGCCGGGAGTAGCGACCGTGCCACCAGGAACGGGGCGCAAAGGTTGATCGCCCATTGCGATTCAAAAGCCTCGCAGGTGGTCGACTCAACCTCCGACAATAGAAACGCGCCCGCGTTGCTCACCACGATGTCCGGCACACCCACGGTGTCCAGCACGCGCGTCAGCAATGCCGGGACCGCTCGAGAATCGGTCAAGTCGCACCGAACGTCGTGATAGCCGCTCTCGGAGCCAGAGGTCAGACTCCGAGCCAATCGCACCACGGTAGCCCCGGCGTCTCGCAGCGCCCAGGCCGTCGCCGCACCGATACCCCGAGAGGCGCCAGTCACCAGGGCAATCCGGCCGGTGAGCGCACTCATTCGTAGCGGCGGCCGCCGTGCACCAAGCCCAGGAATTCCTGGCGGGTCTTGGGATCATCGCGAAAGACCCCCCGCAGGGCGCTCGTGACGGTGCGCGAATTTTGTTTCTCCACGCCCCGCATCATCATGCAAAGATGGACCGCTTCGATCACGACGCCGACACCTTGCGGATGCAGCACGGACATGACCGCATCGGCAACCTGATCTGTGAGGCGCTCCTGGACCTGCAGGCGGCGTGCGTAGACTTCGACGAGCCGGGGCAGTTTCGACAGACCGATGATCCTGCCCTTCGGAATATACGCCACGTGCGCTCGACCAAAGAACGGGAGGAGGTGGTGCTCGCACATGGAATACAGCTCGATGTCGCGCACCACAATCATGTCTTCGTGGTCCTCCTCGAACACGGCGGCACCGACTTCTTCCGCGATCGACATGCCGTAGCCGCGAGTGAGCCATCGCAACGAGGCGTCCACGCGCTGCGGCGTCTCGCGAAGACCACTCCGCGTCGGGTCCTCGCCGAGCGCGACCAGAATCCGGTGAATATCGTCGGCGATCGTTGGTACCACCGGGGCGTCAGGCCCCTTCGTAGTCGACATAGTTTCGGGGTGTCTCCCAGAGACGAATGCGCGTGAGCCGACCAGCGGGGATGCGAGGGGCCAACACTTCCCAGCAATAGACGGCGATGTTCTCGACCGAAGGCATGCGATCCCGGAACCACGGGACGTCGAGATTGAGATTCTTGTGATCGAGCACCGGGTGCAGGATTTCGGAAAAGATCTGCTTCAGAAGGCCGACATCGACCACGTACCCGGTCGCATCGTCGATCGGCCCTTCAACCACGATCTCCAACTCATAGTTGTGCCCATGATAGTTGGGGTTGTTGCAAGGCCCAAACGTGGTGCGGTTCCACTCGTCGGAGTACGCGGGGTTGTGAAGCCGATGCGCTGCATTGAAGTGGACTCGACGAACGACGGTACAACGCGGCATGCGCGGCCTCCCACAAAAAGCGAAGGCGCCAACACGGAACGGCCTGGTCGGCGCCTGAAAGTCGGGTGACGGCAAAGAGGATTATTGAAGCCCGAAAGAAATTCTCGGCGCCCTCACCACAACTTCTGTCTTCCCACTGCGGGGCATGACATTAGCTACAGTATTTGGGCCCTCAATCGGACCTGTTGGCTCAATAATTGGTCTCCCCACCGCCACCCGACTCCGACTATAATAGGGACCGGAAGAACACCCGTCAACAATGAGACTACCATGCTCCTGAACTTACTGACCGCGATTGTTGCGCTCGCCGTGTGGGTCATTTTCACGTTCGTTCGTCCCGTGGGGATCGGGGCGGTCCATCTCTTTCTCGCGATCGGAATGGTGTTCCTCGTGCGGTGGTGGGCCCTCGCCGACGGGGCGCGCGACCCAAAGAGTCCGGCGGCCAAAGTCCCCAGTGGGTCGACGGCGCGACCGAAATGAGAACCGTTCGCGCGCCCGGTCGCCTAAGAGTGGCCGCGAATTGCGTGGGGTTGGTATGGCGCCTCCAGTAGCCGTCGCTCTTCGTCGGACAATTTGAGCGACACGGCACGCACGGCAGTTTCCAAGTGGGCCAGCTTCGACGCACCCACGATCGGCGCCGTCACCGCCGGCTGAGCGAGTAACCACGCCAACGCCACCTCCGCCGGCGCGGCTCCGCGCGCATCGGCCACCTGTTGGAGGGCGGCGATGACCTCCGCGTCGCTCGGGGCGTCGTACAGCTCACGCGCGAACGCATCGGAACCGGAGCGAAGCGTGGCCCCGCTCTGGGCTTTCGCGCGGGCCAATAGGCCCCGGGCCAACGGAGACCATGGAATCACCCCGAGCCCTTCCGCTTGGCACAGGGGTAGGACTTCCCGCTCTTCCTCACGATAGAGCAAGTTGTAATGGTTCTGCATGGAAATGAACCGAGCCCATCCATGCCGCTCCGATGCGGCGAGCGCGCGCGCCAGCTGCCAGGCGTAAGCCGAACTCGCTCCGAAGTAGCGGATCTTCCCCTGATGGACCAGATCATCGAGTGCCGCGAGCGTTTCTTCGATCGGCGTGAGCGGATCGAAACGATGGATTTGGTACAGATCAATCGTCTCAACACCAAGCCGCCGGAGGCTGGCCTCGCAAGCCTGTTGGATGTGTTTGCGAGAGAGTCCGCCCATGTTGGGACGATCGTTCATGGGGAAAAACACCTTCGTGGCGATGACGACCTCGTCGAGCTTGGCAAATTTTTTCAACGCCCGCCCGGTGACTTCTTCGCTCGCCCCCACCGAATACATATCCGCGGTGTCGAAGAAGGTGATCCCCAGCTCCACGGCGGTCCGAAAGAATGGCTGGGCCGCCTCCTCGTCAAGGACGTAGGGGCGCCACTTGGAGCTGCCGTAGGACATGCAGCCGAGGCAAATGCGGGAGACGGTGAGGCCGCTGCGGCCAAGATGAGTGTATTCCATGCCGAGGAACTCCTTTGGTTTCAAAGATACTCCGCGGAGGCAATTGTCGACTCTCCCCCTGGGCGACTAGGCAGCCTGCCAGCCGACCGAGCAGCGCCGGTTGACTTCGAATCATTGCCCCGGAAGAGCGACCCGCGAGGTCGGGGAGCACGAGTGAGGGCAGGTCATGCTCTGGATTGATGACGGTGAGAACCCCCACCGGGCGAGAGGCCGGCGGTGGACGCACACGTTGGGAACCCCACATTCGCGGTTGTCGGAGCACACCGGCCCGACCACTTCCGACCCCCGGCGAGAGACCTAGTGGGGAGCGGAACTCAACCGACGCCCCGAGACGGCTTGGATGGTCTGGCGCAGCAGCGCTACCTGTCCGGGATCGGATGTCGACAGATCTCGGCGCTCCTCCGGGTCGGCGGTGAGATCATACAGCGCCTGCCCGGGCCTTGGAGTCGGTGCGCGGAGCTGGAGAATTTCCAGGAATTGATATGAGGACTGCACCAGAGATTGTAGCTCGATCTTGCCGCCCCGCAAACGTACCTGAGAGAGAGCGGGAGACAGCTTGGATCGGGCGGAGTCTCCCCCATTGTGCCAGAGGCCGGCAAGGGATGCGCCCGGCAGATGGGCGCCCTCCGACAGGCCCGCCAAATCCAGCATCGTTGCAGGGAGGTCCCGGAGGCTCACCGCAGTTCGAACCGCGGCACCGGCCGGAACCTTGCCCTCCCAGAGGAGCACGAGTGGCACCTGAAGCACGGGCCGATAGAGCTTGTTGCTGTGGTAGAAAACTCCGTGTTCACCGAACATCTCGCCGTGATCAGCCGTGATGACGACCAGAGTGTTTCGCAATATGCCCCGCTCCTCCAATCGTTTGAGCAGATCTCCGACTTGGGCATCCAACGAAGCGATGCATTCATCGTAGGCCGCCCGTTCGCGAGCGACCTGGACCGGGGCCGTCGTGGAATCGACAAATTCGATCGCGTCGTGGAGATGGTGCCGCATCTGGGGGAGGAGCCGCGGCCCGGCGTCTCCAAAGCGGCCCCGATAAGGTTGCGTGGGAAGGTAGGGGAAATGGGCGTCGTAGTAATTGAGAAACGCGAAGAACGGCCGCGAGCCCCTCCGGGGGAGCCAGGTTAGCAGCTCCTCATTCACCTCATTCGCCGTCTTGCGTCCCAGGATATTGTACCCGCCGATCAGGGCGCGAAGCCGCACCCGCCCGGAGAAAAATCGACCGATCGCGGTGCTCATGAAGAATTCGCCGGGTGACTTCTTCAAGTCTTCGAAGTGGGCAAACCCGCGCGCCAGCCCATACTCGCGCACCGTAAAGATGGGATTGGCCACGAAGCCGGCGGTGACATAACCGTCCTTTTGCAGAACCTCCGCCAACGTGGGAAAAGTGCCATCGAGAGGAATTCCCCAATCCGCCGAGAGCTCAAACGGATAGCGCCCGGTGAACATTGAAGCATGCGAACTCAGCGTCCAAGGGGCAGTGGCGATGGCTTGATCAAATCGGACCCCTCGCGCCGCCCACTTGGCCAACTCGGGAGTGGTAGGACGATCATATCCATACAGGCTCAGATCCAGAGCACGCACGGTGTCCAAAACCAAGAGAAGAATGTTCGGCGCGCCTGCGGGCGCGGCCCCGAGTTGGGAGACGCTGCGCCGTTCTTCCCACCACCGCCACCCGACCATGGTCATGGCGATCACGAAAACGGCTGCCCCAAGCCAGCCGACCGTGCGTGCCATGAGCCCGCGGACCGCGCTCCTCCGAGACCTGACCAATCGCTCGGTCAAGGTGGCGAGGCCCGCCGCCAAGACGACGTGCGCGATCGGAAAGAGGTGTGGCCGAATGCCCAACAAGCTGAACCAGGCGAGGAAGGCGAAGATCCGCAGCGCCGCGGGCTCCGTGCGGATCCCAGGCCAAAGGTGGGATAACAAACCGACCACGAGTGCGGTGCCACCAAACCAAACCAGGTAGGCGGCCGGGGACATCCACAGCACGTCTGGCGACAAATTGATCAAGTCGTGGAACCCGAATGAGCGGACGATGAAAAATCCACCCTCGATTAGCCCGATGACTAGCGCGAACCAAACTGCCTGGGTGCCGAGGTCACGTGCGCTGAGGCGATCGGAGGTTGGGGGCATGCTCAGATTTCCATCGTCGTACGTGAGAAGTGGTGCCTGCGGCCCCCTTATGACCGCTGGGAGGCTGTGGACCAGTAGTGGACTCAGCCCACAAATGTACACGCGCCTCACTGGCGACACCAAAAAGGACGGGCGAGCCCGTTCGCCGGAGAAGGCCTGACGCAATCCCGAAGAAGGGTCGAACGCTGGCGCAATCGGGGAGGAGGTCGGCCCTAGATCTCCCAATTGGAGAACAGTACGCCGGAGAGAGGTACTCGTTCACGGTGGCCGCGGAGGGCCATACGCAGGTCGGTCCAGTGCACGCGGTACCCCAAGGCCATCAACGCATCAAACGCGTCGGGAAACGCTGTTTGGCAGCGAATCGACAGACGGCCGACGCGCTCCGCGTGGCACTCCTGCTCGACCGCCTCGATGACGCGGTGAAATGTGCGCAGGTCGAGGGCCACCAGTTTGAGGACGCGAATCTCGTCGGACTCCCGGCCCGAGGCCAGGGGCACCGAATGCCAGAGCGCAAGCCCAACCAGGTTTCCGCTCTCGCGGACCAGCGTCGTATCGCCGACGCCAAGACGAATGGTGATGGCGAGTTCGCGGGAAAAATCGACCCCCGGGGTGACACGAGAAGACAGCACCCGGCACTCATCGATCACAGCGCTCATTCCGCGTGGATCCGTGGAAAGCCGGCTCGCACCCTCGACAATCCGCCGGGCGATGTGATCGTGGCAGACCGTGACAGTGAGATGGCCCGGAGAAAACCCGATCCGGCTGTAGAATCCGATATTGTCGACCGTGCGCGGCATGGTCTCGAGGCCGATGGTTGCGGCTCCTCTGGCCTGCAGCTGCTCGATACCGGTCCGGACGATGAGGGTGCCCACACCGTCCCGCTGCCAATCGGGACGGACCGCCAGCGGGCCCATCCAACCCTCCGTTCCCGATTGATGAACCATATTGAACGCGGCAATGCGCCCCTCGGGGTCACGCCAAATAAAGGCGCCGTCGCCGGCATCATCGATGGCGTATCGCCAAATCTCGGGATTCAAATACGGCACTCGCACGCCGCTCATGCCGTCCCGATGATACCGATCGGTAAAGGCATCGGAGAAGACCCGATTGATCTCCTCGATGTCGCGCGGGGCGGGAGTTTCCGGCCCCTGGAGACGCCGGTCACGCCGAGGCACCAGTCAGCTCCTCTCGCGGCTCCTCGAGGGCGAACGAGACCCCACGCTCCACGTCGTACCCGATCCGAATGACTCGATCGAATCCCTCCCGGATGGTGTCGATGTGCGTGATGAGGATGACTTGCGGGAAACGGTCGGAGAGGCTCCGCAACAAGTCGAGCACTGCGATGCGCCGGTCTTCGTCCAGCGAGCCGAAGATCTCGTCCAAAATCAAGAGCGAAAGGGGCTGCCCCGCTCGCTCCGCGATCATCTGACTGACGGCCAGGCGGAGCGCAAGATTCGCGAGGTCCTCCTCCCCCCCCGAGATGACGGTCTTCACCTCGCCGTCCTCGATGATCGCGGCGCGATAGTCCTCGTCGAGTTCCAGGTCGGAGTAGCGACCGAGGCTCAAGTCACGCAGAAACCCAGACGCAACATCCGAGAGATCGGGCCGAAGGGTGGCGTTGAGCTCAGTGCGCAGTTCGGAGAACGCCCGGTCGAGCTCGTCGTTGAGTAGGAGCTCGCTTTTGACCCGCTTGATCTCGATGTTTTTTCGTTCATGATCCGCTCGGCGATTCGCCATGCTTTGCGTAGCGGCCTGGGCCGCCGCGAGCTCAGCCTCGGCCCGAGCGAATCCCAAGTCGGCCGCCCGCCGGGTCGCTTGGGCCGCCTGTTCGGCGACCCGAGCCTCCCGATATCCATGGTCGCTCCACCCGAGCCCCGTGAGTCGCTCCTGGAGCGCCAGCACAGCCGCTTCACGCTGGGTGAGGTCGGCCTCCGCAGCGGCCGCCGCACTCACCAACCGCTCAGCTCGCTCGGCGGCTGAGCGCTCGCGGTCAACGATCACTGCTTTCGGCTCGAGCAACGCGATTTGCGCTCGAACCTCCTGGTGCCGCTGTTCGTCATACTGGGATTCGGATCCGCCAAGAACGGCATCGAGGGCGCCGAGACGTTCTTCCAACCCGACGCGATCGCGGACGAGAGCCTGCCCCTCCTGTACCTGGCCCTCGAGCCGCGCGGCGTCGCCGGTCAACCGCGCGACCATGCGCTCCCCCCGGGCCCGCTCCTTTTCTTGGGCCGTCAAAGGCGCGGGCTCCTTGGCCAATTGATCAATCCGCTGTTTGAAATAGTTGCCGTGCCAATTGACGTCTTGCAGCTGGCGGTCTAGTTCATCGAGGACGTTCTGAAACTCCGCCCCCAAGGGTCGTGCGCACGTGGGACAAGCCCCCGCCGCGCCCGCCTGCAGGATCCGTTGGTGTTGCGCCTTGAGGTCGCGATGCTGTTCGAGCAAGCTTTGTCGTTTGGTTTGAGCGTCCTGCTTTTCGCGCACCCACTCGTCCCGCAATGCAGCGAACCGTTCGCTCGCCTCGGTCTGCGCGGTGAGGGCCAAGGCCAACGCCCCCTTCGCCGCGGCCAACGCGTCCGGTGTCGGCAAGGCCGCCCGCCGTTTGTCGAGCGCCGCCAACGAACTTTTGAGTTCCTCGCGTTGCCCCAGCGCCTGACGACGATGCGCCACCGCCGCAGCCTGTTGATCGAGCGCCTCCCGCTCGGCCCGCAGCCCGACTAGCGGAGCGATTTCAGGGAGCAGCTCCTGCACTTTCGTCTGGGCATTGATCGCTTCAGTCAGGTCCTTGTCAAGCCCCAAGAACGCGGCTCGAGCGGAGCCGGCTCGATGTTCCGCGAGCACCAGATCGCTGGTGACCGACCGCACCGTTTCCTGAAGCCGCTCCATCGCCCGCCACCGCGGCTCCACCTCCGCCAACAGCGCCATCGCGGCCGCGACTGCCTTTTGCGCTCGCTTTTGCTCCTCGGCGGTCGCCGCAAGGCGGCCCTCCACTTCCGCTTCTTCGGCCGCCAGCGCCAATGGATCGCCCAGCCCGTGCTGCAGCCCGTCAAGCCGGGAGCGGAGCGAGGAGCGGGCGGCTTTAAGACGGTCTTGCGCAGCCCGTAAGCGCTCGTAGCCGAGGACCCGAGATAGAAACTGGGAACGCTCCGGAGCGGACATCGACCCCATGATCGCAAGCTCTTTTTGCCCGGTGAAGTAGGTGTTGAAGAACTCTTCCCGCGACATCCCCAGAATTCGCGTGAGCCGGTCCGTTACCGCGGCCAGACTGTTGGCGATCGGGGCCGGATCGCCGTCCTGATACAACTCGGCGTGCTGGAGGGAGCGAGCCACTCGATAACGGTGCGCGCCGATGGACAGCTCCAGTTCCACCTCCACCTTCGCTTTCGGTGGAGCCCCTCGGCGCCGGATGCTGTCCTTCCCGCCCCGCGCGGCGGCCGTGCCATAAATCGCCCACGCCAACGCTTCCAACAACGTGGTCTTCCCCGCTCCGTTCGGACCGACGATTCCAATCATGCCCGGACCAAACTCGAGGTCGGTGGCTTGATGTTGCCGGAAATTCTGGAGGCGGAGGCGATGCAGCTGCACTACTCGGGTTCCTCAGTGAGCAGGGTCACACCGTCCTCGACGAACCGATCCCGCTCGATTTCAGGAGGCAACGGCCGCTGGCGAAGGTAGGCGGTGACCAGCTCGGGGAGCGTTTGCCGCCGGCCGGCCGCCGCAAGCCCGCTGGGCAAGGCCGGGTCGGGTCGCCGGAAATCGAGTTGGAAGTGGAGTGCAGACGCTTTGATCGCGCGAATGGCGGTATGATCCAACTCTCGGACCACATGCCGCGGAATTCCAGTGATGACGAGCCGGACGACCTGATCGGCATACCCCTTGGGAATCGAGCCTACCGCGCGCTCAATGAACCGGTCCACCTCCTCGGCGGTTCGGCCAACGGCGCTGACTGGGGGCAAATCAATCAACCGCCGACCAACCTCGACGCGCCGGGCTTCGACCTTGCCGGTCTCGATATCGACGAGGAGCCAACTCTTGCCATCGACCCGCTGGGCATCCTCGTCCTTCAGCTCACCCCACACATTCGGTGTGACGTACTCCAGCGCCCCGGCGTACCATGCACGCTTGTCGACCTGATGCCGAACGTGGTAATGGCCGAGGGCTACATAGGTCCAGTCCTCGGCGTGGAGTTCGTTCCGCTCCAGAATCACTCCGCCGTACTCGACGCTGGAACGATCGAATGGAAAGACCCCGGCGACCTCCCCGTGAAGCAACAGCACCTGCCGATTCTCCGGTCCTTCGGGCTCCAGGACAGGCCGTTCCGTCGACAGGAGCGCAATATGAGGTACCGCCAACACGCTGAGATCGAGGTGGGGATAGCGAAAGCGCCGAGGCTCATCCACGGCGATATCGACGCCCGCTTCCTCGAAGAGCCGGAGGATGGTACCGGTTTCTGAGGAGCGAGGAGTGTCGTGGTTCCCCGCGATGAGCACGATGGGTGCCTGGGGGAGGGCCTCCCGCAGTCGCTGGAACTGCCGGAACGCAAACACGATTGCGGCGTTGGTCGGGCGCACGGTGTGAAAGAGATCGCCCGCGATGAGGACGGCATCAACGCGTTCCGCGATGATACCATCGATCGCGGAACGGAACGCATTCGCGACGTCTGCTTCGCGTTGGTTGATCCCAGCGGGCGTCAGCCGGTGGTACTGCCGGAAGCCTAGGTGGGGATCAGCGAGATGAGCGACACGCACGGCTAGAGAATGGCGTTGGAGCTACCGGATCGCAACCTCGCGGAAGCCCCAGACCCAACGCTACGAGTTGGCGTACGGATCATTGGCCCCCCGAACCCCCCGGACGCCCCGACGTTCCGCTGGAGCCTCCGCCGCAATCCGGCGACCCAGGCAGTTCCGGAAAAATGCAATCGGATCTTCCGGGCGGGTCCTGATCGTCGCATGCAGAGCCTGGCGGACCTCGTCTTCCCGCCGGCCGTCGATTAGTGACGCGATCTGGTCGCGGGACACTTTTGGGACCAGCGAGCGGAGGCGCCGCACGACCGCCTCCATGAACGGCAAGTCCGGCGCCGGGGGAAACCGCTCAACACCCTCGCGTCCGCTGAGCATGGCGGGACGAGGAAATCGTACAAAAATAGGTTGGGTGAAGTGCGGGTGCCGGATCATCAGTTCGCCCTTGGGCAACGACGCAAGTTTGGCTTTGGTGGCCGGACTCAGCGTCCCATACCCAGGCATCGCGAGTTCGTCACTATCCATTCGTCCGTACACCGCGGTGCCGGCATTGCCAACTACCCGGCGCTGCACCTGCGACCGGAACTGCTGGGCCGAGAAAAGCACCAGCCCAAGATACCGGCCGCGCTCCGACAGATCGAGCAGCATCTTCCGAACGTAAGTGTCCTGACCGTCGGCGGGCGCATACTTGTTCAACTCGTCGACGAACACCATCACGTGCTGTACACCGAGGTCCCGGCGCTCGAGGTGTTCCCTGAGCTTGGACACCACCCGCGCGAAGACCAGATCCTGAGCCAACGGGTCCAGCCCGGCGACGTCGATGACATGGACGCTCCGATCTTCAAAATGTTGCCAGGGCAGGTCGTTCACCTGGCCCGCGTCGGTCACCAACCCTTTGGAACGCGTGCTGATGTTGCCCAGCCGATTGCGGACCTTTCGGATCGTCGCAATGTGATGCGTTCTCCAGACCTCGCCGCCCTTTCCCATTTGTTCCATGAAGGCAAAAATGGCCCGGAAGAACGCGTCGAGATCCGCGAAACTTTTCACTTCAAAGGTTCGGTTCTCCAGCAGATCGTCGGTGTAGGGTTTGCCGACCACCCGTTCCGCGAGGAAATCGATGAAGGCATCGGCCTTGGCGTCGATATCATCGCGATTGAGGAGAACCTCCGCGTAGTCTAACACTTCGCGGAGGCCCCACACCAACGGTTCGGTAGTGGACTGCAATCCCTCATGGGTCCGGAGACTGTTGAGGTTCACGCCATCGGCCTTGAACGGCGCATAGTAACGAACATTGGGGAACGGCACGGGGTTCAACCCGAGTCGTTGATAGAGCCGCCGATCCTCGTCGGTGATGGTTCCGGGTTGATCGAGAAAGAGGAGGTCCGGCCCCTTCACGTTGAAGCAGACCGCGGCGACCGATCCCTTGTGGGCCGGGAAGGTTTGGAAGGTGCTCGAGATGAGGAACTCGACCGCGCTGGTCTTGGTCGCAAGGCCCGAGACCCCCGTCACGTTGAAATGAGCAGCTTCCGGCCCGAGGAGAAAGTCCGCGTCGAGATACACCGGAGCCTCGAGCCCGCCCGCGGCATAGACACCGGTGGGAATCCCGGTCGCGTTCGGCCCGACGGTATACCCGTCCATCCGCAGCGCCAAAACCACATCGTCGTCGGTCGCGAGGTGGACTTCACCCAACGCCACGGGCTGAAGGGGCTCCTCGGGCATATGCCGTAACACGGCGGCCGCATAGAGCCGGATTTCCACCCGATCGGTCGGATCGCGCCACGCGGCCCCCGGGTCGCCCTCGGCCGCGATGACGGCGTGGATGGGTGTCGAGAGATCGGAATACGCAAAGCCATCGGTCACCACTCCAAAAGCGACGCGCCCCTCCCCATCGACCCGCACGATGGCCCCGATACCGACGGGAGATTCTCGTGCCGTCCAGAAGTAAAACTGATGGGGGGTACTCGGCTTGAGTTCCGTCGCAACCACCCGGCCGACGGGCGGAGTTTTGGATGGCGATGTCATGGCGGAAAGGTAAGCGGTTGGCACCGGCTTCTCACGGCTGACACCACCGTCCAATGGCGTGCAGCTCAGGGCTCCCCGCTCACGCGCAGATACTCCTCAACTAGGTGCACGCCGTACAGGAGTCGATCCCAACGCGGATCCGGCGTGCTGATCGGCGCCCGCTCCGCGAGCACCCAGCGCGAAATCTCGTCGGCCATGGAGGCCGCTGCCGGCGTCGCGGGTGTCTCGAGACGGACCAGGCCGTACAACACGTCCTTCCCCGCCCAAGGCCACAGACGAAGCCCCCACGCAAACACCGGTGTCTCCCGACGAGAAGCCGGACGAAAAAGCGAGGTCCGATGTCCAAACGGGAGCCGGAGATAAGTTGAGAGGTCTTCTCCGTCGAACGGCATCGTGGCATGACTCTTCGCAACGCCGAGCATGCGCGCGTCACTGGTCCAGAGTGGGCTCTCGGCCAAGGAACCATCCACGATAAGCCAAGCATCCCGTTTCGCGCGATAGCGATCCCGGACGAGGCGTTCCAATCTCATGCGGGCCCGATCGATTTCCGCGCGGGCGAGCTCGACATCGCGCACCGGGTGTTCCGGATCGCGGTCGGGGAGCGCAATGGCGCGGGCCGGCTCCAAAGCCGAACGGAGGGCCGCAAGGGCAGCGGGTCGAGCGAGCACCAGACTCTCGCGTACCACCTCGATGGTTCGGAGCGAACGGCCTTGGCGCTCGCGCACCGCGGCCGCCACCGTCGCCTCGATCACAGGGAGATTCCCGATGTATCCCACCAGCTCGTGATGTTGGATGCCGTCGAGAAACGCCATCGAATGGGGGCACGGGGTCGGTGACCCGACTGGGACGATCGTGAGGGGGGCACCTCCGACCACCTCGGCGAGGGCGGTTTTCGCGTCTTCGCTCCGGCCGTGACTCCCCACGGCAGGGACGTGAACGGCGGGATGGCCGTGATCTTCGAGGAACTTTCGGATTCGCCCACCCACTGGCATGACCGGGCGCTACTCGCCGGTCGGCGCTGGTGGGACACCACTGAGCCAAAAGCCGGCTAACCGCTGGAGGGCATCAATTTCGACGGCCAGATGGTCCGCCACCTGCACCACGGTGACCGAGCGTTTCCCGCCGATCCGCAGGTGGAGCACGCTTTCGGAGGGATCGACCGAGACGGAAAGGGCCGCGTCCATCTCGATGGTCGTGGGCACTTCGGCCTCGGCGGACACCAGGCCCGGATGGAGCGACACCGCTCCGCGTTCGGCCGGCGATGGAGCCACCAGGCCGAGCACAGTGATTACCTCGGGCCACACCACTATATCCAGGCCGGCAATCGTCCCGCCGAGGAGATCAAGAACCGCCACCGCGCCTTCAGTGTCGGCCAATTCCATCGTCCCGGTAGGCCCAGAGCCGGGAGACGCGCCAAACGTCCCGGACAGTATGTCGGTCTCCACCTCCCAATGCCACTCGATCTGCGGCAGCGTGGCCAACAAAATCACCTTGGCGTGCATGTTCATCGCCACGAATTCCTTATGCCGCCCGAGAACTTGCCAAGGACCCGATGAACCGGAAAATCCGATCCAGCGCACCATCCAGATCCTTTTCGGAAACGGCGTAGCTAAGCCGGACCCAACGATCATCCCCGAACGCGCCTCCCGGCACGAGGGCGACCCCTTCGCGTTGCATCAACTGTTCGCAAAACGCTTGTCCGGTGACGGGGGTCCGGGGCACAATCCCGTCTACCCGGAAGAAGAGATAGAAGGCACCGACGGGGTCTACGAACTCGATGCCCGGGACCTCGCCTCGAAAACGCGCCACCAACCGATCGCGACGCCGGCGGAACGCAGCAACCATGTGAACCACGTCGTCTTCGACCCCTGGAGTGCTGAAGGCAGTCGCGGCGGCCCACTGCGCGGGATGGTTCGCACCGGTGGTGGTGTGCGACTGGAGGGCCGCCATCGCTTTGGCAAGATAGGGCGGCGCCAGAGCCGCGCCGATGCGCCAGCCCGTCATCGCGTAGGCCTTGCTGGCCCCAGTGATGACTACGGTCCGGCCGAGCAAGTCGTCCGGGAGATCGAGGAAGGATGGTGCGGCACCGGGGCCGTAGTTGATTCGTCGATAAATCTCATCGGCGATGATCCAGATGTCGTGCTTCTGGGCCCAGGTCGCGATCGCCTTGAGTTCCGTGAGGGTGTAGACGGCTCCGGTCGGATTGCACGGCGAGCAGAGAATGAGGCCCCGCACCAACTTGTCCGTGTGCCGTTCCAGGTCGTTCACGCTCACTTTGAGGCTCCACTCCACATCGCCCGGAACCATCACGGGCTCCGCCCGGGACAGGTGCACGATCTGAGGGTAGGAGACCCAAGCAGGCATGGGAATCAATACCTTGTCTTTGGGACCGAACAGACTGAAACAGGCGTTGAAGAGCGATTGTTTCGAACCCGAGCTCACGACGATCGCGTCTGGATCGACGGCCCGGCCAGCCGAAAGTCCCGACAGATTGCCGGCAATCGCCTTCCTTAGCTCGGCAATCCCAATATTCGGCGGATACCGGGTTTTCCCATCGCGGATGGCCTGGACGCCGGCCTCGGTCGCGGCATATGGGGTGTCGAAGTCCGGCTCGCCGACACCGAGGTCGAGCACGTCTTCACCGGCCGCCTTCCGGCGTTTGGCCTCCGTGCTGATGGCGACGGTCTCAGATGCCTTCAAATGGGCGAGGTTGGCCGACAGGCGATCGGTCATGGTGCGTTCCGTTGGCAGTGGACATTAGGATGGCGGCAGCGCGAAAGGTTCCCGCCCAAAGCGCGTAAGTCAATGCTCACCCTCCCTTGGCCCAACCGGTCGATTTGAGTAGTTTCGGACCGGTCACGAGCGGTCTTTGCTCCTTGAGAATTGAGGGTTGTGTGTCGGAAGCCATGGAGTCGATCCTGGACGCCCGCCTGGGCGCCAACCTCACCGCACTCGGCTGGAGTGCCGATCTCTCCGTGGTGCGGACCGCGTCACCGACCGCCGCCCGGGGACACAATCTCATTGTGATCGCTCCGCCGACACCCGCCTATGCCACCCCCATCGTGGCCGGCGCTCTCAATCCTCTGCTGAACGCTCCCCCTCCCCACCGCCGCCTGGTCGTTGTCGCAGGCTCCGAGTCGATCCAGGAATGGGCGGATGTCTTTCGGGGCCTCTGCCGCGATCTGCCGCTTCGCATCCTTGTCGCCGATTCGCTGGGCCGAGCCGCGTCGGAACTCCGGCTCGAGTGGGCCGGTGTCCTCATCAGCACAGTGAGTGATGCCGTCGAGCTGCAGAAACAATCTGCCCTTAAGGGCGAGACGATCGGCGGGATCGTCCTCGCGTGGCCGGAGTACCAGGACGAGGCTGACCTCGCCACCTTCATGCAGGATGCGCCAAAGGAGGCGCAGCGTATCTTGCTCGGCACCAGCCCGAACGCCGTGGCCGACCTCGGAGAGCGATATACCCGAAAGGCGCTTTCGATTGCCTTTCCAGGTACCGAGGCACAAGCCCAGCCCATCAAGACGAGAACGGCCGCGGTCGCATGGAACCGCCGGATCCCGGCTCTTCGGGATCTCATCGCATCGGTCGAGGCAAAGTCCGTTGTCGTCTGGACCGTCGACACTCGGCTACACGACCAGATTCGGGCGGCGCTCACCGGCACCACTCCCTCCGCCCACCTGACCACCACCGCGGATAAGCCCGCTGAACTTGTGCTCGCATTCGATCTCCCGACCCGAGCCGACCTGATTCAGCTCGGCACCGCGGCTGGGCGGAAGAGTCCAGTGTTGCTCGTTCCCCCCGGGACCGAACGCTACGTGAGGAGCATCACGTCAGAACGGCAAGCCATTGCGCTTCCCGGCTTCGTGGGGCGTCTCTCCACTGAAATCGATCGGAGACGCCAGACCATAGGCCAGCAACTCGATCGTTCCTCGCTCGAACTCGGGCTTTTGGCGCTGACGCCATTGTTCGAGCGATATGAAGCAACTGAGGTTGCGGCGGCGATGTATGAGCTGTGGGTTGATCGTGGCGTAAGCGCCACAACTCCGCCACCGACCCCGGTCGTGGCTCAGCCCACGTCGGCCATCAGCACGAGAATTTGGATCGGGGTCGGACGCAAGGAGCTGGCCCAGCCCGGTGATTTCGTGGCGCTCCTCACCCGGGAACTCGCGTTGCCGCGGGCGTCGATCGGCCGGATCGACATTCGCGAGACCTTCACGCTTCTCGAGCTCTCCTCGGACACGGACGCTGTCCGGGTCGCCGCCGGCCTCAATGGGAAGTTGATTCGTCGGAGAAAGGTCGTCGCGCGCGTGGACCGGGACGGGGTGAAGTCGTGAGAAACGCAACGGGCCACCCAGCGGGGTGGCCCGTAATGGCGCCAAGAAACGCCCCAATCGGCGTCTCGCCCAGCGCCAACTACTTCTTCTTGTTGACCAGGTCCTTCAGCGCTTTACCCGCGCGGAAGGCGGGAACGGTCGACGCCTTGATGTTGATCGCCTTGCCGGTCCGGGGATTCCGGCCGAGACGGGCGGCCCGCTTCCGGGTTTCAAAATTCCCGAACCCGGTGACCTGGATGTTACCACCCTTTTTGAGCTCAGCGGCAATGACGCCGGAGGTGGAGAAAAACGTATCCACAACCTCGGCGGCCTGAGCCTTGGAGGTGTCGAGCCGCTTCGCAACCGCTTCAACGAGTTCCTGTTTGTTCATCTGGGACTCCTAGGTGGGGATGGGTACGTACGCCGGAAGTGGCTGAGGACGGCCACAATATGGGGGGGAACGCTGAAAAACCGCAAGATCCCTAGCGATTCTCGCTTGACCGCTTTCCGCTCGCGCGCTATCCTCTCGGCCGGTTTCCCTTTCCTGAGACACGTCAATGCCGAGTCCCACGCGTAGCGGGAGCATCGAGGTCATTGCCGGCGTAATGTTCAGTGGCAAGAGCGAAGAGTTGATTCGCCGGGTTCGTCGCGCGCTCATCGCGCGCCAGCGGGTCGCCGTGTTCAAGTCCCACATCGACGCTCGATACACCGGCCTCTTTCACATCTCGAGTCATAACGGCACGACGATCGAGGCAGTGCCGATTGACTCGCCCGTGGAAATCGTTCGCCACGCCCCCTCCGGCGTGCAGGTGACGGCCATCGACGAAGTCCAGTTCCTCGACGCGGGGATCGTCGAGGTCGTGACGGCCTTGGCGGAGCGCGGCGTGCGGGTGATCGTGGCCGGTACGGACACCGATTTTCGCGGTGAGCCCTTCGGCGCGATGGGCACCCTGATGGCAATTGCCGAGCACGTGGACAAACTCCAGGCGATTTGTATGGTCTGCGGAGATCTCGCCTCGCGCAACCAACGCCTCGTCCACGGACGACCGGCCCGCTACGATTCGCCCACGATCATGGTCGGCGGCAGCGAAACCTATGAAGCACGCTGCCGGCGCTGCCACCTCGTGCCGCGCAGCGACGAGGACCAACGGACCCTCCTATGACACTCAATGTCGCGCTCACCGGAAACATCGGGGCCGGAAAATCCACGGTCACCCAATTGCTCGCCGAGTGGGGCGCGACCATTATCGACGCCGACCGGATCACCCGCGAACTGCAGCAGTCCGGCAGTCCGGTGTTCCAACGCATCGTCGAGCGATTTGGTCGCGTGGTGGTCGACTCGGCGGGGAACCTGAATCGCGCGGCGCTGCGGAGTCTGGTCTTGGCCGATCCCGCCGCCCTCCATGGCCTCAATGCGATCGTTCACCCGGCCGTCGCGGAGCGTCGGGCTGAGCTCGAAGCCGCGGCCCGAAGCCGGGGCGACCCGATCGTGATCAACGATATTCCGCTCCTGTTCGAAGTCGGACGTCCCGAAGCATTCGATCGCGTGATCCTGGTCGAAGCGCCCGACGCCATCCGACGCGCCCGCCTAGCCGCCCGCGGACTGCCGGGCGAAGATGTGGACCGTCTCCTCCGCGCCCAGATTCCCTCGGAAGTGAAACGCGGCCGGAGCGACATCGTGATCGACAACTCGGGAACCCTCGACGATCTTCACGCCGCGACTTCCCGGGCCTGGCAAGCCCTCCAACGCGCCGCCACTCCCGACGCTTGACCGCCGCGCCTGCAATGCCTATCCTCCACCGGATCTTTCCCTGGAGCCCAAATGGCTAACATCCCTGACGATCTGCGTTACACCGCGGATCATGAATGGGTTCGCGTCACCACCGAGAAAAACACCGTCGAAGTCGGGATCACCGAGTACGCCCAAGGCGAGTTGGGCGATGTCGTGTTCATCAACCTCCCGAAAGTCGGCGACAAATTCGGCCAACAGGCCGCCTTCGGGACCATCGAAGCGGTGAAGGCCGTATCAGATCTGTTCGCACCGGTGGCCGGCGAGGTAGTCGCGGTGAATGCCGGACTCGACAGCGATCCGGCCGTGGTCAACCGTGAACCCTTCGGAGCCGGCTGGATGATCCGCCTCAAAATGATCGATGCGAAGCAGCTCGACGCGCTGCTCAGCCCCGCCGCCTATCGGTCGCATATTGGTGGCTGAGCGTCACGGTCGTGACTGGTTCACCTCTCGTGCCCCGGGGCTATCTCCGGGGCATGTTGTTTCCATCCGAGTAGCGGGGAGCTCGACGCACCCATGACGACTTCTGCATCCCCACGTGCCCCTGGCGGCGACCCCGCGTTCTGCGACCGCCATCTCGGCCCCCGACCGGCCGATTTGGCCGCCATGCTGCAGACGCTGGGCTATGGATCCCTCGACGCGCTGATCGATGCGGTGGTCCCGGAAGGGATCCGCCTTCGCCGACCGCTCGATCTCCCGCCGGCGCGTTCCGAAATCGAGACGTTGACCTACCTCCACGGCTTGGCCGGCCGCAACCGCCGCTTCCGATCCTATCTGGGCCTCGGCTATGCCGATTGCATCATTCCCGGGGTCATCCAGCGCAACATCTTCGAGAATCCAGGCTGGTACACCGCGTACACACCCTACCAGCCGGAGATCGCTCAGGGCCGGCTGGAAGCATTGCTCAACTTCCAAACCATGGTCTCAGATCTCACCGCGCTTCCGGTCGCGAATGCATCACTCCTCGACGAGGCCACCGCGGCCGCCGAGGCCATGGCCCTCACGCTGGCACTGGCCCCGCGCTCCGATATGCCTGTGTACCTGATCGACCAGGATTGCCATCCCCAGACTATCGCGGTGGTTCGAACTCGGGCGGAGGCGCGCGGGGTCAAAGTCACCGTCAGCGCGCCGGCTAAGTGGAAGTTCCCCAAAGGCGTCATCGGGGCGCTGGTGCAGTACCCGGCCACGAACGGAGCGGTGCGCGACTACAAGGCCCTGGTCGATCAGGCCCATGTCGCGGGCGCGTTGATCACCGTCGCGGCGGACCTGCTGAGCCTTGCCCTTTTGGTGCCTCCCGGCGAGTGGGGCGCCGATATCGCGGTGGGGAACTCGCAGCGTTTTGGGGTCCCGTTGGGTTACGGTGGTCCTCACGCCGCATTTCTGGCCACGCGCGACGCCCACAAGCGGCACATGCCAGGTCGGATCATCGGCGTCTCGAAGGATCGCGAGGGCAATCCTGCGCTCCGAATGGCGCTGCAAACACGGGAACAACATATCCGCCGAGAAAAGGCAACCAGTAATGTCTGCACCGCTCAGGTCCTGTTGGCCGTCATGGCGAGCATGTACGCGGTCTACCACGGGCCGGAGGGAATTCGGGCCATCGCGAGCCGCGTCCATCGCTTGACGGCGACATTGGCGGAGGCCTTGAAGCGGCTCGGTTATACCCTGTCGCACACCGCGTTCTTCGATACGATTGCCGTCGAATCCGATGCGCGTAAGGTCAAGAAGCTGATCCGATTGGCGAGCGCGCAACAGATCAACATCCGCATGATCGATCCCCGGCTGATCGGCATTGCGTTGGACGAGACCACGACACTCGCCGATGTCCGCGAACTAGTCGACGTGTTCGCACTCGGGACGCCAT
>JANYKV010000030.1 GCA_025358055.1 Gemmatimonadota bacterium
TCTTACCGTCCAAGTGTAGACTTCCGAAGGTACCCGCAGGAGCGTAGAAGTTGCTGGTCTCGCGATGAGAGGCCGTCAACATGAAGCCCAACCGGCCAAAGTGTCCCGAGAGGTTACCGGTCGGCTTCTTCTGTGAATCGAAATCACTGTATCGGAATCCGAGCCGGCCGTGGATCTCATTCCCAGTCAGATCCGTGGGTGGGCGCAGGGTGAGGAAATTCGCCACGCCGCCGATCGCGTCGGATCCGTACAGGACCGACGACGGCCCGCGGACGACCTCGACTCGCGATACGTCCTCCACGTCGACGATCGCCGGAATCTCTCCAAAGTCCTGCTGCCGCCGAGAATTGCTGAGTCGCATCCCATCCTCGAGGAGGAGGATTCGTTGCCCCCGCTCGCCCCGGATCAATAACCGAGACTGATTGGTGCCGACGCCGGTCACATCCGCGCCGGGCAAATTGCGGAACAGATCCGCGGCGGTATTGGGCGCTTCCTCCCGAATGGTCGCCGAGTCGACGACGTTCACGGGGCGCGGCGTCTGAAACACCGGCTTCGGTGTGCGGGTGGCGGTGACCGTGATTTGTTGGAGCCTGATCACTTTCGCCGTGTCCGGTTGCTGGGCCTGAAGCGCGCCAATCCCCGAAAGAGGCAAGCTCCCAACGAGCAGCAAACGACCCACCGAAGCCAGCACTCCCGCTCGCGCGCGCAAATGGAGCATGATGATCCTCGAATGTGCAGGTTGATCTGCCGGTGACGCGACTTGCTCAGCCGATGGCCACCGGCGGTTGGTTCAGCTTACTCGCAGTGGGAGGAGGAATTGCAGTGGGATTGGTCCGAGGGGGACTACCGTACTTCTACGGGTGAATGACCCCGGTTTCGATGGCGAACCGCGTGAGTCCGGCGACAGTCCCGATCGCGAGCTTGCGCATCAGCGATTCCCGGTACGCCTCGACCGTGCGAGGGCTCAATTCAAGCTCGGCGGCGATCTCGCGGTTGGTCGCCCCGTTAACGACGCGCTGCAGCACCTCGCGCTCGCGCGGCGTGAGGGTTGCAAGCCGCTGGGCCGGACTTTCCGTCCCCGGGGCATGGGTGAGGGCGGCCTGCAGCTGCTTGGCCACCGTCGGCGTGAAATACGACTCGCCTCTCGCGATAGCGCGTACCGCCGCTCGGAGTTCGCTCGGCGCCACGTCCTTCCGGAGATAGCCATTCGCTCCGGCGCGCACGCTCTCGAGGACATATTCGGCACGGTCGTGGACGCTGAGGATGAGGACGCGCACGGAAGGAAATTCCTTCCGGACGTAGGCGGTGAGGGCGAGGCCCGATTCTCCGGGCATTGAGAGGTCGAGGATGGCCACGTCGGGTACGACTTCCCGCACGCGGGCGCGCGCCTCGGCGGCGTTGGTAGCCTCGCCGACGATCGCGAATCCGTGCTCCGGCGTCAGCACGCTCCGGAGCCCCTCGCGAACCAGAGGGTGATCGTCCGTCAGGAGCAGGCGAATGGGGGCGGTCATTCCTTCGCTCTCGCGTAGACCTGAATCCGAGCCCGCAAACTGAGTCCTCCGGTGGCGAGGTTTTCCACGACCAAGGTACCCCCGACTGTCTCCAGTCGCTGCCGCATGCCGGGGAGCCCCATGCCGGCGAGTCCGGAGTAACCTTCGGTGGCGCCGGTTAAGCCACACCCATCATCCTCGACTGTCAACTCCACTACGTGATTCACGACCGACAGCTGCACCACGGCCGATCCTGCGCCCGCGTGGCGCGCGACGTTGGAAAGCCCCTCTTGGACCACGCGGAACAAGGCCACTTCGGCCTCCTGCGACAAGGGCGGAAGAGTTCCGACCATCGTGAAACGAGCGGCGAGGCCGCTATCCTCGCCGAAATCGTCGACAAGAGCGCGAAGCGCAGGGACGAGGCCGAGGTCATCGAGGAGCGGTGGGCGGAGATCGTCGGTGACTCGCCGGATGCTTCGCATGCCCGTGTCTACCAGCTCCAGAACATGGCCGAAGCGGACGCCGAGATCGACGGGAGCCGCCTCCCGAAGCGTCCCAACCTGCATTTTGACCGCGGCCAACACTTGGGCGGTTTCATCATGGAGCTCCAGAGCGATCCGGCGCCGTTGCTCCTCCAACTGGCGGAGCGTCGCCTGAGACAGTCGTTCGAGTTCCGCGGTGCGGCCGCGCAGTCGCCGATAGAGTTCTTCGTTTTCCAACGCGGCGCCCACCTGCTGGCCGAGGGCCGCGAGGAATCGCGTATCGAGCGCGGTGAACGGGTCCCGGGTGTCCCCGACGATCACCAAGGCGCCAATCGCCGCAGTGCCGCTCAGTATGGGCAGAATAGCGGTATACGGCAGGGGCCCGCCGCCGGCTCCAATGGGTGGGGGAACCTCGGCGCCAAACGTCGGCCGTCTCTCCTCCATGGCGCGCGCGATCAGATTGCGCAGGCCGTCTTGAGGTGAGGATCCTCGCCATCCGATGCAGACTCCGGTACCGCGCAACACCACGAGGCCCGCCTCCGCGCGCACCACGTACGCGCTGCCCCTGACTCCGGGCAACGCGAGTGGGTGGGTCAGCAACCCATCGAGGATGTGGGCCTCCTCTCCCCGAGGCTGTAGATCGCCGGACAGAGCCGAGAGTGCGCTGACTCCCCGGTGGAGCTCCTCGACGACGAGCAGGAGAATGCCAATGCCCAAGGCGAGAATGAACGCGACATCGAGGTAGTAGCTCCATGGATTGAGGGCGCCGCGCGCGCGGAGAAAGGGGTAGTCCAGGTGATGGAGGCCCCAAAACAAGAGCGTGTACGCCAGAATACGGCCCGCGCCGGAGTCGGTGCGCCGGGCATACCGCCAGAAGACCAGGCCGGTCCACAGGGTTGCCAGGCTGAGGAGTGCCACGATCGGAATCATGGCCACCAGCTCATTTTGCAGCCGGAAGATCGCGAAATAGGCCCAGAACACGGGCACGGCGACCACGGCGGTATACATCCATCGCCAGCGGACCTGACGGGAAAACGAGAGCGTTGCCCAGAGAAGGGTGAGTGCGGTCCACCCGGTGAGGACCTGGTGCCAGTAAAGCCAAATTCGGGCTCGGGTGATCAGGAAGGTGATGATCATCACGAGCCGGCCGGCGTAGAGGAGCCACGCGAGGGCCCACCAGGCAAAGTATTGCTTTCGGTAGGCGCGATAGAGGAAGGCGAAGAGCGCGGCAAGTCCGAAGGTGATGATGGCCTGCAACGCCGCGGCCGAGAAATCCGGGGGAGCCGGGTGGGGACCCATTGTTTAGATCCAGCCCTTCAATCCTACTCTGGTTGCCGGGATGTTGGGCGTCTCCCCACGAGCTCCCGGGCGATGATCGTTCGCGAACCCAAGGGCAACGGGTTCAGCTCGCTTCAGAATCTATCGGGGATTCCGGACGGCGCACAGACGTCGAACCGACCGAGCGGAGAGGAAGCCCGACTCGAGTGGCTAGGAGGTGAGTAACCGAAGGTCAGGCCACCTTCCTCACGAGGCGAAGGAACCGGACGACGTCTTTCGGCGTGGCGCAACCTCCGCCGGGACGATGTCGAGACCTGCAAGCAGGGACGATTCGCTGGAAAGCAGGGTTCGAACAAGCATGCACCCGAGCCTTGGTTCCGAAGAGCGCAGCCGTCTCGAAAGTGCTGCGGGAGCTAGAAACAACCAGGCCGCGATCGGGGGCTCGCGCGTTTCCCGTCGCCCAGGTTGCAACCCGGTCATCGGCGAGCCACGCGACGAATCAAGAAGGCCCACGGAATGGCCGAATCCCCCGAACCAGCTGGGCCAAGTCTGCGCCGCGGTCCGCATTCGCTACCCGAGGTTCGCCAGGGAGCAGGCGGGCAGGGTCGGGTGCGCCCCGATGATCGCCAACCGCCTCGCGACGACCTACCCACACGCGTTCTCACTCCTACGGCTCCCCCACCTGGAGACGGGCCTTTTGCAACACCGTCTCTCGGATTGATGACGTAACCTCGATCACGCGGCCCCGAGCGAAGTTGTCTTGGAGACCTGCATTCCGAGTGGGACGACCCAAGCCACAGTTGGTTGCTGACTTGCGAGAAGCTGTCGGCCGCGTGCGAGGGGTTGCATTCGACTGATTCTGCGACACAGGCCATCCAGCGTGGATTTTGCCATGACACCACGGTCAGGATGCGACGATCTCTGTCGTGGATTCTTCAGGGTCGCTGCCGAAGAAACCTCTCCACCGACACCCAAGGAACTCTCCATGCCCCGGTCACCTAACGCACTTCTTTTTCTCGCGCCTCTCGTGCTCGCCGCCGCGTGCGCCTCGGACGCATCGAACACGCTCGCACCAGGAGGGCCCACCCCCGTGCTGACCGTTGGAGGGGGTGGCTGTTCATTCCCCGATGTGACTAGCGGTATTTTGCAGCCGATCAACGCGGATAATTCCAGTGTGTTCCAGCTCGGCCGAACGATTCCGGTCAAGGTCCGAGTGACTGATTGCGTGACCGGCGCGGCGGACGACAACCAGGCGCCTCAGGTGGCACTGGGACTGGTGGGCCCAGGCGGCGGTTCGGTGAACGAACTGGTCTCCTCGAGCGCCGCAGACGTCGGCACCACGATGCGGAATGCCGGCAATGGCCAGTACATCTTCAACCTCTCGACGAAGAACAGTCAGTTCAACGCGGGACAGGACCTGACCCCAGGCACCTACCAGCTCACCCTCTCGAGCCCAGCGTTCGCCGACGTAGTCGTCTCGTTCGTCTTGCGCTAGTCGCATCTTTGCGAGGGCGAAATCCACGGGTCGGAGCGATGCCGCCCGACCCTTGGTCCCGCGACTCGGGACCGAGCATCCGGGACGGTCGTTTGGCGCAGGACGACCGAGAAGTTCATGCCCCTCCTATGGATAGGACACGCGAGATGCCGCACGTCCCCACCCGCTCCCCCAAGCAAGTGTGCGCCGCTCGGGTCCGCAGTCGTCATCATCCCCACAGGTGTCTTTGAATGCAAGTAACTCGTCTCACTACCACGCGGAGCACCCGATGCTTCACGCTCACCGAGTCCACGCCTCCTTCTTGCTTGCCGTCACTCTGGCCGCCTGCTCGACCAATCCAGGGACGAGCCCGACAGGGACTGGGCAACTCCAGCTTCAGCTCGCCACGACGGGAACCGGAGCCACCGCGCAGACCCCGGGCGTTGCCGATGGGACGGTGGACCGCGGCACCGACGTCCTCGTCGTGAGCCGCGTGGAGTTGGTCGCTCGTCACATCAAGCTCAAACGGGTCAGCGGCAGTTGTCCTGCCCCGGACCTGTCCGACGCCGGCACCAGCGATACCGCCGATTCGCCCGACTGCCCCAACCTCAAGCTCGGGCCGTTACTGCTCGATCCCCCCATCGCGGCCGGGGTCACCAGCGCGTTCAGCTTGAGTCTTCCGGCGGGACAGTACAGTGAGCTCCAGCTGCAAATCCACAAACCAACGAACCACAACTCCGACGCCGCGTTCCTCGCCGCGAACCCCGACTTTGCGGGAGTGAGCATCAAGGTGACCGGACAGTTCAACGGGCTTCCGTTCACCTTCACGACAGACCTGACCGCGGCGCTGGAAGTCGTCTTTGACAGCCCTGTGGATGTCATGACGGCCGGTACGACCAGCCTTACGCTACTCTTGGATGTCCGCGGGTGGTTCCTCGATCCGAGTGGGCAAGCGCTGCTGAGCCCGCTGGCACTGTCCCAGCAGACGCGGTCGCAAGTCGAGCACAATATCAGGCTATCTTTCCACGGGTTCAGGGACAACGACCACGACGGGAAAGCGGATTGAGGACCCCCGCGGCGTTGGACTCAGGTTGTTCACCTGGAGGACGCATGCGTACATACTGGGTCGTGGCGAGTGGCGTGATGGCCGGATCCGTGGCGCTCCTGGCCTGTGGGAGCGACACGACCAGCCCGGGCAAGACCTGTGGATCATCGGCGGCGGCGGCCAATATCTCTGCGACCAGCTCCAAGTCCTTCGCCCCCAGCGCGGCGAGGATCGCCGTGGGCCAGTCGGTGTGCTGGCAGAACCAAAGCCAGTTTGACCACACCGTGACGTCGGATGATGGGAGCTCGTTCAACAGCGGACTGGCGATCGGGGAGACGTTCGTACACACCTTCGCGGCGGTCGGCACCTACACCTACCATTGTACCATCCACGCTGGAATGGTCGGGACGATCACGGTCCAATGAGTTCGCGCTGCCTCCTCGAAGGACCGCCAACGTCGAAGTAGCGAGGGCCTTCAAAAGGCCGAAGGTGACGAACCGCGACCCGACAATTCGATCAATGTGAGCCCCTGCGTGTCCTGAACGCCATCGTTCGTTCGCTGGAGAGAAGGTGAAAGAGGGCGGCCCGTGTGAGCCGCCCTCTTTCGTCTCGCCACTATAGCTCCCTCAGGTTCAAGGAGCTAAGTGGGCCTTCACGTCGAGGAACGTGGACCCACCGTAATCATGGCCTCGAATGGCAAGCAGATGACTCCCCGCCGTAATGCCCGGTAGGGTGAAGACGGGTGCCCCGCCATCCGCGCAGCCATCGTGTTCCCACCACCCGCTCGTGCTATTGTAACCCGTGGTGCCCACTCCTTGGCTTGTGACATTGACGTTGTCCAAATACACCTGCGCGTCGTTGTCGATATAGAGCGTGAGGGTCAAGGTCCCGGCGTACGGCGTCGTGAAGCTCTTGCGCACGAGGATGTCGGTGAACACCCCCCATGAGTTTGCCACCGTCGTAGCAGTGTTAATAGCGCAGCCCCCGAGGGTCCCGAACCCTGCTTGCCCATTGGTCGTCCAGGCGATGTCGGGAACGAAGGTTGTGCTGTACCAATTGGCCGGTGCCGCCACCGTCCCCTGATCTCCACTTCCAACGCGGGTCGTCACCCCATCGAAGTGGACCCCGACGACATAGGTATATCCCGACGCCCCGAACCCGAAGATATCTACGGGGGAGAGCACTCCAGTGGCCGTGAACATGAGGCTGCCGGTTTGCAATGTGACACCAGGATAGGCTTGATCGCTGAGGTCACCCCACACTCTGTAAGTCGGCATGAAGGGATCGAACGTCGCCCGGGGCCCGTGGGTGCCGGGCGAGGCAATGCCGAAGCCCGTCGCTTTGAGCGTGTTGGTTCCGGCCACGGCCCCGAGGGTCCATTGGACCGACGCGAGACCAGTCGCATCGGAGAGCGCGGTGGGCGCTGCAATGGAGCCCCCGCCGCCGGTTACCGCGAAGTGGACCTTGGCACCCTGGACGGGGATGCCGAACAGATCGGTCACCAGCGCCGTCGCGGTAATGGTCGTTCCCGGTGGCACACTCACTCCGTCGCCAGCCGAGACGGCCATCTTCGCCGGCAGGGCGAATTGGAAGTCACTCTGGAGTCCGGTTTTGCCACCGCCACCCAGATGGATCCGGCGCATCCGCATGCGGGCTTCGAGCGGCTTGGGCCCGACCCAACTCAGCAGTTCGTGTCCGGCCTCCTTCCACTTGCCATGCCACAGACTCGCGAAGACCGCTTTGAGACCCTGCTCCGGCGCCTGCACCAGGGAGGCGCAATTCACTGCGGCTTCGGGGAGCGCCTCGGCAAACGGAGCCGGGCTGACCCAATCATTGTGCGCCGCGTGTAGCGCGACGAAGTCCTGCTGCTGCACTGAGAGGCTGGCCACGTTCGGTGGATAATCGCAGACGAACACCGTGGCGGCATTCGGGAGCACGCTGATCAGTTGAGGGCTGCTGATCAGGGTAATGCAGCTCCCAAAAACTGGAAGATCGATCGGCGTGCCCTGCAGTTGCAACCGGTTGCCATAGGAACACGGCTGCGTCGTGAAGGTGATCGCTGGCGATGTCGGCGTCTGGGCTGGAATCGACACCCCCACCGGTGCCCCATTGATCGGACTGGTCGTCTTCACCGTCCCGCCGGTGGCCAGGCTGACCGTGGCGGCGGCGCAGGGGGTCGCCGTGCACGTGGCGCCATTCTGAATGCGGAACTGGATGGGGAGGGTCCGCCCGTCCTTCAGGGTCACGTCGAGGCCAGTGTTCACGTTGACGAGCGCGGCGAGCTGCGAGCCCGACAGCACCGCCTCCACGTCGGCATACCCGAGTTGGAACGTACCAGCCTGTCCGTACGGGCCGAGGAGCGCGAAGATCCGATAAAAGGCATCGTTCGCGTTGGTCGCCACCTTCCAATTGGCTTGGTAGCTCTGGGCGGTGAGGTTGAGCACGACACCCAAGTTTGGGTCGGTCCCATTCCATGGAAAATTCTGGGTATAGCCCGATGCAGCGCACTGATCACCAGCGACCGGTTGTCTGGTGCCCTCGTAGAGGAGGCAGACATAAATCGTCGGCTGCAGATTGGGGTTGAATTGCGTCGCCTTCCAGGTCGGACTCCCACTCGGGTCCGGCACCATCGGAGGTAGCCAAAAGAAATTGGGATTCCCATTGCTGTGGGTCGCATCCGAGATGATGAACGAAGGGTGTGGTTTACTCCCATCTGTGGTGTCCGTCCCCGTCTGACACCCTCCCAGTGCCCCAATCGCAAGGCTGAGAAACCAACGTCGGTTCATATCCCTACCCCCTGAAAGGAAGTCCAACAAACGCCACAAGAATTCAATTCTTATGGGCCGCAACACGGAAGACAATGTAGCACAGTTGTGCAGAGAGGGAAGCAATCCACCGCAGGTTCTCCTTCCTAAGCCACTGCCACGGCAACGTCCGCCCGTCCGCCGGGTACTTCTGCGCTAGCGCCCCAGGCAACTCAACCCCGCCGCCACCTGAATCGCTCGCCATATCCGCCTGATGCGGCGCCTGCACCCGCTCGCCCTGACGCGACACCCCATCCCGAAGCATCCCCGGGACCACCGACACCAGATCCTCGCTGCCCTTGCCCCAGCGAATCCGCAGTGTAGGCCAACGCTTGCGGGCCGCGCCTCGGGGAGAATTGGCCCGAAGAAACGCCGAATCGCGTAACCTTAGGTGCTCAAAACACTTCCGTCAAGCCACTCTAGCCCCAACCTAGGCCACCCAAGCTTCCGAGAGCACCTCGGCCTGCTCAAGGACCAGCCGTGTAGCTCGCTCCTGCTTGTCCGGAGGATACCCGAACTTCCGGAGAATCCGCTTGACCAGTACCCGAAGGTGCGCCCTGACGTTCTCCCGGACCGTCCAGTCGATCGTCACGTTCGCCCGAACCGTCTTGACCAGCTCGCGAGCGATGTCCTGGAGCGTTTCGTCCCCGAGAACTTTGACTGCGCTGTCGTTCGTCTCGAGGGCGTCGTAGAACGCTACCTCATCCTCGCTCAGTCCGAGCCGCTCCCCGCGGGCGTTGGCCTCCCGCATGTCTCGAGCGACGCCGATCAACTCCTCGATCACCTGCGCCGCCTCGATCGCCCGGTTCTGATACCGCCGAAGCGCCAGTTCCAGCATCTCCGAGAAGGCCCTGGCCTGGACCACGTTCTTCTGGCCCCGGTGGTGCTCGATTCAAAAAGGCCTACGTCAACCGTGGCGACATTGTATGTAAGCGGATCGGTCTCGCCGCCCCCGCCTTGCGGCGCTGGGCTATCGATGAAGCTGACGGTACGGCCGCTCGCAACAAGGTCGAGGAACTTCTCTTGCAGCTGCTCGAAGCCCTTCTGTTTTGTGGATCGGACCTGGCTTGCCTCACTGACGCAGTTGCTCTTGTCCAGGGTGAGCCTCGTGCCCGTTGCTTGCTCAGTCGCTCGGACGATACCTCCCACCCTCCCGTTCGGGCCGGCAAAGCAGACCCGGAGCCCAAGCGGATCGCTGAAGTTGACCGGATCGCTGCCGGCAAACCCATACGCGTTCATCCCCCCCGCGAGGCCGATCGGATCTTCCTGGGTGAACCGCCCCGTCGCTGGATCGTAGACCCGGGCCCGCTTGTAGTCGAGGCCGACCGCATCGCGCTTGTTCTCCAGCAGATTCCCATCCAACTGTACTGCTGGCCCG
>JANYKV010000034.1 GCA_025358055.1 Gemmatimonadota bacterium
GCTGGAGCGCCGGGCGGCTTCGGTCCAGAACACTGGCAACAGGACGGCGGCAAAGTCGGTGAGCGCGATGAGCGCGAGCAGAATGATCTGATTGGCGAACTGGTAGAGGCCGAGCGATTCCGAGGGGAGCGCAAACGCTACGGCGGTCGCGCCCATCATACGGTAGGTCCAGTAGACGAATGCGCCGAGCGAGAGGGGGAGCCCGATGCGAAACAGGCGCGCCGCTTCCTTGCGATCGGCCGACCAACGCAGGGCGATGGATGGCCCCGAGAGGGCTGCAATCACGATCGCCACTTCCGCCACTGCGGGCGCGAGGAACATTCCGGCGACACCGAACAGAGTGACGAATACAGCGAGCAGGACCGTCTTTCCGCCGGCACGGGCAAGGCTGAGCGCCGCGGTGTAGGCGAACCGCTGGCGAGCGGCGTGAAACCCGGTCAGCATGCGAGCCACGGACATCGCGACGTAGGCGACGGGTGCAATGGCGAACCCGATGCGCAGGACCGGGTCCTTCACAAAGAACGCGGCAAGGCCTAACGCGGCGGCGGGCAGAAGGCCGAAGAGAAGGTCCAGCGTGAAGCCGGTGTTCTGCGCCTTGAGTGCTTCGGATTCGCGCTCTTGACCGCGCGCGTGGATCAGTTCGCGATTGGCGCCCTCGAAGAAGCCAGGCCGCATGAGAGTGGCGTACATCAGAAGCAGCGCCACGAAGTTGACCCTGCCGAGCAACTCCGGTCCGAGTTGGCTTGCGACCCACAGGTTGGCGGGAATCGTGAACAGCATTCCCGCCGCGGAGGCGAGAGTGAGCATGGACGATTGGCGGAGTATGGCGATGGGGTTCATCGAAGCTTTGCGTGTTCGTGATTTCTCACATGAGGGACTGATCACAGGCCGGGAGGCCTGTGTTACTTGGGGCGATCACAGGCCGGGAGGCCCTGTGTTACTTGGGGCGATCACAGGCCGGGAGGCCTGTGCTACTGGCTCGTCGTGAAAATGCTCGGAGGCGCGTGGTCGTGACTTGGGCGGCGAGCGAGAGAACTTCGTTGGCTGCGGCGGCGGCGCTTGCGCCTTGGGTTGAATAGGCGTCCTGAAAGGCGTCGTCTGGCGCGGCGACCGGCGAAAAGTCACCGGCTTCGAGGAAGGCCCGGACGATGTTTTCAAACTCGCCGGATGTGGTGGCAAGATGGACGCGCTTTCGCAGCAATTCACGAGCGTCCGGGGCTTCGGGAATTGCGTCGATCGCGCCGGGGTCGTAGACGATCACGGGCTTGCCGGTGAGCAGGGCTTCGCCTAACGCCGTGATGACGTGATCCACAATGATGAGATCGACGGCGAACATCGCCTCGGCGAGACGGGGCGGAACGGGCATGAGGCTCGCGTTCGGAACATGCTTCCGGAGAAACTCCGGCACGGGGTTCGCGAGGCTGTTTACGGTTTGCAGATCCTTGTAGAGGAGGCGGACGTTGGGAAACTCCGCGAAGGCGCGGAAAACGCGCTGCTGTGTCTCGAAGTACGAGACTTCGGGATAGCTGGCGGCGTCGGAGGTTGCGCGGCCATATCCGCCAAAGTAGGTGGGCACATACAACGCGATAGGCCGAGGATCGTTTCCCCTAAGGCGTCGGCGGATGCGGGCCACACGCGCCGGCGTCATCGAAGCCTTCAAAGAGTCGAGCCGGGCCGACCCAACGGGGACCAGGGCGGCGCGTGCCTGCGGTGAGGCAGGAAAGGTTCTCGTGAGTTGGCGTGCAGTGCCGCCGCCATAAACCAACAGCTTGTCGGCGTGCGCGAGCCAACTGAACCACCAGGTTCCGCTGGTACGGGCCGAGCTGCCGTGTTGGTAGAGAACCGAGGGGACACCGGCGTATTCCGAGGCCTGTAACATCGGTGCGATCAAGGTGCCGGCGGCGGCCTCCCATGAAAGTACGGCCGCGTATTCGTTTTTCAAGAAGGCCTTTTGGGCACATCGAAACGCGCGCCAGAACTGGGGAATCAATTGCCGCCACCAGTAGGCGAGCGACGCTTCCGCAAGGGGGTTGCGACGGAGCCCACTGTGTTCGAGCGGCTTCCAAAAAGCAGGCTGTTCGACAATCTCCTGAAATGCCGCGAACAGTTGCCGGTCGTGCGGCTCCGGGCGACTCGACGGGAGAAGATCGGTGAGCCAATCGATCGTGCAACCGCCGCGCCGCAATTCGAGAACCAGGGGGTCCAGATCGTAGCCCCCTTCGAGCACCAGAATTCGCGGAGAGCGGGAAGGCGTCAGGCAAGATCCGAGATAGGCTGCAAATCCGCCGTGGCGGAGTTGGCGATATTCTCCCATCCAACGATTCCGAAGGACTCGACGGAGTACGGGCTTGAGCGACCGATGCGCAGGCGGCTCGAAAGCCGACTCGACGGTCAGCGGCGCCATCGCACGAGCGCGGCCGCCCGCGATATCGGCGAGAACCGAGGGAACTACGCTTTGATTGGGGTGCAAGTGATTCGGAATCGAATAGGCGGTCGAAGGCCAGTAATAGATTGGCCCGGAAGTCTCCGAGAGCAGTCCCGATAGAGCATGCGACGCGAAGAAGAACTCGTCAAAGAGTGTCTGAAAAAGAAAGCTAGTGGCAAGGGCCGGGCGAAATCGGACCTTGCCGAATTCCGGAATCACGTTGGCGATGAAGCGGTCGGTGAAGTCGATCCAATCGAGTTCCGCCTGAAACATGGCGGGGTGTTTGGCGGCGAGCGCCGTTTCCGAATAGAACTCCTCGAGTTTGCGATAGGGGCGGGCGGACTGCTGGCAGTGCCAGGCTACCTCGGGCGTCAGCGCGAGAATCTCCGCAATAGAGGGCGCGGCGGCGGCTTGCGCTTGCGATTCGCAGAGGATGAGCATGATGCCGTTCGGGTATCCGCGAGAAGCGAGGTTCCATCCGATGGGTGCGGAATTCCGTCACAGGCCTGGAGGCCTGTGCTACTTGTTGGGTGGGGAATTCCGGGGTCACAGGCCTGGAGGCCTGTGCTACTGGCTCTCGAACGACTCGATGGTCTGGCGCAGGATACGGGCCTGAGATTCGACTTTTTCCTGGTCGGTATAGTTGGTTTTGAACTGGAGCAAGTGTGGTTGCACTGTTTCAGCGACCGGGCACAAGCCTTTTTCGAAGAGCTGGGACTGGTGAGAGGCGAACTTGCCATTGCGGAAGGCCGGCTCAAGATAGGTGAGCCGCCAGGCTGCGTAGATTCCGTCGCCGCCGGCTTCGCGGAAGCGATCGCGGAAGTCGTACCAGGTGATGTCTGACCGATCGAGCTTGAGAACGTAGCTCCACCAGGAATGCGTTACGCCTTCGGGAATGGCTTGCGGACGCAACCACGCGGAGGCCGCTTTGCCGACGGCTTCGCCGAGAATCCGCGCGGACAGCGCACGGCGTTCGACAAGCTCCGGCAGACGCTCCAGTTGTGCGAGCGCCACGGCGGCGCACAACTCCGGCATGCGGTAGTTGTATCCGACGGAGGCATGACGGCCATAGAGGGGGTCCTGGATGGTCTCGCGGGTGATTTTTCCCTTGCCTGCTCCGACGGCGGCGTAACCCAACGAATTGATACGTCGGATTGCTGTCGCCAGTTGTTCGTCGTTGGTCGTGATCATGCCGCCTTCGCCGGACGTCATGTGTTTCGAGCTTTGGAAGCTGAAGCTGGAGGCATCGCCGATGGAGCCGATCATTCGGCCTTTGTATTTGCCCAGAAAACATTCGGCATCGTCTTCGAGAACGAACAGATTATGGCGGCGCGCGATATCCATCAGGCCATCCATATCCGGAGCGAGGCCGTAGATGGAGACTGGCAGAATGGCGCGGGTTCGCGGCGTTATCCGTTCCTCGACGGAAGCCGGCGAGAGGGTCCAGGTGTCCGGATCGATGTCGGCGAAGACAGGCAGCGCCCCGGCATGGAGGACCGCGAAGGAGGTAGAGGCCATGGTGAGCGGCGGCACGATGACCTCGTCGCCCGGGCCAATTCCAGCGGCTGCGAGGGCCGCGTGCATGGTGGCCGTGCCATTCGTGAAGGCGATGGCGTACTTCGATTCAAACGTATGCGCGAACAGATCCTCGAGCCGCTTGGTGAAGGAACTGCCCGCCGAAGTCCGGAACTGCGAATCGAGAACCGCGAGGACGTACTCGCGTTCGCGTTCGCCGATGCGTAGGGTTTCTGTCGAAAGGGGGGATAGGGCTGTCAAACTGCCTCCTTGGCAATCGAAGCCAGATAGCTCTGGTTGCGAATGATGTGATCGTTGATGCGGGCGAGTTGGGGTTCGCGGTCGAGCAAGGCAAGGATCTCGCGCATGCCGGGATTGCCGGGCAGACGGTCTGCCACGGCCCGGGCGAACTCAAGGTCCTGGGGATAATCGATGGTCCAACGCATGTGAGAGAGGTCGCGCGGG
>JANYKV010000046.1 GCA_025358055.1 Gemmatimonadota bacterium
CCCAGATGGGCTCCCCTCCGACCGGCAAAGGAGTGCTCGGCATCGTCATCCGGGACGGCAATGTCGTCCGGCTGAAGAGCCTCGGAAGTCATCCCGAATCGGCCGGATTCCCGCTCCATCACCCCGCGATGCAATCGTTCCTCGGCGTACCGGTCGTCGGCCGGCACGGCATCATCGGCGATCTCTACCTCACGGAAAAAGTCGGGCGTGAAGAGTTTTCTCAAGAAGATGAGAACATCACCGTCCTCCTCGCCGCGCGGGCCGCGGCCGCGGTCGAGAACGCCCGCCAGCACCAAGAGAGTGCCCGGTTGCTCACCGAGGTGTACCAACTGCAACGAACCCGGGAGCGCTTTTTCGCCATGGTGAATCATGAGTTACGGAACGCGATGGCCGCGGTCTACGGATGGGCGGAGATGCTGGTACGCAGGAAGGATCCTCAGACTGTTCCGCGCGCCGCGTTCGAAGTTCTGGAAGCCGCGGAGAGCGCCAAGTCCCTCATCAGCGACTTGCTGGACTTGAGCCGGCTGGACGAGGACCGGTTAAAACCCGTCCTGCGGGAGGAGGACTGCTGCGCGGTCGTGAAGCGCACTCTTTCCAAGGCGTATCCGGAAGCGCGCTCGAGAAACGTGCAGCTGATCTCCAACCTCCCCGCGGGCGGCTTGGTAACCCGAACGGACGCTCATCGGGTCGAGCAGATCCTGGTGAACCTGCTCTCGAATGCGATTCGGCATACACCGAACGGTTCCACGGTGACGGTAACGCTCCGCGGTGATCAGGGACACACGTTGTGCGTCGTCGAGGATCAGGGTCTTGGGGTCGCGCCGGACGACATTGAGTCTATCTTCGATGTCTACGTCACCAACGCCGGCGAAGAGCGTCACGGAATCGGGCTCGGTCTGCCCCTCGCGCGACGGCTGGCGCGGCTCTTGGGTGGAGACCTCAAGGCCACCGCGCGCCCCGGACAGGGTGGTTGCTTCTCGCTTGAACTCCCCGCCCCAACCTCGCAATCTGCCTGAAGAACCCTTCATGTGTTGTTGACGGGGGTTTCATAGAGAGGGGGGTATCCTAGTTCCATGAAAGTTCTCGTCGTGGAGGACGACCGCAAGGTCGCGGGATTCATCGAGCAGGGACTCAAAGAAGAGGGGTACACGGTCGATGTGGCGCCCGACGGGGAGGAGGCCACGGTCCTCGCCCACGTGTACGAATACGACGTGATCCTCCTCGATGTCATGCTCCCCAAGAAGAATGGCTTTCAGGTCGCGATGGAGCTCCGACGTGAAGGACGGAACACTCCGATCCTCATGCTGACCTCCCGCGATGCGGTGGAAGACGTCGTGCGGGGCCTCGATGCTGGGGCGGATGACTACCTCCCCAAGCCATTCAAGTTCGAGGAACTCCTGGCCCGGATGCGCGCCTTGACCCGCCGAGGCGGGGCCGAGCGATTGGATGTCTTGCACTATGGCACGGTCACGCTCGACCGACTGCGCCATCAGGTCAGCATCGACGGCGCGCCGCTCGATCTCACGGCGAAGGAGTTCCAACTCTTGGAGTATTTCATGCTCCACCCCGAGGAAGTGGTCCGTCGCACGACGCTCCTCGAGAAAGTGTGGGACATGCACTTCGACCCGGAAAGCAACGTGGTGGACGTACACGTCGGGAATCTGCGGCGAAAGCTCCAACACCACACCGTCAGTGAACGAATCGACACCGTGCGTGGGGTGGGATTCTGCCTCCGCCACCCAGAGCACGCGGACGCGGACCCGACATCGAGGGCACACTCGGCGGAGCAGTGAACCGACGCTTCACAACGCTTGGGCTTCCCGCCGGCGCGCTCCTTTTCTTAGCGGTTGGCAGCGTCGCCCATATAAGCCCCGGGACGGACCCTTGGCCCGACAGGATTTGGACTGTCGGGCTTTTCGTCGTGGGCATCCCCATCATTTTGCGCACGATCATCGGAATGCTTCGCGGCAGGTTTGCGGCGGATCTCGTGGCCGCCCTCGCGATCGGCGCCTCGATGGCGCTCAACCATCCGTTCGCCGGCCTGGTCGTCGCTTTGATGCAGAGCGGGGGCGAGGCGTTGGAACAATTTGCGGAGCGGAGGGCAACCCAGGCGGTGCGTGAGCTCGAATCCCAAGCACCGCGCATTGGCCACAAAATCGTCGCCACGAACATCCAGGACGTCCCGGTCGATCAGATCGCCATTGGCGACACGCTCCTGGTGCGGCCTGGCGAGATGCTTCCCTGCGATGGGGTCGTGGTCGACGGCATTTCACAGATCGATACCGCCCGGATCTCGGGCGAACCGATCCCCGTGCCCGCGGCACCAGGTCTCGCGGTTCGGAGCGGAAGCGTAAATCTCGACGGCCCGCTCACGATGCGCGCCACCGCACTCGCGCGGGAGAGTCTCTACGCCCAGATCGTCGAACTCGTTCGCACAGCGCAGAACAGCAAGGCGCCCCTTCAACGCATCGCCGATCGGTATGCGATCTGGTTCACCCCAATCACGCTCATTGTATGCGGTGTCGCGTATTTCCTCTCCCATGACCCAAACCGAGTGCTGGCCGTCCTGGTGGTCGCAACGCCGTGCCCCCTGATTCTCGCCACCCCCGTGGCGATTCTCGGTGGGATCAACCGAGCCGCCCGACGACAGATCATCATGCGACACGGGGGCGCGTTGGAACAGCTCGGATTGGTCGACACGGCGATTTTCGACAAAACCGGGACCCTGACGATCGGCCGTCCGGCGGTTGAAACGGTCGTGTGCATCCCGCCCTACACGGAGAGAGAGCTGCTCCGGTTGGCCGGCGCGGTCGAACAAAGCTCAGGTCATCTCCTGGCGCGCACGTTGGTCGACGCGGCCCGCCGGCTCGGAATCAAACTCCCTTTTGCGTCCAAATTGAACGAAGTGCCCGGCCTGGGGATTTCGGGCGAGGTCGAAGAACACTCGGTGATGGTAGGCGCGCTGAGCCTGATGCGGGAACGGTTTCCCGCCGCGGCCGCCACGTTGGAGCGATTGGATCAGGGTGCCACAACCTTGCGAGCCTACGTGGCCGTCGATGGCCGCGCCGCGGGCACAGTGATATACGCCGACCGGATCCGGCCCGGGCTTCCCCAGATGTTCGCTCGGTTGAAGCAGCTCGGGGTCACCCGCACCCTGCTCCTCTCGGGCGATCGCACCCCGACAGTCGCCGCGGTCGCCCGGGAAGTCGGAATCGATGAGGCCGAAGGTGACCTCTTGCCCGAAGACAAACTCCGCACTGTCGAGCGCCTGCGGGCGGAAGGACGGCACGTATTGATGGTGGGCGATGGGGTCAATGATGCGCCCGCGCTGAGTGCCGCCGCGGTCGGCCTGGCCTTGGCGGCGCATGGGGGTGGCATCGCGGCTGAATCGGCGGATGTGGTGCTGCTCGCGGACGATCTCTCCCGAGTACCTGAAGCCATTGCCATCGGTCGCAATACTCTTCGTATCGCCAAACAAAGCATCGGCGCCGGCCTCGGCTTGAGCGCCCTCGCCATGGTGATCGCCGCCCTGGGGTTCATCCCCCCGACGATTGGGGCCCTCCTCCAAGAGGCCATTGATGTTGCGGTGATCCTCAATGCACTCCGGGCCAGTGTTCACCAGACAGCGCACTCGAGCGTCCCCTCCTGACTCTGTGAAATCCCCTTCATCCGCGCCCGAGAAGAACTTCATGGCAGCCCCCCCAGATTGTGCCTGCTCGCCCGCCAAAGGCGGGCAAAGGCCGGCTATGTCCTAAACTCACAACCGCACCGAACTGGAGGCCCGATGACTGTGCAGGGCGAGTCCTTCTCCTACGACGACGCAATCGTCCGCAAATTCATGGTGGCCACCTTCATTTGGGGCCTCGTCGGGATGTTGGTCGGCCTTCTGATCGCCCTCGAGCTGGCCAACCCCGCGGTCAACCTCGGCCTGCCTTGGCTGAGCTTCGGACGCTTGAGGCCACTCCACACCAATGCGGTGATCTTCGCGTTCGCCGGCAACGCCTTCTTCACGGGGGCCTACTACTCGAGCCAGCGACTCCTCAAGACGCGGATGTTCTCGGACGCCCTGAGTCGCTTTCATTTTTGGGGCTGGCAGATCATCATCGTCTGCGCCGCCCTCACCCTTCCTCTGGGCTACACCCAAGCGAAGGAGTACGCCGAGCTGGAATGGCCGATCGATATCATGATCGCGGTCGTATGGGTGGTATTCGCGATCAATTTCTTCGGCACCATCGCCAAGCGGCGTGAGCGGCACCTCTACGTCGCGATTTGGTTTTACATCGCGAGCATCGTGACCGTCGCGATTCTGCACATTTTCAACAACCTGTCCATCCCCGTCGGTCCGCTCAAGAGCTATTCGATCTACGCTGGGGCCCAGGACGCATTCATGCAGTGGTGGTACGGACACAATGCGGTGGCCTTCTTCCTCACGACCCCGTTCTTGGGGCTCATGTACTACTTCCTGCCCAAAGCGGCGGACCGGCCGGTGTTCTCCTACCGACTGTCGATCCTCCACTTCTGGACGGTGGTGTTCCTCTATATCTGGGCCGGTCCACACCATCTCCACTACACGGCGCTACCCGAGTGGGCCTCGACGCTCGGGATGCTCTTCTCGGTGATGTTGTGGATGCCCTCTTGGGGCGGCATGATCAACGGACTGCTCACCCTCCGCGGGGCGTGGAAGAAGGTCGTGGAAGACCCGGTTCTGAAATTCTTCGTGGTGGCGGTGACGGCCTACGGCATGGCGACGTTCGAGGGACCGATGCTGTCGGTGAAGAGCGTGAACGCGCTGGCCCACTACACCGACTGGATCATCGCCCACGTGCATACCGGTGCGTTGGGATGGAACGGTCTGCTGACCTTCGGGATGATGTACTGGTTGATGCCCCGACTGTTCCAAACCAAGTTGCACAGTCAGAAGATGGCCGAAGTGCATTTCTGGTTTGCCACCTTCGGAATCATTCTGTACGCGACCGCAATCTACAGCGCGGGGCTGACGCAGGGACTAATGTGGCGCGCGTTCGATGAGACGGGCCGGCTCCAATTCCCCGATTTCGTCGAGACGGTGGTGAAGCTGCTGCCTATGTACTGGGCGCGAGCGGCGGGTGGCACGCTCTACCTGGTCGGCATGGTGTTGTTCGGGTACAACATGCTGATGACTTGGCGAAAGCGACCAGCGAAGTACGAAGTGCCGGTGCAAACCGCCCCGGCGTTGATCTCGCCGTATCCGCCGCCCCCGGCGACAGCGCCGGCTCCCGGGGGTGTTCTGACCCGATTCAGTCGAGCGGCGTATCACCGCACTTGGGAGCGTCTGCCGTTGACTTTCACCGTCTTGGTGGTCGTGGCGGTAGTCGTCGCCTCCCTATTCGAGATCATCCCGACGTTCTTGATCAAATCGAACATTCCGACCATCGCGTCGGTGAAGCCGTACACGCCGCTCGAGCTCGCCGGACGCGATCTCTACATCCGCGAAGGGTGTTTCAACTGTCATTCGCAGATGATCCGACCGCTCCGTCATGAGACCGAGCGTTACGGCGAATACTCGAAACCCGGGGAGTCGGTGTACGACCATCCGTTCCTCTGGGGTTCTCGCCGAATCGGGCCGGACCTCGCGCGGGAGGGCGGCAAGTACCCTGACCTCTGGCACGTCCGACATATGGACGACCCCCGGTCGATCACGCCGAAATCCATCATGCCGTCGTATGCGTGGCTCGCGAAAAACCCGCTCGATTTCGGCGGCATACAGAAGCGGGTGGATGTGATGGCGATGCTCGGTGTCCCGTACGGCGACGCCGTGAACCGAGCCGAGGCCATGGCCCACAATCAAGCGCAGGCCCTCGCAAAGAGCATCGAGAGCCAGGGTGGCCCGAAGGGGCTCGGGGATCGCGAGATCATCGCGATGGTGGCGTATCTGCAACGCCTGGGTGTCGACATCAAGAAGGCGGCCCCGGGCACCGTCGCCCGCGCGACGGCGGGAGTTCCGTGAGATGAAGCTCTCGGACATCATGAGCCATGCTGGACTCACCGGATACGCCGAAGTGGCCCTCATCCTGTTTATCTCTGCGTTTCTGGGCATCACCTGGTACGTCTTCTCGCCGAGACAAAAGCGCTCGATGGAGGAAGCGAGACGACTGACGGTTGACGACGAACCCATCCGGCCCCCGCGGCCGCAATCAGGAGCCGACGCATGACCGAGCATCAATCGGACGATCGTTTGCTGGAGCACGACTATGACGGAATTCGGGAGTACGACAACCCGATGCCGCGCTGGTGGCTCTATATCTTTTGGGCGACGATCGCGTACTCGATTCTCTATTACTTCAACGTCCCCGGCATCGGGATCGGCAAGGGCCGGATTGCCGCGTACGACGCGGACGTAGCGGAAGCGGCAGCCTTGGCCACGAAGAACAACCCGTTTGCCACGGTGAATGACGGGGTGATTCTGGCGGCGGCGAAGGATCCGGCCAAGCTCGCGCTCGGCAAGACGACCTTTAGCACGACCTGTTCCGCTTGCCATCGCGCGGACGGCGGCGGGGTGATCGGACCCAATCTCGCCGACGACTACTGGATTCACGGCGGCAAGCCACTCGAGATCTTGAAGACGGTAACCGAAGGGGTGACGGCGAAGGGTATGCCGCCCTGGGGCAGGATGTTGACGCCGGACCAAATCCTTTCCGTCGTTGCGTATGTCACCACGTTGCAGGGGACGAATCCTCCGAACCCGAAGGCGCCACAGGGTGTGCGAGCCGATTCGACGTCCCCCACCCCGGCCGCCGCCAGAGGGCCCGCCAAGTGATGCAGGTCTCCTGCTACAGGCGCCTTCGCCAGTGACCGCGCCGCCGGTTCCCTCCCGCGCGCCGGGTCGAGTTCTCTCCACTCTCAACGAGGACGGGTCGCGGCGATACCTCCGGCCGAAGCCATCGACCGGGCGGTTCTTCAGTATCCGTCGAGTGGTTGCCTATGGCCTCATGGTCGTGTTCTTCCTGATCCCCTACGTCAGGATGCACGGCAAGCCGCTCGTCCTACTGGACCTGCCGCGACGGCAGTTCACGATCATCGGCACCACATTCTTGCCAACGGACACCCTCCTCTTTCAGCTGCTGTTTGTGAGCGTGATCATCACGATCTTCCTCCTCACGGCCCTCTTCGGACGGGTGTGGTGCGGCTGGGCCTGCCCGCAGACGGTGTACCTGGAGTTTCTTTTTCGGCCCCTCGAACGCCTGATCGAAGGCGGCCCGGTGGCCTCCCTCAACATTGACCGCAATAAAAGCTGGAGTTGGCGGCGATTCGCCAAGCACGCGGTCTACGCGGTCCTTGCCCTATTCCTGGCCCACACGTTTCTGGCGTACTTCGTCGGGGTCGAGCAGTTGGCCCAGTGGGTGCGGCGCTCCCCCGTGGAGCATCCGACCTCATTTTTGGTGATGGCGGGCACCACCGCCCTCATCTTTTTCGATTTCACTTGGTTTCGCGAGCAGACCTGTATAGTGGCCTGTCCGTATGGGCGGATTCAATCGGTGCTTCTGGACCGCCAGTCCCTCATCGTCGGATACGACCCCGGGCGAGGGGAACCCAGGGCCAAATGGGTGAAAGCACGGACCGCAGCGGCGGGAGACTGTATCGACTGCGGCGCTTGCGTGTTGACCTGCCCAACCGGCATCGACATCCGCGATGGGCTTCAGATGGAGTGCATCCATTGCACCCAATGCGCGGATGCGTGCGACGCCATCATGGATCGCATTCAAAAACCGCGCGGGCTCATCCGCTATACGTCGCGCGATACGCTCGACGGGAAGCAGCGGCATTTGCTCCGCCCTCGCGTGGTTCTGTACCCCGCCGCGCTGGCCATCTCGCTCGGCCTGCTGTTCTACAACCTCGAAACCAAAGCGTCGGCCGACGTCACCATTCTTCGAGGGCTCGGCGCTCCGTTCGAGCGTGAGCAGGACCACACGATCGTCGACCAGGTCCGAATTAAGGTGACGAATCGAACTGGAGAGCTCCGGACCTATCGGATCGAGCTCTTAGGGGCCGAGGGAGCCAAGTTTATCGCCCCGGAAAACCCTCTTCGAGTGGAATCGGGAAAGACCGTCACGACCAGCGTCTTTGTCGGCCTTCCTTCGACCGCGTTCCAGCGCGGCCGGCGCCCCATCTCCTTCCGAGTTTCGGATGGGGGAAGCTTTACCGCCATATACCCCTACTTGATGCTCGGACCGAGCGAATCCTCGGAAGACGATCGACGCGAGCACGGGAACCCCGAGAAGGAGCCGCATCGATGAATAGCGCCAAGCTGTGGCCTTGGGCTCTGACTGGGGTCCTCGCGGTGACTGTTGGGGGCAATGCGGTGGTGTATTACATCGCCAACAACGATCCGTCGATGGTGATCGAACCGGACTACTACGAGAAAGCGGTGCAGTGGGACTCCACCGCCGCAGAGGCGGACCGGAGCCGTGAACTAGGCTGGAAAGCACAGGTGCGAATGGGACCCACCGACGCCGCTCGCGGGGCCGACATCGCCGTCACGTTGGTGGATGCGGGCGGGCAGCCGGTGAGAGGCGCCATCGTGCACCTCACGGCGATTCACAATGCCAATGCGTCGCAACTCCTTGGCGCCATCTTGACCGAGGGAGTGGGTGGCGAATACCGTGGCCACGTGAACACGCGACGAATCGGACTTTGGGAAATTCGCCTGCGGGCCGAAAAGGGGCCTGCCCGGTTTGGCCTCACGGTGCGCGAAAACAATCAAGAGAGCGGCCGCCACCCGTGATTGTCTACGCCGGCTCGATCATCTTGGCGAGCTTGCTCGGTAGCCCGCATTGCGCCGGCATGTGTGGCGGCTTCGTCTGCTTCTACACCGGCGATGATGTCCATCCGAACCGGGCCGGAGTACTCCCCCACGCGGCGTACAACGGTGGCCGCCTGGTCTCCTACCTGACGCTTGGCGCACTCGCCGGGACCGGAGGCGCCGCAGTCGATGGTGCGGCCGGATTCGCGGGTGTCGGGCGGGCCGCGGCGATCGTCGCAGGTCTACTCATGATCACCTGGGGGGGGTCCTTGCTCGGCCGCACGTTCGGTCTAAGGATCCCACATCTCCGGCCACCCCAGCAGATGCAAGCCGCGCTCGGGAACGTCCTTCGCCGAATGCGTTCCAAGACACCCGTGGCCCGGGCCCTCGCCATCGGACTCGTTACCACGCTCCTCCCTTGTGGATGGCTTTACGCGTTCGTCGCCGCCGCCGCGGGAACCGGCTCTCCCCTAAAAGGTGCCGGGTTGATGGCGTGCTTCTGGATCGGCACGCTACCGGTGATGGTAGGGCTCGGGCTCGGAATGCAACGCCTGTTCGGGCGGCTGCGCCATCGTCTCCCGCTGATCACGGCCACCGCGGTCATTATCATCGGGTTCCTCACCGTTGTCGGTCGTCTCGAGCCAACTCCCTTCTCCCATCATGGGGTTCATGTCTCTCGCTGAGCTCACTGCTCCTGCGCCGGCGGCAAGTCAATCAGCCGCTGTCTGCTCGCATTGCGGCCTGCCGGTCTCACTCTGGGATATCGACGCCACGTTGGTAGCGCAGTTCTGTTGCCTGGGATGCCGGGTCGCCTACGAGCTGATCCACGAGCACGGGCTCTTCGCCTATTACGCGCTCGGCGAACAACGGCACGATCGCGTCATCCTCAGCGGAAGAAGCTATGAGGAGTTCGACCACACCTCATTTCATTCCCTCTACCTGAAGCGAAGAGCGGATGGCCTCGCCGAAATCGACCTCTACCTGGAGGGAGTGCATTGTCCCAGCTGCGTGTGGTTGGTGGAACGCGTCCCTGTGGCGGTGCCCGGGGTCCTCTCGGCCGAGCTGATCTTGACTCGTTCTCTCGTTCATCTCGTCTGGGATGATCGAGCCACACGGCTGTCCTCCGTCGCGGGATTCCTGGATCGACTCGGCTACCGCCCCCACCCGTTCCGGGGCGCGGATACCGATGCGCTCCGGCGGGCCGAAGATCGGCGGATGATCACTCGAATCGGTGTCGCGGGGGCCTTGGCCGGGAATGTCATGCTGGTCGCCGCGGCGTTGTACAGTGGCTGGCTCAACCACATGGAGGCCCAGTACGAACATTACTTCCGTTGGCTAAGCCTGTGGTTGGCGGTCCCGGCTCTCTTCGGACCGGGAGCGGTGTTTTTTCGAGGTGCGCTCGGGGCCCTGCGGACGCGCGCCCTGCATATGGACCTTCCCATCGCGCTCGCCTTAGCGGTGGGCTTTGTCCGCGGCGCGATCAACACCATCACCGACCAGGGGCCGATCTATTTCGACGGCGTCACGACGCTCATCTTCCTCTTACTGGTCGGCCGGTTCCTTCAGCAACGGGCGCAACGGACCGCTGCCAACTCGGCGGAGCTCCTGTATTCGTTGACGAGCACCACGGCGCGCCTTTTAGAAGGCACCACGATCCGAGAAATCCCGGTCGAAGCGTTGATCCCCGGCATGCTGATCGAGGTGCGACCCGGAGACTCCTTCCCGGCCGATGGCCGGGTCGTCCACGGTGCTTCCCGTGCCGACGAGGCGCTGCTCTCTGGAGAATCGCGCCCCGTGGCCAAGTCCGAGGGCCTCCCGGTGTACGGTGGGACGCTCAATCTGTCATCGACACTGCGGGTCGTCGTAGAAGCATCCGGCGAATCGAGTCGCCTTGGGAAGATGCTGCGTGATGTTGAAGCTGGCGCCCAACAGCGGGCGCCGGTCGTGCTCTTCGCCGACCGAATGGCCGGCATCTTCGTCGGCGTCGTTCTCCTGCTCGCGCTGGGCACGTGGCTCATCTGGATGCGAATCGACCCGACCAGAGCGGTCGACAACGCTATCGCACTCCTCATCGTTACCTGCCCCTGCGCCCTGGCGTTGGCCACGCCGCTCGCCATCACGGTGGCTACGGGGCGCGCGGCCCGACAAGGCATCTTGATTAAGAACGGCACGGCCTTGGAGCTGCTGGGGCGCCCCGCCCGACTCATCCTCGACAAGACGGGAACCCTCACGGAAGGTCGCGCGGGACTGGTGTCATGGCGCGGACCCGATTGGGTCAAGCCGTTGGTTCTCGCCCTCGAGCGCCATTCGCCCCATCCCATCGCTGCTGGCTTTCAGCGCGCTTGGCCCGATGAGTCCGTGCCGGACGCCACCGCTATCGAGCAAACCCTGGGTGGTGGACTCCGCGGCGTCGTCGCTGGGCGACGGATCGTGGTCGGCTCCCCGCACTTCGTTCGCGGTGTAGTGGCGCAAACCGCGATCAGGCCGGACACCGGTGCGCCGGGCCCGGCGGCTCCCCATTTGACCCCAGTGCTGATCGCGGTGGATGACGAGATCGTAGCCGCCGCCGGGTTCGGCGACCCCATACGTCCCGAGGCGGCGTCGGTTCTCGCCCACCTCCGGGCCAAGGGGTGGACCATCGGCCTCCTCTCCGGAGACAGCCCGGCGGTGGTCCAGGCGGTCGCGACCACACTTGATATTCCCCTAGCGGCGGTGCGCGCCGGCGCTTCGCCCGAAGAGAAGCTGGCTGTGATCAAGCGCTTGGCGCTCGCGGGTCCGGTCGTGATGGTGGGCGACGGTGTCAACGACGCCGCGGCCATCGCTGCCGCCTCAGTGGGGGTGGGGGTACGTGGTGGCGCGGAAGCCTCGCTCGCCGCGGCAGATGTCTTCCTCGCCGATGGCGGCATCGAAGCGCTCGCGCGACTCACCAATGGTGCGGAACGGACCCTTAACGTCATTCGGCGCAACATTGCGTTCTCACTCGGGTACAACGTGATCGGAGCGGCGCTCGCCGTAACGGGAATCGTAAATCCGCTCATCGCGGCGATCATGATGCCCGTAAGCAGCGTTACCGTCATCCTGACGTCCTGGCGCTCCCGCACCTTTGAGGCAGATCGATCGTGAGTGTGCTCTATCTGGTCGTCCCCGCCGCGCTCGCCCTAGTCGGGGCGGCGATCGTCGCGTTCGTGTGGGCTTCCCAAGCCGGCCAGTTCGACGACCTCATTACGCCAGCCATTCGGGCCCTGCACGATGACCTCGCCGCTCGAAAGTCGTCCACGCCAACCAACCGCCGGCCGGCCCCCGAACCCGAGCCCCCGGCGGCATTTGACTAAACCCGAGCTTCCCCATCAGATTCGCAGGAGGCGGTCACGCGCGTCCGCGTATTCGGGGCGCGACTCGATCAGGAGTGATATATGCCGGGCATGCCAACTCTTCCCCTTCATCCTCGGCGGTCGCTGGGCCGCTTCGGTGTGATTCTCGGGATGCTGTCGGTCGTGAGTGTCGAGGCGCGCGCCCAGCATCAGGTGACCTCGGGCAAAGTCCGCGAGGGGGCCCTGAGTTACGACGGAAAGGCCACGCTCGGGGATTTCACTGGGACCACGACGGTGGTCCAAGGGGAAATGACCGGGAGTCCGGACCTCGCAAGTGTCCGTGGGTGGGTGGAAGCTTCCGTCAAGACCATGGTGACCGGCAACGGACGCCGGGACCGCGACATGTACAAGACCATGGATGTGGATCAATTCCCGACCATGCGGTACGATCTCACCTCGCTTGTCCCTGGACGAACCCACGGCGATTCGGTCGAAGTGACACTCCAGGGCTCGTTCACCATCCACGGGATCAGCAAGGCGGCCGCGATTCCGGCGGTCGTTACTTTCGCCGCCGGGAGTGTCCGCGTGCGCGGAGAAGTTCCGATCAACGTCAAGGACTATGGCGTCACCCGGCTCACTCGGTTTCTCGGCACGCTCCGGTTTCAGGAGAACATTGTCATCCACATCGACGTCACCTTCATTCCAGGGGCTGGAACCGGAGGGCAAGACTGACGTACGACTATATCATCGTGGGAGCCGGCTCCGCGGGGTGCGTTCTTGCAAACCGGCTGACTGAGGACCCGCAAACCCGGGTGTTGCTACTCGAGGCCGGTGGCGGCGACCGCAACCTACGGCTTCGGATTCCCGCCGCCTTTTCCAAGCTTTTCAAAACCGATGTGGATTGGAATTACCGTACCCAACCGGAACCCCAACTCGGGAATCGGGAACTCTATTGGCCTCGCGGGAAGACCCTGGGAGGAAGCAGTTCGATCAACGCAATGATCTACGCGAGGGGGCAGCCGGCGGACTACAATTTTTGGCGTTCGCTCGGAAATATCGGGTGGGGGTTCGACGATGTCCTCCCCTACTTCACTCGAGCGGAAGGCTACGTGGGATCGAGCGCTCCCGGCCCTCTCAGTATCGACCGGCTCCGATTCACCACCCCGATTGGGCAGGCCTTCATCGAGGCCGGGGCCAGAGCTGGCTTCGCAACGCTCGACAATTTCAATGGGCCCGCCCAGGAAGGCTTCGGATTCTTTCACGTCACGCAGCGAAACGGACGCCGCGAAAGCACGGCCACAGCGTATCTAGCACCGGCCCGCCGCCGCCCCAACCTCATGGTACTGACCCGAGCGCACGCCACGAAGATCTTGTTCGACGGCGCTCGTGCCGTTGGCGTGGCCTATCAGCATCGGGGCACGACCGCGTCCGCGCGCGCGGACGCGGAAGTTCTCCTTGCATGCGGCGCGATCGGGTCACCGCAGCTCCTCATGCTGTCAGGCGTGGGCCCGAAGGACCATCTGCGGGACTTGGCCATCCCTGTCCTGATGGACGCGCCTGGCGTCGGGCAGAACTTACAGGATCATCTCGTCTGTGGCATCGCATTCACCTGTCGGGAACCGGTGACGTTGGCGGGGGCGGAAACAATCGGCAATCTCCTGCGATGGGTGGGTTGGGGCCGGGGACCGCTCAGCTCCAATGTGGCCGAGGCCGGTGCATTCATTCGATCGAGCCCGGCGATCGCGACTCCCGACCTCGAGTTGATTTGCGCCCCGACCTGGTTCGTGGACCATGGGCTGACACCGATGGACGGTCATGGTTTCGTCCTCGCGGCCATTCTACTCCGTCCCGAAAGCCGCGGTGTGGTCCGGCTGACCACATCCGATCCATTCCAGCCGGCAGCGATCGCGCCAAACTATCTCACGGCGGACGGGGATATCAAGCGATTGCTGCACGGACTCGCGTTCTCCCGGGAGCTCGTGCGAGGTCCCTCGTTCGATCGCTACCGCGGCGAGGAGGTGCTGCCGGGGCCAACTGCGTCGGGCGCGGAGGGGCTACTCGACCACCTGCGCCGGCGTGCCGAGACGTTGTACCACCCAGTGGGGACCTGCCGAATGGGGAATGACGCGGAAGCGGTCGTGGATTCGGCGCTTCGGGTCCGCGGAGTGGACGGCCTGCGGGTGATCGACGCGTCGATCATGCCACGGATCATCTCCGGACACACGAACGCGCCCACGATCATGATCGCGGAAAAGGCTGCGGCGTTGCTTCGCGGGGGTTAGTCGGCTTTCGGCCGGCGCTGCCACTCTTGGCGGGCGCTTACAATCGTGTCAAGAATGGGCTTCGCATCGAACCGCACCGGGTCGGTGGCGGGGAGTCCGGTTTCTTTCTCCGCGGAGGCACACGCAGCGCGCGCCTCCGCATCGGACAAATCGTACGTGTTGAGACAGATACTGATAACCTTCGTGGGATGCACGGCATTGCCCAGAAGCTCATACATTTTTACGTATTGACTGAGCGCGGGAATCTTGAGCCACGCTTTGCGGCGGTAGTCGCCGATGAAATCTCGAGTGGCCTGGTGGCATAGAATCATCGCATCGGGGCATGACCCATGGAGGAGTCCGAGGGTCACGCCGCTGTACCCCGGGTGGATAATACTCCCCTGCCCTTCGACCATCACGATGTCGGCGCCTTTCGCGCCCTCTAGTACCAGCTCCTCCGCGGCACCGGCGATGAAATCGGCGATCACCGCATCCACTCCGATCCCCCAGCCCTCGATCATGATGCCGGTTTGCCCGGTGGCGACGAACCGGGTCCGCACTCCCAAATCGTTGAGCTGGCGCGTCAGCTGAAGCTGCGAGGTCATCTTGCCCACGTTGCAGTCGGTCCCGACCGTCAGTAGCACAAACGCATCGACATCGCCCGCCAGGCCATCGGCGATCGGAAGATTCGCTGGAGGACGGCGAATGTCGTAAATACGGCGCCCGTTGGCGCGCGCGCGTTCGGCGAGAACCGGATCATCCCCCAAGAAGGTGTGCAACCCGTTCCACACGTCGCACCCGGCATCGAGCGCGTCCGCAAGCCACACCCGCCACTCGTCAGGCAGCCGGCCCCCGGCCGGGGCGATTCCGATCAGCACCGTATCGGGCTTGAGGAGCAGCCCCTCGGCCATCGAGGCGAGGACCGGAATGGACCCGCCAAATCCGAGGACATCCTGGACCTTTTGGCCCGCGTGCTGGCGGTCGAGCACGCCCACCACGCGCTCCGGATGGTATCGAATGACGGAATTCGCCGTCTTCGACGTCATGGGGGCGAAATCGCCATCTGCAATGATCAGAAAGCGCGGTATGGCCATGAGACGCTAAGTAAGAGGGTGGTCAGAATTGTATACAATAATAGTCGGGCACGGGACGGCCGCAAGCAAGCGCCGACCACATCTCCAGGGCCGGCGCGCTCCGACTCGTACCGATGCTCGAAAGCTAATGGGCGGAACCGGCGCCCCCTTCGTGATCGTCCACCAACTCGGCATCGTGGATCGTTTCACCGCCCTTGCCGAGTTGCTTCGCGGCCTCCGCGCCACCGGCCGGCAAGAGCCCCATTTTCGCCTTGAGTTCAAGCAGCTGCTGCGAGGAACTGCCCTTGTACTCCAGCGACTTGAACTGTTGCATCAGATCATCGCCGGAAAACTCCTGGTGGAGCTCCGCTGCGGCTAGAGCCTTGCGCTCCGTGTCCTCGATCTTTTCGGCCATCCGCTCGAAGGATTCGAAGGCGCTCTTGTCGGACATCCCCGCCATCGTCTCTTGGATGCGCTGCTGGGCCTCCGCCCGCTTGGCGCGCGCCACCAGGATGTTCTTCTTCCGCTTCGCCTCCTCGATCTTGTCGTTGAGCTGGCGTAGGGAGCCCTTCAGACTCTCGGTCTCCGCCTTGTGGCGCACCCACGTCTCATGCAGCTGTTGCGCCCCTTGGAGGTTCTCATTGTACCGCATAAGCGCTTGCGCGGCGAGATCGTCGCGGCCTTCCTGGACGGCAAGCATCGCGCGGCGTTCCCAATCCTCGGCCAGCTTTTTCATCCCCTCCGCGTCCGCTTGCAGCTTCTTTTCGTCGGCGATGGCTGACGCCGCCTGCTGTTTGGCCTTGGCCAACTGCGTCTTCATATCGACGATCAGCTGGTTCAGCATTTTTTCGGGGTTTTCCGCTTTGCTGATCAGGTCATTGATATTGGACCGAAACAGCGTGGACAGTCGATCGAAGAGGCCCATTGCGATCTACCTTTCGCGGTACGGCGACAGCGCGCCGAGGTGCGAGGCCAGCGCGAGTGAGAGGGAGTCGAAACTCGCTTGAAATTCACTAAAATCAAGATCGGCAAGTTCGAGAGTATCCGTGAGCACCACGTGGTCACCCTCGAGCCCGTACGATCCATGCACCAGATCGCGGGCATTGAGCTCCAACAGCTGTCGGAACAGCTCCCCCCGTCGGGGCTCCGCCGCGGGAAGTTCCATGACACGAACCCGAAGAATGACCACCGGGGGCGCGTAGTGAATGACCATCTCGGCCTCCTCCGGGGTGTTGACCACCCAGAGTCCAGGCTCCACTTCTTTCGTATTCAGCGTTCCGCTATCGAGCCGGTCGATGAATGACAGAATGTCTTCCTTCGTGACCATGTCTCCCCCCTCCTCAGCATTCGGCAATCCCTATGCCGGAATCTAGCGGATCTCATTCCAAGTAACGCCAATGCCCGTCCCTTTACCCGAACTACGCACCCCCGCGCGTTAGGTTTCGCGGGCGCCGAGTTTGGGACGCTCCTCCCGACCCTGGGCCAGGAGGCGCTCGGCAAAATCCAGTCGTTCCTCGAGTTCCGCCATCCGATAATCCCGTTGCTCCATCTCGGTCAAACGTTGCTCGAGGTCCGCAACCCGGGCTTGGGCTAAGCTATCTCCAGTAAGTTCCGTTCGCGCACCTCTCATTGCATAGCGCCGACGCACGGCGAGCACAATCAGGGAGATTGTGAGGACGGCCGACCACACGATCTCCTCTTGAAGCCCGGTCGCCACCAGAAAGGCCCCGACCGCCCCGGTGATACCGACATGGATCACGAGATCAATTACATCCATACCCAAGTACCGCTTCATTTCGCCTCTCGCTTCAATCGCAGCGACTCCCCTGCTTGGTCATCTCAGCGCGCTCACGAACCGGGCTTGAGGCCTTTGGGGATCTCCGCCTCACGGGCGCTCTGGGTCATGAGTCGCTCAGTGAAATCGAGCCGCTCCTCCAGCTCAGCAACACGAGCGCGAACTCCTTCGCTCTCGGCGAGGCGCTGCTCCAACTCTTCCATGCGAGCCGCGAGGATGTTGGTGTCCCCACCTCCGCTTCCTTCGATGCGCCGGCCGATTGCCCGGCCGATCGGTCCCCGGAAAATCAAGACCAGGGCCACCCCAATCGCGATGACCATGGTGATGACCATCGGGGCAACATCGTTCGGATTCATCGCTGTTCCGAACGTTCGACGGGATGGGCCTGCGGGCGGGTGAGAAAGCGTTCGGAGAACTCGATGCGTTCTTCCAATTCATGTAGCTTGGCATGCGCCTGCTCGAGTTCCTCCACCCGGGCTCGGAGTTCCAGCACCTCATCCTCGGTGGGGCGGCGCCGCCCTTCGATCCGGGTCGCGATGGCCTTGCCGATCGGTCCGCGGAAAATCAGCATCATGCCGGCGGTGATCGCGGCTACACTCATGACCGCTACGATGGCCAGCATCTTGGTTTCTTCAGGACTCATGACGGCACCTTTCGTTCTACCCCGGCCGGTTGATTCGTTTGCGCCAGCAACCGCTCCGAGAAATCCACCCGCTCCTCCAACTCCGCCATCCGGGAGTGCAGCTGATCGATCTCCGTTACCCTGCTCTGCAGCTGTTCAAGCTGTTCCTTCACCTTTGGGTCGACGGTTTTGCCTTCCAGGCGTCGCGCGATCGCTCGAACGAGTGGATAGACGACAAAAAACGCCGCCGTCAGTGCCGCCAGGACAATAAAGACCTTCGCATCGCTTGAGAGGGTTCCCCAAAATAGATTGGGATCGAAGCCGGGCACTTGTGGTATCGGAGCTTCAGGAACCGGGGGAACCTGTCCAAAAATCATAATCGCTCCAAATGATGACGCGGCGAGCCTTGGCGTTCGGCCAACAAGCGCTCGGCAAAATCCAGCCGTTCTTCCAATTCCATGACCCGACGCTCCAATCCTTCGAGCTCCGCAACGCGACCCGCGAGTTGCTCCGTCGCCTCGGAGCTCACCGAGGAACTTCTACCACCTTCGAGCCGGCGAGAGACCGCTTTGACCACCGTGACCCCGGCAAAAAGCCCAATAGGAATACCAATGCCCAATACCATGACCATGATGACCTGCACCATTTCCTGCACCAGATGTTCGGGCACGGCGGTCAGGCCTCCCCTGAATTCTTCTCTTCATTTTTCGCCGCGAGAAGCCGCTCCGTGAAATCCACCCGTTCCTGCAGCTCGGAGACTTCCTGCCTCAGTTGCTCCACCTCGGCATACAGCTCAGGGTCCTGCTGCAGGACCGCGCCATGACCGCGAATCCGGTCCGCCAGCGCCTTACCTACCGGACTCACCGAAAGGAGGAACAGGGTTCCTCCACCGAAGATGAAGACTATCGCAAGAATACCTTCCAAATCCACTACTCCTCCCGAAGATCGACTCTCATGGCTTGGCCTCTGAGGCAGCATCTCGGCCCCGAGCAAGGAGTCTTTCCGTAAAATCGAGCCGCTCATGGGTATCCGCCAACTCCTGTCGAAGTTGGTCCACCTCGAGCCGAGGCTGTTCGACATCGCCCCGAAGATTGTCCGCACCAAGCTCTCCCCCTCCGAGATTTTTGTGCGACCACGCCTCGATGACCGGCCGGAGGATCTTCACCGCCCCGCCGACGACGATTCCGAGAATCGGGATCGCGAGCAGCATTGCAATGAGACCAGCCTCGGGCCCGCTGATCCTCACGTCGCGCGCTCCCTATTCACTTGCGCTCCCCCCGGGTCATCACCCTCGCGCCCCTTCGACAGCAATCGTTCCGCGAAATCCAGCCGCTCCTGCGTCTCACCGAGTTCCTGGCGTAGGCCGGCCAACTCCCCCTCCACCTCCGACAGGCGCGCATGAATGTCATCGTTCGATCCGGCGCCACCGCTAATCCGTTGGGCGATCGCTTTGCCGATATCAGTGCGCGCGAGGAGGAAGAGCCCCCCCATGAACACAGTAACGATCGGAATGAAAACGGCGATGATTCCCGGATCCATGATCCATCTTTCGGTTGAGCGCTGGACCAGGCCCTAGGGGTCCGGTGTCAGCGAAGAATACGGGCCAACTCGGTCGGATGTTTCACAAGGAAACATATTGGGTTTGCGGTCAGCCGCCAGTCGGACCAGTGTCGGACTCGCAACCTCACAGGAGCTCAACCGCCTCGATCTGGCCCAACGAGATGGCAATCTCGGTATCATCGTTGCCGACCGGCCTGAGGTATACCTCATGGGCGGTGACATGGGTATCCAGACTGGTCGGCACCCCGACGACCTCCGTGCGATTCGACGTGGTGATCCGTACACCCTGCTCGTGGCCCCCCGCGTAACCGAGAATGGCCACAATCTGTTCATACGTCATGGGTGCCTCCGCGTTCAGGGGGAGGAGGAATCCGCCCGGCAACTAGGGTGTCACACCACTCTGGGCCCGGCGGTGCATCAAGTGTTCCTCGAGATAGTCGGTCAGAAGCGTCCGGAGATGAAGTGTCGTATTCCCGCCTGAGATCGAGTGGGTGCGGTTCGGATAGGACATCATGGTGAACGGTTTGTTGGCCGCCACCAGCGCGTTGATGAGCGACTCAGAGTTCTGATAGTGGACGTTGTCGTCCCCGGTCCCATGGACCAACAGCAAGTCCCCGGTGAGTTGGTTCACATAGGTGAGCGGTGACCCCCGGTCATAGCCCGCTGCGTTGTTTTGAGGAAGACCGTTGAATCGTTCAGTATAAATATTGTCGTAGAACTTCCAGTGAGTCACGGGCGCCACTGCGATGGCCGTGCTGTAGACCTCGTGTCCTTGGAACAGTGCATTCAGGCTCATGAACCCACCATAACTCCAGCCCCAGATGCCCACTCGAGCGGGGTCCACGTATGGACGCTGGGCCACCGCCTTTGCGGCGGCAATCTGATCGTGGGTTTCAATCACACCGAGCCGACCGTAAATGATCTTTCGCCACGCTCGGCCGCGCGCGCCGGTGCCACGATTGTCGATGCTCGCGACCAAATAGCCTTTCTGGGTGAGCATCAAGTGCCAGAGATAGGTGGACCCACCCCAGCTATCCATCACAGTTTGGGAGTTAGGCCCCCCATACACCGTGAATAGGATCGGATATCGCCGCGTGGAATCGAAGTCGGCGGGTTTCATCAACCAACCGTTGAGTTTGACCCCCTCACCGATATCCACTTGGAAAAACTCGGCGGGCCCCCGTTTGAGTGCCGATATTCGCTCACGAAGGCGCGCATTGCCGGCCAACGAACGCACCACGGTATGCTCGGGCAGGCGCACCAGAGCCGTCGCGCCCGGTTGGGTAAACGTGCTAAAGGTGTGGAAAGCGTATCGGCCACCAGGCGCGAGATCATAGCCGTGGGTTCCCACGTCAGTGATCGGCGAGAGCCGCTCGGGCTTGGTGGTTCCGTCGAGGCGCGTGCGGAAGAGGTACCGCTGGGTCGGGTTTTGGGGCGAGGCGACGTAATATAGCCAACCTGCCACGGGCTCGATGCCGGTGATGGCGAGCACGTCGAACTCCCCGGGCGTGACTAGCCGTACGCTCTTACCATCGCGCGACACGATGTACACGTGGCGCCAGCCGTCTCGTTCACTGACCCACGTAAATGACTTCCCTCCGTTGAGCCACACCAACTCATCCACCACTTCCACCCATGCGCTGTCGCGTTCCACGAGAATCGTCTGCACCGCGCCGGTCGCAGCGTCGCCGAGCAACAAATCGAGGGTGTTTTGCAGCCGATTGAGGCGCTGAACGATCACTTGGTCGCTGGTCGCCGCCCAGTCGAGCCGAGCCATGTAGTTGTTGCGCGGGTCGCCTTCGACGTGGAGCCAGCGTGTGGCACCACCCGCGGCATCCACAATGCCAATTCGGGCCGCGGAATTTGCTTCGCCGGCCTTGGGATATTGGATCGGCACGATTCGGGAGTAGAGCGAGTCGGTGTTCCGAATCAAGTCAAAATCACGGACTTGATCCGCATTGAGCTGCCAATACGCGAGGTGTTTCCCGTCGGGGCTCCAACGCCAGCCATCGTGCAATCCCAGTTCTTCTTCGTACACCCAGTCGAAATTCCCGTTGATCACCGTGCGCGATCCGTCGGTCGTGAGCTGGGTGATCGCCCCGGACTGGAGGTCCTCGACAAAGAGATTGTTCTCCCGAACGTATCCAGCCCGGCGGCCATCAGGGGAGAATTTCGCATACATCAGCGTGGACGATTTCGCGGCCGACCCGCCCAATTGCCGGAGCGTTCCCGTGCCCCGATCGAGGACCCAATAGTCTCCCCGCGTATTGATACGCCACACTGGTTGGGTATTCGTGAAGATCAGGACACGGCCGAGATCGCTGGTCCAGGCGTAGTCGTCAATCTCCAAAGGAGCGGAGCGGCCGGGTGGGGTTAGCTGGGCCGAGGTCACGATCACTTCGCGCTTCCCAGTCTCGGTATCGTAGCGGATGATCTCGCGCGCATTCGCGCCGGCGCTTCCTTCCAGGGTCGTATACCCCGCCCCATCGGTGAGCCAGCGAGCGCCGCGGAATCCTTCTGGTCGAAAATCCTCGGAGGCGTAGATCCGCTGATTGGTGAGCATACCGGGGTCAGTTTGCTGCGCCCCAATAGCGATCGGCGCGAGAACGAAGAGAGGACAGAATACGCCGACGGGAAGAGGGAAGCGCTTCACGAATCGGTCCGAGGCTGAAGACGGGGGCGAAAACCGGTATCTATATAATAGGGTTCCCGGAGGAAGGAGGAAGGGCTTCCACGACACCAGGAACTTAACATGTCCGGGCGGCCTCCGTCGTTGTTAGTGGTAGGCGCGAACATGCTGGAAGGAGACTCCCAATGAAGCCCCGGAACCTGCGTCGCTGGTTCGTCGAGATGGTTGCGCTCGGCGCGCTCATCCCGGGCGGCCTGGTAGGCCAGGAAGCATCCGATCACAATCACCACACCGAGGACCACCAGAACGCGGCGGTGACGGGCTCGATGAGTGGGGCCCTATCCGCTGGGTCACACCTGAGAATGACCGATCGCCGCCCCGCCTCCGCCGCAGACTCCGCGCGAGCCGAGGCGCTGGTCTCGGAGCTGCGCCGGGCGTTGGCGAAATATGCCGACCCGGCCGCCGCGGAAGCCGACGGATTTGCGCTCTTCGCCCCCAATCTCAAACACCAGAAGGTGTATCACTACACGAAATATGCTAACGGGCTTTTTGCGGTCTTTGGCTTCGACCCGGTCAAACCGACGTCGATCCTCTATCGCGAAGATGAGTCCGGGAGGAAGGTCCTGGTGGGCGCGATGTACACCATGCCCCAACGCGCCTCTGAGGAGGACCTCGACAAGCGAGTCCCGCTCAGCATCGCCCAGTGGCACCTCCACGTGAACATCTGTATCCCAAAGAAAGGCGAGGAGCAGCGGTGGCTCGAAAAGAAAAACGGGCAAACGCTCTTTGGGCCGGAAGGCACTGTTGCCACGAAGGAGGGCTGCGACGCCGAGCGCGGTCGATTTTTCGCAACCCTGTTTGGGTGGATGGTTCACGCCAACGTGTTTGCCGAACGGCCTGCGGATCGGTGGGGAGAGCATCACGCGCATTGAAGGCGGGAAGGCTCGAGGGGTGGAGGGAGGGTCAGTGGGTGAGGTTGGCTGCCAAGGCCCTTCGGACGAATTCCCCGGTATAGCTCCCGGATACCTGAGCCACCACCTCCGGCGCACCTTCAGCGACCACGAGCCCACCATTGTCACCGCCTTCGGGCCCCAGGTCGACGATCCAGTCGGCGGTTTTGATTACGTCGAGATTGTGTTCGATCACGATAACGCTATTGCCTTTGTCCACCAGGCGATGCAGCACTTCGAGCAAGAGGCGGACGTCTTCGAAGTGGAGTCCAGTCGTGGGCTCGTCCAAGATGTAAAGGGTACGACCCGTGTCGCGCTTGGCCAATTCGGTGGCCAGCTTGACCCGTTGGGCCTCTCCACCGGACAGGGTCGTGGCCGACTGGCCCAAATGGAGGTAACCCAAGCCGACATCGTTGAGGAGTTCCAATCGCTCCGCAATGCGGGTCTGGCTGCTGAAGAAATCGAGCCCGTCAGCCACCGTGAGATCGAGCACGTCGGCCACGCTTTTCCCTTTATACCGCACTTCGAGCGTCTCCCTATTGTAGCGCCGCCCCTTGCACACTTCGCACGGCACGTAGACATCGGGGAGAAAATGCATTTCGATCTTGACAAGCCCATCGCCCTGGCAGGATTCGCAGCGGCCCCCCTTCACATTGAAGGAGAATCGTCCGGGACCATAGCCCCGCATCTTCGCCTCCGGCAGCTGGGTGAACAGCTCCCGGATGGGCGTGAACAGGCCAGTGTATGTGGCCGGGTTCGAGCGGGGGGTCCGGCCGATCGGACTCTGGTCGATGTCGATCACCTTGTCGATCAGTTCGAGGCCATCGATTCGAGTGTGCCGCCCGGGAATCACCTTGGCATGATAGAAATGGCGCGCTAGTGCGAGATACAGGATGTCGGTCACCAGGCTCGATTTTCCCGAGCCACTCACGCCGGTGACCGCGACGAATACTCCAAGTGGAAAATCAACCGTGAGGTTCTGCAGGTTGTTTGCTTTGGCGCCGACGATTCGAAGCCGCTTCCCTGGCACCATCTTCCGACGAACAGAAGGGACGGGGATTCGAAGTTCACGCCGCAGGTAACGCGCGGTGAGTGAATCAGGATGGCGAAGTATCTCGGCGACGTCCCCTTCGGCAACCACCTCGCCGCCATGACGTCCGGCGCGTGGGCCCAGATCGATGACGTGATCCGCGGCGCGGATGGTGTCCTCATCGTGCTCGACGACGATCACGGTGTTACCCAAGTCGCGCAGGTCGCGCAGGGTCTTCAGGAGCCGGACGTTGTCTCGCTGATGGAGCCCAATGCTGGGCTCGTCGAGAATGTAGAGCACACCGACGAGCCGGGAGCCGATTTGGGTCGCCAGGCGAATGCGTTGCGCCTCGCCCCCGGACAGGGAGCCCGCAGCGCGACCGAGGGTCAAATACTCGAGGCCCACGTCTTTGAGAAATCGGAGCCGCTCCGAGGTTTCCTTGAGGATGGGTCCGGCAATTTCGGGATCGACCCCGTTGGCAACGCCGCGGCCGATTGGAATCGACTCGAAGAACTCGAGCGCTTGATCGACCGGATAGTCGACGACCTCCCCAATACTCTTCCCGGCCACGAGCACGGACAGGCTTTCGGGCCGGAGACGGCGGCCGTGGCATGTCTGGCAAGGCATTTCAATCATGAACTCGTCGAGCGACGCGCGAATCGAATCGCTGCTGGTCTCGCGGTACCGGTGCTCGACGTTCTTGAGGACCCCTTCCCATTCGCTCTCATACTCCTTCCCCCGCCCGGTCTCCGACCCAAACTTGAAGGTCTTCCCTGGAACACCTTCGAGGATGACCCGCCGTGCCGCCTCGGTCAGCTGCCCCCAGGGTGTGTTCAGATCGAACCGGTACGCCTTCGCCAGCGTCGGGAGTACGATTTTGCGGAGATAGCCGCTGGGCTCTCCCCACGGCAGGATCACTCCTTCGAGAATGGAGATGCTCGGGTCGCCGAGAATCAGATCAGCATTGACGACCCTGCGGGTCCCCAGGCCGTGACAGTCGGGGCAGAGGCCGAAGGGAGAATTGAAGGAGAATTGGCGCGGCTCGAGTTCGGGCAGCGAAAGCCC
>JANYKV010000078.1 GCA_025358055.1 Gemmatimonadota bacterium
CCTCGGGAGACGTGCCCAGAATACGAACCCCTTCGGCTTCCAGCGCCCGCGCGAGCCGAAGCGGCGTTTGCCCGCCGAACTGGATCACCACCCCATAGGGCTTTTCCGCATGCACGATCTCGAGGACATCCTCGAGCGTGAGCGGCTCGAAATACAGCGTGTCGGAGATGTCGAAATCGGTGGAGACCGTTTCCGGATTGGAATTCACCATCACGGTGCGAAAGCCCATCTCACGGAATTGGAGCGCCGCCCGGACACAGCAGTAGTCGAACTCGACACCCTGCCCGATACGGTTCGGCCCGCTGCCGAGGATCATGACCGTGCGCTCGCCGCGGGCGATGGTTTCCGTCTCCTCGTCGTAGGACGAGTAGAGATAGGGCGTGGCCGACGGAAATTCGCCGGCACAGGTGTCCACCATCTTGTAGGCGGGGCGGATGCCCAGGCGATGTCGCTCCCGTCGCATCGCGGTCTCGGTTTGGCCAGCCGCATCACCGAGCTGCCGATCCGAGAATCCCATCCGCTTCATCCGTCGCACGAGCCATCGTTTCTCGTCATCTCCGAGGGCGGGGTCGGCGATCCGGTCGGTCCATTCCCGTTCGACATCCACGAGCTCACGCAGTTGGGCCAGAAACCAGAGATCGATCCCGGACGCTTCCGCCAGCTCGCCGAGGTCGAGGCCGGCAAGGAGAGCGCGTTTGACCTGGAAAAGGCGTTCCGGGGTCGGAGTCCGCACCGCAGCGAGCAGCGATTCACGCGACGTGTCGGCCAGCCGGTCTTCGGCCAGTGTGTGACCCACCACCCATCCCGTACGATCCACCTCGAGGCCTCGAAATCCCTTTTGCAGCGCCTCCTTGAACGTGCGGCCGATAGCCATCACTTCGCCAACCGACTTCATTTGCGTGGTGAGGCGAGGATCGGCGGTCGGAAATTTCTCGAAAGCGAATCGCGGAATCTTTACGACGACGTAGTCGAGCACCGGCTCAAAGGAGGCCGGCGTCGTCTTGGTTATGTCGTTGGGCAGTTCATCCAACCGGTAGCCGACGGCAACCTTGGTCCCGATCCTCGCAATCGGGAAACCGGTGGCCTTGGAGGCCAGTGCTGAGGAGCGTGACACCCGCGGATTCATTTCGATGACGAGTTGTTCCCCTGTGGCGGGGCTCACCGCAAACTGCACATTGCATCCACCGGCGGTCACCCCGACCTCGCGAATGATCTTACAGGCGGCGTCGCGCATGACCTGATACTCGCGATCCGAAAGCGTCATCGCGGGCGCAACGGTGATCGAATCGCCCGTATGGACGCCCATGGGATCAAGGTTTTCGATCGAGCACACAATCACGACGTTATCCGCACCGTCGCGCATGACTTCAAGCTCAAACTCCTTCCACCCGATGATACTGCGTTCCACCAACACAGAACCGACGGGCGACAACTCGAGCCCTCGGCGAAGCATGGTCTCGAATTCCTCGCGGTTGTAAGCGATTCCCCCGCCGGTCCCACCCAGCGTGTAGGACGGGCGGAGGATCGCGGGGTACCCGGTCACTTCAGCCGCGGCGACCCCTTCCTCCACGGTGCGGACCGTCTGCCCCTCGGGCGTGGCCAGGCCGATTCGGCGCATGGCCCGGGCGAACTCGTCGCGGTCCTCGGCAAGCTCGATGGCGCGCGCATTCGCTCCAATCAATTCCACGCCGTATTTCGCGAGTACGCCGGATGTTTCTAGCGCCATGGCGACGTTGAGTCCGGTCTGGCCCCCCATAGTCGGCAACAGCGCGTCCGGCCGTTCCCGCACGATGACCTTCTCGACCCATTCCGCGGTGACCGGCTCGATGTAAGTTCGGTCGGCCAACTCCGGGTCCGTCATGATCGTGGCGGGATTGGAGTTCACCAAGATGACGCGATACCCCTCTTCCTTGAGCGCCCGAACGGCTTGGGTGCCGGAGTAGTCAAACTCGGCCCCCTGACCGATGACGATCGGGCCGGAGCCAATCAACAACACGGAGGTGATGTCAGTCCGTTTGGGCATCGATGAGGTCTCGAAATGTCTGATCCAATGGAATTCGAGGCGCCCACCCGGTCGCCTCACGAAGCTTGCGAGCATCGCCGACGAGATGGGGGATATCGATTTCCCGCACCAGCGACGGATCCGGAATCGGGGTGACATTCACCCCCACGAGCCGGGCCAATCGCGCCAGCACATCCACCAACGCGAACCCGGCTCCACTCGCCACGTTGTAGGTCTCGCCGGGAACCCCCTGACTGAGCAACGCCACGTATCCGCGCGCGACATCGCGCACATCCAGCAGGTCTCTCACCGGTTCCAAATTGCCGGTCCGGATGGTCGTGGCCCCCAACCGTTTCGCCTCGGCCAACCGAGCCGCAAAGGCCGGCACAACGAAATCCGCGGATTGCCCCGGACCGGTGTGCGGAAAGGGACGGGCGACGACGACGGGCAGCCCGGTCCTCCGCCACACTTCGAGTGCGGCGATTTCCGCCCCAGCCTTACTCGCCGCGTACGAAGATACTGGACGAATCGGATCACCTTCGCGGCGCGGGAGCGGATCACCGGGTCCGTACACCTCCCCACTCGACACCAGCACCAATCGCGTGGTTCGGCCCAACCCGCGATGGCGCTCCCCGAGGGCGTGGGCCAGGCGTCCGGTGCCGGCGGTATTGATTGCATAGGCCCGGCCAGGATCCTGCCTCGATTCTCGCACCGAGGCGACCGCCGCCAGGTGGATGACTGCGTCCCCCCCAAACGCCGCGCAGCGGTCCACCGAGTTCGGGTCCTCCAGCTCCAACGGAACCCATTGCACCGCCCTTCGCTCCGCCAGGGACAATCGAAACGGTGGAGAACCCCCGGCGCGGAGCGTGCCGCTCACCTCATATCCGGCCGCCAATAGCTCCGGCACCAACCAGCTACCGACGAATCCGTCGGCGCCGGTCACCATTACCCTCACCGGCGAGCGCCCAGCCGGGCAACGTCAGCGTCCACCATCATCGCCACCAATTCCGGGAATGCGACTTTCGGCGACCACCCCAACTCACGCTTCGCTTTCCGCGGATCGGCCTGTAGCAGATCCACCTCGGCAGGACGAATGAACGCGGGGTCAGTTACCACATGATCGTGCCAATCGAGGCCCACATGAGCGAACGCCAGCTCGACCAGTTCCCGCACGCTGTGGGTCTCGCCCGTTCCGACCACGTAGTCGGTCGGCGTGGGGCGTTGCAGCATCAGCCACATGGCCTCGACGTAGTCGCCGGCGTAGCCCCAGTCCCGTCGCGCATCCAGATTGCCAAGTCGGAGTTTCTGAGACAAACCAAGCTTGATCCGCGCGACCCCGTCCGTGACCTTGCGGGTCACGAACTCGATTCCGCGGCGCGGCGATTCGTGATTAAAAAGGATGCCGCTCACAGCATAGAGTCCATACGATTCTCGATAGTTCACCGTGACCCAATGGCCGTATATTTTCGCGACGCCGTAGGGCGACCGCGGATGGAACGCCGTGCCTTCGTGCTGGGGTGTCTCCGTGACCTTTCCGAACATCTCCGACGAACTCGCCTGATAGAACCGCGCGCGAGGATGGGCTAATCGGATCGCCTCGAGAATGCGCGTCACCCCGAGCGCGGTGAACTCCCCGGTCAGCACCGGTTGGGTAAAGGACGTGGGGACGTAGGACTGCGCGGCAAGATTGTAGACTTCATCAGGGAGAATCTCCCGAACCACTTCGGTGAGACTGTGCTGATCCAGGAGATCGGCTGTGACGATCTCAACCTGGTCCAACAGGTGGTCGATCCGCTCATAGCTGTCATGGCTGGTACGACGCACCATCCCGTACACCTCATAGCCCTTGGCAAGGAGGAATTCGGCCAGGTAGGATCCGTCCTGCCCCGTCACGCCGGTGATGAGCGCCTTAGGCATGACTAAATACCTCCGGTTGTGTCATCATATGGGGCTCGCTATATTTCGGGGCTACGGCGTAGTGGGCTATCGTTGTGAATTTTGGGAGATCAGGCTTATGGCGCGGGTCTGCACTGTGTGTGGCAAAGGGCCGACGACCGGCAATCATGTGAGTCACGCCAACAATCGGACCCGGCGTCGCTGGTATGCGAATCTTCAAACCGTCCGGGTCGAGGTCGATGGCGCTCCCCGCCGGGTTCAGGTGTGTACGCGCTGCATCCGGAGCAACAAGGTGACGAAACCCAGCCGGGTGAAAGCCGCATCCTGACCGGAGCACGTAATCGAGCTCAAAAAAAGGGGACCCTCGGGTCCCCTTTTGCATTCCGGTCTCACGCATGGTCCTCACTCGGCCAAGAGCTCGATGCGCGCCGTGTCGGCGCCATCGCCTGGTCGGTGACCCAGTTTCAAAATTCGGGTGTAGCCACCCGGGCGGGCGGCGAACCGCGGACCGATGACGGTGAACAGCCGGGTCAGAACCTCGCGATCGTGAATTTTGCGCTCCACCACACGTCGGGCGTGGAGATCGCCACGCCGCGCCAACGTAATCAGGCGTTCGGCGAAGGGGCGAAGCTCTTTCGCCTTGGCTTCCGTCGTGACGATGCGCTCATGACGGAAGAGGCTCGAGGCCATGTTGTTGAGCATGGCGCGCTTGTGAGTCGAGGTCCGGGAAAGCTGCCGACCTTTAGCGCGATGCCGCATTACCGCTCCTCCTCGACCGCGATCGGCTGCACCGTGGGGGGCGTTCCGGCCCGTGCCACGCGCAGATCACCTTCCGCCTCGTCAAAGACCATGCCGAAGTTGAGCCCTTCGCGCTGCAGCAACTCGGCAATTTCTTGGAGGGCCTTCTCGCCAACGTTCTTCACCTTGAGGAGATCCTCTTGGGTGAACTCGACGAGATCCTTCAAGGTCCGGATGTTCGAATTCTTGAGCGAATTCAGCGACCGAACCGAAAGGCCGAAGTCGTCGATGAGACGGCTGAGTCGGGTGCGGAGGCCACCGGTCGCGCTCGCGCCTTCCACGAAGGTCGGGCGGGCCATCGGCACTTTACCGAAGTCGACGAAGTAGCGGAAGTGTTCCTGCGCGAGGGCCGCCGCGTACGCGATGGCATCCTCGGGAGAGATCGTTCCATTGGTTTCCACCGAAACCGCGAGGCGATCATAGTCGGTGCGTTGCCCGACCCGGGTTTCATTCACCGTGAAGTTGGCGCGGCGAACCGGATTATAGATCGCGTCGATTCGCACGACGTCCACCGGCAGGGATCGATCGACCGGATGCATCTCGGCTTCGACATAGCCTCGGCCCTTGTTCACGTACAGGTCGCAGGCCACTTCGCGGTCATCCTGAACCGTGAAGAGCAATTGATCGGGATTGACCACATGCACGGAGCCCTGTTCGTGAATGTCGCGGGCGTAAACCGGCCCTTTGCCTTCGCACCGGATTTTGAGCACCGCCTCGTCCACTTCGGGGACGAGCACGATTGTCAGCGCCTTGAGGCGTTGAATGATCTGGTGCACGTCTTCGAGCACGCCCTGTACCGTCTGATGCTCGTGCACCACGCCATCCAGCCGGAACGCCCATACGGCACTGCCGCGGAGCGATGAAAGCAGGAGGCGGCGCAACGAGTTGCCCAGCGTGTAGCCGAAACCCCGCTCCAATGGCTGCAGCCGGAACTCTGCGATGTTCGGATTGTCTTCCCGCTTCGTCATTTCGACGAGATGCGGCCGTACCAATCCACTGAGATCGATGGTCATGATCCGTCCGTTACTTCGAGTAAAGCTCGACGATCAGTTGTTCTTGCGCGTTGAGCGGAATCGTCTCGCGCGTCGGGAGCTCGACCAGCCGGCCCGCGGCTTTCTCGGTGTCCACCGAAAGCCAGGACATCGGGGCGCCCCGTGCCGCACTTTCCTGTGCCATCTTCACCGGAACGATTTCGCGACTGGCGGGTTCCACTCCTACTTCCTGGCCGGGTATGACCTTGTAGGAGGGAATATCGACGCGTTCACCGTTCACTTGCACATGCCCATGGCGAACCAGCTGCCGGGCCGCCCTCCGGCTGGCGGCAAAGCCCATCCGGTAGACGATATTGTCGAGCCGAGTTTCCAGCGCGATGAGCAGGTTGGTACCCTTCACGCCGGGTTCGTGTGACGCCACCTCGAAGAGGTTCCGAAATTGGCGCTCGTTGAGCCCATAAATGCGCTTGACCTTCTGCTTCTCGCGCAGCTGCTTGGCGTATTCCGAGGTCTTCCGGCCCCGGCCGCCGCCGGACTGACCGTGCTGGCCGGGGGCGTAGCCCCGGCGATCCACCGCGCACTTTTCCGTAAGACACCGGGTGCCTTTGAGAAACAACTTCGTGCCTTCGCGCCGACACAGTCGGCAAGCCGGACCAGCGTACCGTGACATGGCTCAGACCCGCCGCTTCTTGGGCGGGCGGCACCCATTGTGAGGAATCGGAGTCACGTCTTTGATGGACGCGACTCGCAGACCGACCGACGCGAGCGCCTGGATCGCGGACTCGCGTCCGCTGCCGGGACCCTGCACCAGCACGTGGACTTTGCGAACCCCGAGATTCATGGCTTCGCGGCCGCAATTTTCGGCGGCCACGGTCGCCGCGAACGGCGTCGACTTCTTGGAGCCCTTGAAGCCGGCTTTGCCCGCCGTCCCCCAAGCCAGTGCGTTGCCGCGCATGTCGGTGATCGTGATCAGCAGATTGTTGAAGGTCGCCGAAATGTGTGCGATGCCCTCGGACTCGACGATCTTCTTCGACCGCTTGGCGACCGGCACCTTCGCGGGCGTCGCCGCTGCGGGAGCGCTCGTCGGCGCGGGAGGTATGGGAGGTGTGGTCATAGGTTACTTCTTCGTCACTTTCTTCTTGCCGGCGATGGCGCGTCGGGGCCCCTTCTTCGTGCGTGCGTTCGTGTGGGTCCGTTGCCCTCGAACCGGCAACCCCTTCCGATGCCGACTGCCACGATAGCTCCCAATGTCCATCAACCGCTTGATGTTCATCGCGACCTCGGTGCGCAAGGCACCTTCCACGCGCACCGAGCGCTCGATCAATTGGCGGAGCCGGGCCACCTCCGTATCGCTCAGATCGCGTACCCGCGTGTCCGGACTTACTCCGGATTCGCTGAGCAGACGGACGCTGGTCGGCCGGCCGATGCCAAAAATGTAGGTGAGGGCTACCTCGACCCGTTTCTCTCGGGGAAGGTCGACGCCCGCGATTCGCGCCATCTTAGCCCTGCCGTTGTTTATGCTTGGGGTTCCGCTTGCAAATGATTCGCGTCACGCCTTGCCGTTTCACGACTTTGCAGTGCTCGCAAATCGGTTTCACACTCGAACGTACCTTCACGCGATCTCCATGAAGACCAGGTTATTGGACAGCTTGTAAATATAGATCTGGGTCGGAGGCCACGCAAGGGAAGTCATTGTACGATCCGCACCTCCACGGCTCGGGCAGGCCTCGGCTGGCCCCCTGACTCAGCCCCTTCCCACTGATAGGACACGAAAACCCATTGGACCATCGTCTCCGAGGCCCCGACCACCTGAAATGAACGCCGAAGGACGAGATACCCCTGCCCCTCATCGACGATTCGCGCGGCCTGAACCGACACCTCCACCTCTCGGGCCCGCCGGGTGAACCCATGGAAGACGGCGGCCGCCTGGTCGGCCGAGAGGGTACTGGCCGGCTGGCCGCCCGGAAGCTGGATCACTACCCGCCGCGAGCCCACCAGCAACCCGGCGAAGTCATGGCGTAGCCAAGCCGCCCGGGCGGTTTCGGCCGGCAGCTCAGTCGGCGCCTGTGCTCCAGGGCCAAGCAGGGCGAACAGCACTAGTCCGGTCTGAAGGATCAGGCTAACTCCCGCTGAACCGCAAGGAACTCGGCCGGTGGGTCGGCCGCCGACAACACCGGTCGACCGACCACGAGATGGGTGGCACCCCGCTCCACCGCTTCGGCCGGACTGGCAGTCCGAATTTGGTCACCCGAGGTATCGCCGGCCCGCCGAATTCCCGGGACGACCAGCCAGGATTCCCGACCGATGGCGGTCCGGATGGACTCGGCCTCCCAGGGTGAGCAAACCACCCCGCGGAGCCCGGCCGCGACCGCAATTTTCGCCAAGCGGACGGATTCGCACCCGAGGTCAACCCTATCCCGACCGATGGCCGCGCCGTAGGTCTGGGAGTCGTGCGAGGTGAGGACGGTAACCCCGACCACCCCCAAATCCGGCCCGGCCGCCCGAACGGCAGCATCAAGCATCGCGGCACCTCCGAGCGTGTGCACCGTCGCCATCTGGACGCCAAGATCGCGTGCCGCCGTAACCGCTCCGCGGACGGTGTTTGGGATGTCGTGCCACTTGAGATCCAGGAACACCTGATAGCCCCGAGCGGCCAGATCGCGAATGAGAGGGGGCCCAGCGTTGGTCATGAGAACCGACCCCACCTTGACCCACCTAAGGCCAGGCAGTCGGTCCACGAGGGTTAGCGCTTCGGCAGCGGAGGGGACATCGAGCGCGAGAATGAGTTCAGCCATGCGTTTCCTCCAGCTCCTCGAGCAGGCGGAAGGGGAGTCGAGGATCCGCTAGCGCTGCGGTTCCGATCGCCACCAACGACGCGCCGGCCCGAAGATACTGCGCTACGTCTGCCGCGCGAGTAATGCCACCCACTCCAATGATGGTAAAATCCGGAGCGCGCTCCCGAATGCGCCGCGTGGCGAGCACCCCGACGGGAAGCAACACCGGCCCACTTACTCCGCCGTTCCCGTTGCCGAGCAGCGGAGTTCCCCCCCGTTCGAGGTAGCCCGGAAGCGTGTTCACAACCGTGACCGCATCGGCACCCGCATCACGGGCCACGATTGCCATGCCGGCAATATCAGGGAGCACGGGTGAGAGCTTTACCGCGATCGGTCGCTTAGTCACTTTCCGACACTGGGCGACGATCTGAGCCACCGATTCCGGCTCGGCGCCGAACTCGATGCCACCGTGGGCTGTGTTGGGACAGGAGAGGTTGAGCTCATAGGCCGTAATCACCGCGGAAGAGTCGAGTCGTTCGATGACGCGGGCGTATTCGCCCCACTCGAACCCCACCACATTCAGCAGGACCCGCGCGCGCTGGAGGTTTCGTGCGAGCCACGGCAGCTCAACCTCGAGCACACCGACGACACCGGGGTTCGCGAGGCCGATCGAGTTGAGCATGCCACCGCGGAACTCGGCAACTCGGGGCGGGGCGTTGCCGCTCCGAGGCTCGAGAGAAACGGCTTTCGTCACGATGCCGCCGAGGCGATCGAGCTCCATGACGCCATCGAGCTCGCGCCCAAAGGCGGCGGTACCTGCGGCAAGAAGAATAGGGTTTTGGAAATCGGCGCCGAGAATCGTTCGGGCCAAAGTCACGGACGCGTAGCCCTCGAAACCTTCGGGGCGGAGTCGCTGGTCGCGCCAGCACGTCGCTCGTATTCGAGCAAGTAAGAGACTACCGCATCGGCAACGGCGCCGGCCATGTCGTGCTGCGAAGAGGGTGTGGTCAGGAACCTGCCTTCTTCGGGATTGGTGCTGAAGCCGAGTTCCACGAGGACGGCCGGCCGCCTCGCGGTGTTGAGGACCATGAGGCCTGCTTGTTTGACCCCAAAGTTCTCGCCCGTGTGCACCTCTTCGAGGTGGGACTGGACCAGCTGCGCGAGACGGGCAGATTCACGTAGATGCTCGTTCAGCTGAAGGTCTTTGAGCAGAAAATCGAGACCATCAACTTGGGCGGAATCTTCATCCGCCTTCTCAAAGTGAACGGCTTCGTTCTCCATTTTCGCCACCCGCGCGGCGTCCTCGGTTTTGGCTTCGGCGAGGAAGTAGGTTTCGAATCCGCGCACCCTCGATGCACCAGGCCGTTTCGGCAAAGAATTGATATGTAAGCTAACAAACATTTCGCACAAGTCGCTGCAGTATCCGGCCCGTTCGCGCAACACGATGAGGGTATCCGTGGTCCGTGTCATGATGACGCCGATTCCGCGACGCTTGAGTTCGTCACGCAGCAGGAGGGCCATCCTGAGGGTGACGTCCTTTTCGCGAATCCCCCTCGGGAAAAACATACCGGGATTGCCCGGGTCAACGCCGCCGTGTCCTGCATCGACGGTCACGACATGCCCGCGGCGGAGTCCGTTGGGCAACCGATTGGGGTCGCGCGCCACCACGGCCACGACGGGTGGATTCTTTTGAGGAAGCTCTGTCAACCGCGAGGATGAGACGTCGTAGCGGTACCGGCCGTTGAGTATTTTTGGCAGCACTTCGGTGACGAATTGGAGCGGGAAGAACAGCGTATCCCGTTGAACGGTTGCGGGCCCGGCCAACGGCCTCACCTTGTTTCCGACCGCATAGACTGGAGCGCCCAACAGGAACCGAAACACTTCGGCTCCGGGTAAGGTCACCTCGGCCCATGCACCGGAGATCACCACTGTCCCTTGAAGTGCGGGAAGGAGGGCAGGAGCCGCGAGCATTCGACCACCGGGCTCGCTCCGAACCAGGACCCGCGCTTCGCCGCGAGGCGAGGCGATGGTGACGATCGACGGCGACCCCGGCGCCCGTGCGACCAACGCCGAGACCAGGAAAATCCAGCTCATCCGCGGTCCCGGAGCGCGCGCGCAACGTCGCGATCGGCGGCCTTTTTCTTGAGGTCTTCTCGCTTATCGTGCAACTTCTTTCCCTTTCCGAGCGCCAGCACCACTTTGGCCGTCCCGCGATTGAAATAGAGTTCCAGTGGAACGAGCGACAAGCCCTTCTGCTCCACCGCCCCGATCAATTTCTCGATCTCCCGCCGGTGCATCAACAACTTTCGCGTCCGAATCGGTTCATGGTTGTACCGGTTGCCCTGCTCGTATGGCGTGATATGCATCCCTTCAAGCCAGATCTCACCGTTATGAATCCGAGCGTAGGCTTCCTTAATGGAGGCCTTGCCCCGCCGGAGCGACTTCACCTCGGTGCCCTTAAGGACGATTCCCGTCTCCCATGTGTCCAGGATGTGGTAGTCGAACGTAGCCCGCGGGTTCCGTGCCACGGACACCCGGGCCTTCCGGTCGACGACCGCTGGGGGCTTAGAGTTCATAAGTCACTCTCGAATCGGAAGATAGGCCGCTCGGACCCGGGAATCAACGCGCCGCTTGACGCCCATCGACCGCTTCCACTAGCTTTGCGCCCTTCGCCGGAGTGGTGGAACTGGTAGACGCGCTGCGTTCAGGGCGCAGTGGGCGCAAGCCCGTGCGGGTTCGAGTCCCGCCTTCGGCATGGAGTTAGGACGGGGGGGCGGCGATGCACATCACACGCTCCTTTGACTTTGCCCGTTAATTGCGCATTCCGACACTATTCCTCGGTCCACCTCCCCCTACTTCCGTCCCCTTGCATAGACCGAGTCCCACACCGCCAGGGCAGCCTTCGGGTGCAAATCCGCGTCGACCATTCCAAGACTGGCAAACAATGGGATGATGGACCCAGGAGGGATCGGCCCCAACCCGTTGAGGTCCAGGTCGGTAAAGCTGAGCTGAAATAAGCCGATGGCCTGCGCGTGATCGAGCAGCGCGGACTGCCGGGCGATGTACCGAGCCTGCTTCGCTTGGGATGTCACCACCCCGGCGATCGACGTGGACCCCCACCCGCCCTCGACGACTAAGAGCGGGAGACCGGAGGTGCCCCCAACGCGACTGTAGTAGTCGATCGGCAGGTCACCGGGATCGCCATAGCCAGCCAGGTAGGGATAGCTTGAGAGGCCGAGGGCACGTATGAACGGAAAGTCGGTGAGATCCTCCGCGATGCCCCGGTATTCGGTCGCCGACCCGAGCCGCCCCCAAGCAACTTCGACCTGGACGCTCACGTACAGGTTGGCAGTCGCCCCGTCCTCTTGAAGATCATTGGCCGCATCGTTCGTCATCCGAACGACCGCGTCGTACACCGGGCGCGGCGCGGCGACCCGGATGAGGTTGGTCTCCGCCGCGAGGCCGAGATATTCGGGATGAAGGACATGGGCCACGGAGAGCGCATATCGCCGATAGGCTCGCTGGACCGCGGGCTCGGTAATACTCCGGCCGATTTTGACGAGTCCCGGCGCCTCTTGATCTCGCGCCAAGCCATTGGTGACATCAAGGGTGAACACGAGCACGTCCCCATGGGCGCGATAAAAACCCACCAAGGAACCATGCTCCGCCTGTACCGCCGAATCCGGATCGCCTCCGGCAAGGATCGTGGCCCAGGGCATCTCGACGTGGATGATGGCTGCGTCGGCCCGGGTGGACCACATCTGAACAGCGGCGACCGCATCGTTCAGATTCAGGCGGGGCGGAAATCCCGAGAATCCCATGAAAAACGAACGAGCCGGCGGCGGGTGCGTCCCCGGGCCGCTCGGGTCATTTCCGCAACCTGCCAAGCTACCGGCAAGCACCACGAGGGCAAGGATTCGGAGGCGATGAAGGTCGGTGGTCATGCTACCTCCTGGCTAGCATTTTCCACGCCGAGGTGAGGTGTTTGCCGAGGCGAGGTACTCGTAGGCTGCGAGGCGGGCGCGGTCGATCTAGTACCGAGACATGCCCGGGGCGACCTCAGCGGCCCACGCATCGATCCCGCCGTGAAGGCTCCGCACGCGAGAGAATCCAGCTCCCTTGAGCAGCTGTAACGCGGCCAGGGATCGCGCGCCTCGATGACATAGGGTGACGACCTCCCGGTGGGAATCCAATTCGCGCAAGACGGTTGGCAGGGTGCCAAGAGGAATCAGCCGCGACCCATCGATGTGAGCGATGTCCCATTCCCATGATTCGCGCACATCGATCAGCTGCATCCCTCGCCCGTTGGAAATGACGATGGCCTCGAGCTCCGCTGGAGAGATCTCGGCGGATTCGATCGAGGTCGCCGTGACTCCGCAAAATGCGTCGTAGTCGATCAGCCTCGTGATAGTGGGCGACTGGCCGCAGACGACGCAGGCCGAATCGCGGCGGATCGAGAGTTCTCGGAATTTGAGTTTGAGTGCGTCGAAAAGCACGAGCCGTCCGACGAGAGACTCCCCGACACCGAGGATCCACTTGATGGCTTCGAGCGCCTGAAGGCTGCCGATGATTCCCGGGAGCACACCCAGGACTCCACCTTCAGCGCAATTGGGGACCAGCCCCGGAGGCGGCGGCTCGGGAAAAAGGCAGCGATAGCACGGGCCGTCTTTGGCGGCAAAAATCGAGACCTGCCCCTCGAATTGAAAAATGCTGCCATAGACATACGGTTTACCCAGGAGGACGCAGGCATCGTTGATGAGATACCGGGTGGGGAAATTGTCACTGCCGTCCAACACGATATCGAAGCGACGCACAATGTCCGATGCGTTTTCGGCGGAAAGACGAACGGGGAAAGTCTCAAGCGCCACATGCGGGTTCAGATCAGAAAGACGAGATTCGGCCGACGTGAGCTTGGGCAGTCCGATCGTCGAAGTACCGTGGAGGATCTGGCGTTGGAGATTGGTGACGTCCACGGTGTCGAAGTCGACCAACCCGATAGTGCCGACACCCGCCGCGGCGAGGTACAGCGCGGCCGGCGACCCAAGTCCTCCAGCCCCGATCACGAGAACCCGCGACGCTTTGAGGCGTTCTTGACCAGCGAGTCCCACGCCGTCGAGGCTCAGATGACGGGCGTAACGAACCAGTTCAGGATGGGAGAGAGACATGGACCGACCCGCCGCGCAGGTCCCTCAGCCGACTGAGGAGGAGAGCGAGATCAGTTCGTTCGTCGGAGCGTCTTCTTTCATGAGGTCCCCGAGACTCACGCTGCTCAGGAAATCATCGACCCGGCGTTGAAGTGCTTGCCACACCGGCCGAATCGTGCAGGCGGAGGTAGGCGCGCACCGTTCCGGATCCACCTGGTGCGAATCGCAGTTCATCTCGAACGTTTGATGCTCGGACGCCGCCATGACATCCCGAACGGAGATGGCGCTTGGTTCCCGCGCGAGGAAGTACCCACCCTTGGCCCCGCGCACACTTTCTACCAGCCCGGCCCGGCGGAGCCGCAGCAGAATCTGCTCAACGTAGTCCGCCGGGAGCCGTTCGGTATCGGCGAGTTCCCGCGCGGCGACCGGACCGCGTCCGGTGCGCCCTCGTTTGGCCAAATGAATGGTGATGATCAGGCTGTATTCGGTCCAGGTAGTAACCCGCATGGCCGGAATATGCCGACTTTTTGGTCGGATTTCAACACGACCGGGCTCCGTGGTGACGATTCTCGCAGTGGGCGGCCGGAGCGAAGGGCGGCGGCGGAACTGGTCGACCGAGGGTCAGGCTGACAGTCGGGGAGTTCCTGGCGGGCTCGGGCTAGCGGCGAGATGATGCAGTCCGCGAATTGATGCAATTCCTAGGGCCGGGCCGATGGCCAGCATCGAGAAGGCCCAGCGCCACCCGATCAGATCGACGACCGGTGGGACCATTTGAATCGTGACGGTAGTAAGCAGGAATCCCAGCGACGTTTGCAGGGTGAGGGCCGTGCCGACCGTGTGAGCCGGAACCGATTCCGTGACCATCGCGCTGAATTGCGCGGAGTCGGCGACGACCGCGACACCCCACACCAGGACGATCGGCACCAGAAGCCACAAACTTCGTCCGAATGCAACACCAACGAGCAACGCGCAGGACCCGCTCACCATGAGCGCCCATGTCACCACGCGGGCGCGTCCGTAGCGATCCGAAGCGCGCCCGCCCCAAATGCACCCAACGCTCCCGATGGCAATGGCAATAAACGCCAAGACTTTCACGGTTCCCAGCGGAACCGGGGGAGCACCGGTGGATGCTTCCGCGGAAGCGCTCGCCATCATGAACGCAGAAATCCACGCCCAGAAGGAATAGAGCTCCCACATGTGCCCGAGGTAGCCGCCGGTGACGAATCGCATGCGGGGAATGCTCAGGACAGTCCTGACGAGTTGCCATGAAAACGGCCGCTTCGGAAACGCAAAGGGGCCATCGCGATACCAGAGGGCCACGATCGTCGCGGCAAAGAGTGCGGCTGTCGAGGTACTGACGACCACGTTGTGGACGGCGGCACCTCCCAAGGCGTCGAGGAGGTAGGGTCCGGCTTTTCCGATCGTGAGCGCCCCCACCACCGTACCAATCGCGAGGCCCCGCTCCGCCTGAAACCAGGTCGCGGCCATCTTCATGGCGGGCGGATACACGCCGGCGAGAAAGAGTCCGACGGCAAATCGCGTGACGAGAGCAGCCGAGTAGCCCGAGACGGACAACAACAACGCGTTCGCAATCGAGGCCAACAGGGCGGCCGTGGCAAAGTACCAACGACTAGGAAGGAGATCCGGCAGGTTAAGGACGGCGGCGCCAAAAGTGCCGACGACGAAGCCAAGCTGGACACTCGATGTGAGCCACGCGGCTTGGCTACCCGAAAGATGCCACACGGCGCGAAGCGCCGGCGCCACCGCGCTGCCGGCAAACCAGACCGACATGCCAAGTAACTCGGCGAGCGCGAGTAGCGCGAGCTGCCGCCAACGAGACTTATTGCCCTCCTTCACTGGGTCCGCGCTGTTTCGCGAGGTGCTTGGCCATCAGCTGCACGAGCTGCGCGTTCGTGAAGGGCTGCCATCCGTGGGGTTTCATGGGCCGCCCGTATTCGAAGACCGCGTTCGCTTTCGGGCTGGTGAAGGATTTCATTGCCGCCTCCATCTTGTAGACGCCAAGATTGAGGTAGTAGTTGTCCATGTCGCCGACATAAACGTGGATCTTCCCGGTGAGATTCTTCCCAAGCTGGGACCAGTTCTGTTTGAGGTAGTAGGTGAGATCGTAGCCATGATCGCGCCAATAACCCGCCACCTCTTTGTCGATCGTGCCAGTCAGGCGATTGAACAGAGGCTTCGGATAGCCATCGTCGCCCACAGGGCCATAGGTGGCGTCGTATGCTTGGAGCTGCTGGCCGCCTCGCACTTTGGTCCCCAGCACTTCTTCGAGTCGGCCGAGCTGCTCCACCGTGGTCCGCGGCTGGCCGTCCTCGACCCGGCTCATATAGCGGGATTGACGCATCCAATCGTTCGGGCCCGCGGCATTCGGCATGAACGCGTTGGAGTCCGCATAATTGTCGATCATTTGATTTCGGGAAAAATCCACCCCGTCCGGATACATCGCCCAGGTGCCCCCGAAAAAGTCCGGGTGCTGAATTTGGAGGGCCAGCGCTTCCCACCCGCCCGTCGAGCCGCCCGAGAGCAGTCGGCCATAGCTCTTGGGGATAAGATGAAACTGTTGCTCCAGATAGGGAATCAATTCCTTCAGAATCGCGTCGCCGTAGGGACCTTGGTTGGCCGAGTTCACGGCGTACGAATCGTCGTAGAAGGGTGTGGGGTGCTGGAAGCTTACGGCCACCATGCGGGGCATCTTGTCGCTCATCCACGCTTGGCTGAATTCGTACCCAGGCTCGCGGCTGGTGCGCGTGAGGCGGATCGCGCGCGACTCCGGCGTCTCCGGCTTCCCATCGGGATCAAACCCGAACGGCGCCCCTTCCCCGAAATGGCCTTGGAGGTAGATCGCTGGATAGCGGGTGGTAGGATTCTGATCCCAGCCTCTGGGGAGGAGTACCGTTGCGCCGAGGTACACCGGACGGCCCCACCACTCAGAGAGCATCTTGCTCTCGATCTTCACCCGTTTCACCCACTTGGTGTTCTCCTTAGCGACCAACGGCGGGATCGTTTTGGTGAGCGTTAGACGGAGCGCGCTCGAGGTTGGATCCCAATGTACGCGCTCGACCTCACTCAGGTGGTTTCCGGGCGAGACGTTCCACCGCTGGCCTTCCCACTGATCCCAGTGGACCCAGATGGTTTTCCCGTGTCTCGGCGTGACCTTGGTGTAGACGTTGAACAAGGCCTGGACGTAGTAGTCGCCCGCCGGTAGCTCCCGAAGGCTCTTCAGCGGAAAGCCCAACGCAGACGGGTCGACCAATGCGGATTCGCCGGGCTTCAAGCCGGTGACGTCGGTTCCCCAGATTGGGACGCTCGCGTTGTACCCGCCCGCCTGAAACCTCGGTTCCCGGGTGTTGTCGCGCGAAAACATGACGAACAGTCGCCCGGTCACGGGCGCGGACGCGATTTGAGGGTCGATCGTCACCTGAACTGATTGGGCCGCGAGACCTGGGGGGCGTCCGAGAAACGCGGCGAACAGTGCGACGGCGAACAATGGTTTCGAATTCATGCTGAGGTCCTTCGTCGAGACCAGGGAAAGGGTGCGCTCAACCGGCGCCCGGGAGGCTCTTGCCGCCGGGAACCCCGAGCTCCGTCATGGCGCGCAGGTTGAGCACCTCATCGAGTTCCTTGGCGGGTAGAACCTTCTTCTGCTCAACAAGCTGCTTGACGGTCAGCCCGGTCGCAATCGCTTCTTTCGCGAGTTTGGCGGATTCGGCGTAGCCAATCTTCGGCGCGAGAGCGGTGACCAGCGCCGGGCTGCGCTCCAGCCAATAGGCGCACTGTTGTTCGTCGGCTTCGATGCCGCGGACACACCGCTCATCGAATGTCTGGACCGCGTTCGCCAGAATGATCATCGCGAAGACGATGTTATGGGTGATGACTGGCATCATCACGTTGAGTTCCAGCTGGCCGGCCTCCGCGGCGAGCGCGACCGTGGTATCGAGCCCGAGGACCTGATAACACACCTGATTCACCATCTCGGCGATCGACGGGTTCACCTTGCCCGGCATGATGCTCGATCCCGGCTGGACCGCCGGCAAGAAGAGCTCCGCCAGACCCGTCCGGGGGCCCGACGCAAGAAGCCGGATGTCATTGGCAATCTTGTTCAGGTCGAGGGTGAACGCGCGCACCGCCCCACTGAAGGTGGCAATGTCACCCATCGATTGCATGAGCTGGACGCGGTCGGGCGCTTCTTTGAGATCCAGCCCGGAGACCGCCTTCAACTCAGTGACCATCAATCCGGGATATTCCACTTCGGCATTGATTCCGGTGCCCACCGCCGTGCCGCCGATGTTCATGGGACGGAGCCACTCCGCTGCCTCGCCGAGTTTGGCTTTGTGGCGCGCGATGGTCCGGCCATAGGCCATGAACTCCTGTCCCAAGCGAATCGGGGTCGCATCCTGCAAATGGGTCCGCCCGGACTTGATGATGTGATCGAAGGCCCGTCCCTTCGCCAGAAACGACTCCGCCAACCCCTGCATCGCATCGAGCAGTTTCGGCAGCGTGCAGAGGGTCGCCAGCCGCATTGCGGTCGGGATGACGTCGTTGGTGCTCTGGGCCATATTGACGTGGTCGTTGGGATGCACGGGCGAATAGGTCCCTCGTGCCGTGCCGAGCAACTCATTCGCGCGGTTGGCGAGCACCTCGTTACAGTTCATGTTGTGACTGGTGCCGGCGCCAGCCTGATAGACATCCACCACGAACTGGTCGCGGTGTTGCCCACCCAAGATTTCGTCCGCGGCCTTCACGATGGCATCCGCGAGATGCGCGGCGAGCCGTCCGGTTTTCTTGTGCACGAGGGCGGCGGACCGCTTGATCCAGATCACGGCATCAACGAATGCGGGGAGCGGGCGAAGCCCCGAAATAGGAAAGTTCTCGACGGCACGCAACGTCTGAATGCCGTAAAGCGCGGAATCGGGAACCACCTTCTCACCGAGTGGATCTTTTTCAGTACGGGGCATTGGCCGTCAGGGGAAGCGGGGAAAAGGACCGGGGACCGAGGACTGTCTGGATACGCGAGTACGGGAGCACGCCATGTCGACTCATTTCATGCCGGCCGCCCAAGCCGCAAGCTTTCGCACCGAGAAGGCCACGAAGGCCGACCTCTTTCGGGGCCGGGGGCTCTTCCTCGGCCTCAACTGCTTCGAGCGGGGACAGTCCCAGCCGCTGCACACGCACGCGAGCGCGGACAAATTCTACTTCGTCCTCTCGGGAAAGGCGAGGATGCGCGTGGGCGATGAAACGCAGATAGTGGCGGCCGGGATGGTGGTGTGGGCACCCGAGGATGTACCGCACGGGGTGGAGGAAGCACTCGAGCGGACCGTGATGCTGGTTGGGATGGGACCACCGCCATAGGGACGGGGAACAGGGAAAGGGGAAAGGAGATTATTCGCCAACGAACGGATTTGTGAGGCGCTCTGCCCCGATGGTAGTGTGCCGACCATGTCCGGGATAGACCACGGTGTCATCGGGCAGCGTGAAAAGCTGAGTGTGAATACTCGACGCGAGGGTCTCGAAACTTCCTCCCGGGAGATCGGTGCGACCCACACTCCCCTGGAACAGCACATCCCCGCCAAGCACGATCCCGTCGGTGACGAAGCAAACGCTTCCCGGGGAGTGCCCAGGTGTGTGGCGGACCTCGAAGGAAATCGGCCCCAACATTAGTCGCTGACCATGGGTCAGGACGTGGTCGGGTTTCGGCGCCGATGGCGCCTCCAAACCGAACAATCTGGCCTGGTTTGAAAGGTTGTCATAGATCAGGCGATCGGCAGGATGGAGATGGATCGGCGCTTGGGTGGCCGCTTGGATTCTGCCGACCCCAAGGATGTGATCGATGTGAGCGTGAGTGAGCCAAATGGCGGTGATGGTCCAGCCCCGGCGGCGAGCCTCCATCAGGAAACGTTCGGGCTCTTCCCCAGGATCAAGGATCACGGCATCGGTGGAGCCGCCCGGAGCGAGCAGATAGCAGTTCTCCGCGAACTGCCCATTTTCCATACGCACAATCTCGATCTCAGACACGGCCGGCGGTCTTCCGTTCGGTCAAATATTTCTCCACTGCGATCGCCGCCGTCGTGGCGTCCCCGACGGCAGTCGTGACCTGACGAGTGAGCTGAACCCGGAGATCGCCCGCCGCGAAGAGACCGGGCATGGAGGTCATCATCCGATCATCCGTGATGATGTAACCGCTCGGGTCGTGGTCAAAGTGCCCCTTGATCAAGCCGCTGTTGGGCTTGAAGCCAATGAAGATGAAGCAGCCGGTGACGGGGAGGATAGTTTTTTCGCTGGTGACGCTACTCTCGAGCTCCAGTCCGGTGAGACCACCCGGCCCACCGGTCAGCTCGTTCACCGTGGAATTCCAGATGACCTCGATCTTCGGGTTCGCGAGGGCCCGCTCTTGCACGACTTTGGAGGCGCGGAACTCTGCCCGACGGTGGACGATGTATACTTTGCTCGCGTAGCGCGTCAGATAGTCCGCCTCCTCAACCGCCGCATCGCCTCCGCCGACCACCGCAATGGTCTCCCCCTTGAAAAACGCTCCATCACAGACCGCACAGTAGGACACGCCTCGCCCGGCGTATTCGACCTCTCCAGGCACTCCAAGCTTCGTCGGTGTTCCGCCCGCGGTGAGGATCACGGTGGGGGCGAGGTAGGTGGCGCCGGAGTCAGTGGTGACCTGGTAGGTGCCGTCACCCAACCGCTCAATAGCGTCGACATTTTCTTGGCGAATATCGGCCCCGAACGCCACGGCGTGCTCGGTCATTTTCGCCGCCAGCTCAGGGCCCAGGATGCTCAAGAACCCGGGGTAGTCCTCGATCTTCTCGGTGTTCAAGAGCTCGCCACCGGTGAGCCCGCGTTCAAGCAAGACCGCTCGGAGCATCCCCCGTCCAGCGTACATCGCCGCGCAGAGACCAGCAGGCCCCCCACCAACGATGATGACGTCAAAATCGAGCATGAACAATTATCCGTGAGTGGAAGCGCGAGAAATATACGCAGGAGGCGCTATCCGGGCGAAATGGGTGACGCGGAAAGGGCAACGGGGACAAGGGTAAGAGGGAAAAAGAGAACAGCAGAAATGGGGCCGAAGCCGGCGAATCATGGGTGGGGTCGAAGAGGAAAGTCATCGGGAGATGGCGGGAGTCGAATTTCTGATGTGGGAAATAATTATCATCTTTAACCTAAAGCACTACTGGGCTTTCAACGCTTCGATATTACCTCGTTTCTGACTTCCCCAAGCCGTAAAATGCTTATTGCTCCGTGACAAGCTGAGACGGTGCCGATCACGAAGTCCACCTCTGCTCCAGAGGCACCTGCGGCGGCGAGCAACCGATCAGCTCGGCGCGCCTCCTCCACGCCAAACATCCCAACGCCGTAGGCTCGGTGCCGCGTGATGAAAAGGGCCGGGCCCTGGGTGGGCTGAATCTGGTTGAGGCGCCCTGTGTAGTCATTTACTGCCTCCGACATTTCCCAAGTCCGGGGCGCCTTGATCATCGGGCAGACCGCCGGCTCGACACAGTGCGTCGGGCAGATCCAATCCGCAAAGGAGATGTATCGATTTCCGTCACCCCCCATCGCATCGTAGGGCGTTCCGACTTCCTCGGTGACCCGGGTGAGCACCCCTTCCCTTCCTGGCCAACGGTCCTGGCAGCGCTGGACCAGCCAGTCGGCCATCAGGTGCGGCATCAAGGGAGACGGAACGATCGTGTCTTCGAGGGTGGGATCGACCGTAGGGCGGGCCAAGTAATCTCGAAAGAACTGGTCCCAGGGAGCAACGACGAGCTCCCGGTGCGGCTGCGGCTCGAGCTCCCGGGAGGCCTGGCAACCCGGATCCCGGTCGACCAGGATGACCCGGCGTGAGGTGAGTTTTTCTCGGTCGCGGGCGGCTTGCAATTGTCGAGCGTAGAAGGTGCCATAGCAACCGCCGCCGACAATGACAATGTCGCCCAGGCGTTCGGCCGAGGGGCTCATGGGGAGATAAGACCGGCCCGGAACGTGTCCATGGCATCGAGCCATTCGAGCGGAACCATCTCCGAACCCACACTGCTATGGCTGTTGTCGGCCCCACCGCCGCCGTGCCAGTCGCTGCCGCCGGTCCGGAGGAGGTTGAGGCTCAGCGCGATATCGGTGATCCGGGATCGGTGGTCGGGACTGTGGCTCGGATGGCGTGTTTCGACGGCATCGAGGCCCTCGTCCTTGAGCCGGATCAGCAGGCTCCGGCTCGCCCGCTCGCGCAAGTGGGCCGCGGAGACGATGCCACCCACTCCGTGCACGAGATTCGCCACCTCCTTAAAGGTCGGGAGCACCTTTTCCACGAACGCCGGGCGTCCCCGTCCCAAGAACTGCTGAAAGGCCTCATCCATAGTCGGAACCGTGCCGCGTCGGACCAGTACGCGCGCCACATGGGGCCGCCCGATGGCGGCCCCATTGGCCTCCGCGAGGATCTCATCCGCCGTGATGTCCACACCCCAGGCCTGCAGTCCTTCGACGATTTCCCGAGCCCGCCGGAGACGGTCGGCCCGGCATCGCTCGAGGAACTCTTCCACTCCCGCGTGACCAAGGGGGATGAAATACCCCAGGACATGCATCTCGCCCCACGGGGCGGCGACTGAGAACTCGCATCCGCTGACCACTCGGAGTCCCAGGTCGGCCGCGGTGACGACGGCTTCCGTGACGCCCGCCACCGAATCATGATCGGTGAGGGCAATTGCGGTGAGGTTTGCGGCGGCGGCACGCCGCACCACTTCGGCGGGCGGGAGCGACCCATCCGACGCAGTGGAGTGAAGGTGAAGATCGACGGTGGGAGCGGTCAGCGGCCGTACCCCACATCGGGGTTGGTCCACGCTGGCTGCGAGCGCCGGAACAGCTCGATGAGATCTCCCTCGCCCAACTCGGCCAGGGATGACTCTCGATCTTTCGCGCCACGCGGGGAGTAGCGCAGCACCCGTTCTTCGGGGGCGGTGCCGGCCTCGCGCCGAAAGACCAGCCCAAACTCGTCTTTCGAGTACTGCGTGGTTCTCCCGGTTGAGCTCACCACCCAGCGCTGGCCATCGACCTCGATCGCTCGTAGGGGCATGATGGTACGAACTCCTTCCGTCTGATTCTATGGTCGGGACCGTGAGCTTGCCCCGGGGCGGGCTGACAGCGCCACCTCTTCCCAGGGTTCCGCTGCGTCGGCCTGATAGCTCGCCAAAGATCGCAGTCGCCCGACCAGTTCGCGCTCCCGCGAGGTTTGTTCAATCGCACTCGGGTCCGAACCGGCGGTCTCGACAAACTCGAGGAAATCGCCCATCCCACCAGCTCTCTGGAACACCCAACAATGTCCGCCGCGAGCCTGCACAGAAGCCTGGAGCTCACCCAGGGTAGAAAGGTACTCGGACACCGCTTCCCGCGGCACTTTGGCGCGGGCGACGGTCAGGAAGCGGGTCATCCGGAGGGTCAGCCTCTCCGAAACAGGATGGAGCGCTCCGCACCCACTCGACTAACCGATCGCGTCCGGGAATTGCTCCAATGACGTGCGCAGGTCCGCTAAAAATCGATCGGCCGCTGCCCCATCCACAATGCGGTGATCGTAAGACATCGCGAGCATCCCCTTGGTGCGAATTGCGAGAGAATCGGTGCCATCCGGCAAACTCACCACCGCGGGTTGCTTGGCAATTGCGCCGACGGCCAGAATAGCCGCCTGGGGCTGATTGATGATGGGCAGACCGACGAAGGTGCCAAATCCCCCGGGATTGGTGATCGTAAAAGTCCCTTTCTGGACCTCATCGGGGGTCAGCTTCTTGGTTCGGGCTCGTTCCGCCAGATCGCCGATGGCTCGAGCGACGCCCAGTAGCGACAACTCGTCCGCGTGCTTGATGACGGGCACGATGAGGCCCCAATCCATCGCGACCGCAATGCCGAGGTTGATGTCGCGACGGTAGACGGTGCTTTCACCGGTGCCCGCCGCGTTGATGACCTTGTGCTTCCGGAGGTTGTCGGCCACCGCCTTCGCGATGAAGGAAAGAAACGTGAGGTTCACCCCTCGATCCGCAAAGGCCTTCTTGTTCGCGGCGCGGAGCGCGGCGATTCGGGAGTAGTCAATTTCGATGAGACTCGCGACGTGGGCCGAAACACGACGCGACATGATCATGTGGTCGGCCGTGAGCTTTCGGATCCGGGACCACGGTTCGACCGTGTCGCCATCCCAGGGCTCGACCACCGGGCCTGGAATGACATGAACACCCGCGGGGACGCCGATGGCCGCGACCACGGAGGTCGAGGCTGCGGGGCCTCCAGCAGCCAGCGCCGCGGGGGCGCTAACACCGCTTTCGAGGTACGTTAGGACATCATTCTTCGTCACCCGGCCAGCGAGTCCACTGCCGGAGATCGAGGTAATATCGAGGTGATGTTCGGCCGCCATCTTTCGGACCAACGGCGTCGACTTGGTTCGCAGCCGCTCTTCGAGGCTGTCGGGCCCCGCGGCCCGCGGGGCTGGGGCGGGAATCGGTGCGGGAGCGACTGAAGGAGGCACGATCGGGATTTTCAGCGCACTCAGCGCGGCGACGGGAGCCAGGGGCGCCACTGGGGTCGCAGGCGCCGCCTTGGGAGACGGACCGGCGACTGCTCCAGCGCCGGTCTCCAGGCGGGCAACTACGGTTTGCACCGCGACGGTCTGGCCTTCTTGGACCAAAATTTCGGCGAGCACCCCGGCGGATGGTGCTGGAATTTCCGCGTCGACCTTATCCGTGGAAATCTCGAACATGGGCTCATCGCGCTTCACCGAATCGCCGAGTTTCTTGAGCCACTTCGAAAGGGTGCCCTCGGCAATGGATTCGCCCATTTGGGGCATGATGACATCGATGCGGGTCATGCGCTCTCCGTTGAGCTAGAGGCCGACAGGCGGCGCGGACGGGGCGGTCGCGTCTGCTGGACCATCAATATTGCGCCAGCCACCGACATGCGGCGACAATATCGGCCGTCTGGGGCAACACAAAGTCTTCGAGGGAGGGCGCGTAGGGAAGTGGCACGTCGTGCGCCGCCACTCGCTTCACCGGAGCGTCCAGCCATTCGAAACAGGATTCGTTGATTCTCGCCATGATCTCCCCCGCGATGCCACCGGTGCGAGTGTCTTCGTGCACGACGAGCACCCGGTTGGTCTTCTTGACCGTCGCGATGATGGCGGCATCATCCATCGGCAACAAGGTCCGAAGGTCCACCACTTCGATGGAAAGGCCGTCGTCCTGCTCCAGCTGGGCCGCCGCTTCGAGGGACTTATGTAGCATCGCGGAGTAGGTGATGATCGAGAGGTGCTTCCCTTCCCGCGCGACGTGCGCTTTCCCGATCGGGGTCAGAACCTCTTCGTCGTCGGGCAACTGTTCTTTGATGCGGCGATACAGATACTTGTGCTCGAAATACAGCACGGGGTCATCATCCCGAATCGCACTCTTGATGAGACCTTTCGCATCCCGCGCCGTCGCCGGGCAGACGATCTTGAACCCCGGGGTATGGAGATACGCGGCCTCGGGGTTTTGCGAGTGGAACGGACCGCCGCGCACGTATCCGCCCGAGGGCCCTCGCACCACCATGGGTGTCTTGAGGTTCGCGCGATAGCGCGCCGTGGCGACGTAATTCGTGAGGAAGCTGTACGCGCAAGACATGAAATCGATGAATTGCATTTCGGCGACCGGACGGAGCCCCATGTGGGCCGCCCCGGCGGCGGCGCCCACAATCGCGGTCTCCGCGATGGGCGTGTCGATCACCCGGTCCTCGCCGAATCGCTTTTGCAGCCCTTCGGTCACCTTGAAGGCACCACCGTACGCCCCCACGTCTTCCCCGATGAGGAATACCCGTTCATCACGGGCCATTTCTTCTTCGATGCCCTGCCGGATGGCCTCAAGGTACGTGACCTCAGCCATGGAGCCTTCGGTACCACTCGAGCTCAGCCCGGGGCGGGTTCTCCAATACACCATCCAGCGCGCTGGCTCCTTCCGGCATGGGCTCGGACTCCACTTGGCCCACCGCGGCATCGAGTTCCTGGCCGATCCGCGCGTCGATCGCCGCAAGGTCTGCCGGGGTGGCCCACCCGGCGTCGTGCAGCTGCTTCGTATACCGATCGATCGGATCTTTTTTCTCCCACGCCTGCAATTCGTCGGTTGACACGTACGACTGGTTGTCGTGCTCCGCGTGCCCTTTGCGCCGGTAAGTGAGTAGCTCGATGAGGCTCACACCGCCGCCCGCCCGCGCGCGATCGACCGCCGTCTTCGTCGCAGCATAGACGGCGAGGACATCGTTGCCGTCGGCTTGGGCTCCGGGGATACCATACCCGACGGCTTTCTCGACCAGCGCCTTAACCGCCGTCTGCTTGTGAAACGGCGTTGAGTATGCATACCCGTTGTTCTCGGCAACGACGACCAGGGGGAGGCGCTGGACCGCGGCGAAGTTGATGCCCTCATGAAACGACCCCGTGCTCATCGCGCCATCGCCCACATAGACCATCCCGACCCGCCTCTGTTTCCGCATCTTGAACGATAGGGTGATGCCCGCCATCACCGGAACCATATCACCGAGATGGGAGATCTGGCCGATGAAGCCGCGTTCGAGATCGTTGAAATGGATGTTCAGCTCGCGACCACGGGTGGGACTCTCGGCTTTGGCCATGTACTGGCGGAGCACTTCGACCGGCCGAGCGCCTTGCACCAGCATCGAGCCCAAATTCCGAATCAACGGCGAAAGAATGTCCCCCTGTTTCCGGTCCAGCGCGTACGCACTACCGACGCTATCGGCCTCTTGCCCCAAGCTCCGGAACAACCCGCCAATGACCTTGGTTTGCCGGTAGAGGTTCGTGAGTCGCTCTTCGAGCGTGCGCGTCAGCCGCATGTAGTAATACAGGTCGTGCAGCTGGGAACGAGTCAGCCCGGTGGGGAGCGGGGAAGAGGCGGTGGCGGTCGCCGACGGCATAGAACCGACGCTCAGTAAGCGCCGCGAAGCGCGTGCGTCGGCTCGGCCCGAGTGTGGATCACGGAAAGGAACCGCTTGGCAAGCCGATCCAGTTCGCTCTCCCCGGGTTGATTGGTCTCCACCTGGATCAGAGTGTAGTGCCCGCCCTCGGCTTGTACCCTCACGAGCAACTGCCCGATGACGCCGGAGAACTTACGGCGGCGCGGACCTTCTTCGGTGGGACTCAGGTGCCCCCCGAAGAACGCGGCTGCGTTCGTGATGACCGCATCGGGCGACACGGAGGTGCGGTGAAAGTACTTCATCGTTTTGACCTTGCTCCCATTGCTAAAACCAAGGAGAGGAGCGAGGGAAGGCCCCTCACTTCTCACCGTCCGTATAGTACTCCACGCCAAGGTGGGTGATCTGCTCCTCACCCATGAGGTAGCGGAGCGTGTTCTTCATTTTTGTCTGCTGGATGAAGAGATCATGCTCGGGATACAATCCCGGGGCGGATTGCGGGCTCTTGAAGTAGAAGGACAACCATTCCTGAATGCCGATCATACCGCTGCGCTGCGCTAAATCGAAGAAGAGCGCCAGGTCGAGCACCAGCGGGGCTGCGAGAATCGAGTCGCGGCACAGGAAATCGACTTTGATCTGCATCGGGTACCCAAGCCACCCGAAGATGTCGATGTTGTCCCACCCCTCTTTGTTATCACCGCGCGGGGGGTAGTAGTTGATTCGAACCTTGTGATACAGTTGGCCGTAGAGCTCGGGATAGAGGTCGGGCTGTAGGATGTAGTCGAGCACGCCGAGCTTAGACTCTTCCTTGGTTTTGAAGCTCTCGGGATCGTCGAGGACTTCACCATCCCGGTTGCCCAAGATGTTGGTTGAATACCAGCCGGCGACGCCGAGCATGCGCGCCTTGAACATCGGCGCGAGCACCGTTTTCACCATCGTCTGGCCGGTTTTGAAGTCTTTGCCGCCAATCGCGACACCCCGGTCCTTCGCCAACTGCTCGATGGCCGGAAAATCACAAGTGAGGTTGGGGGCACCATTGGCGAAGGGCACGCCCTCCATCAGGGCCGCGTAGGCGTACAACATGGACGGCGCGATCGAGGGATCATTATTCACCATCGCCTGCTCAAAGGCGGCGAGCGTCTGATGCGCGGCGCCCGGCACGATAAACACTTCGGTGGACGCGCACCACACCACGACCATACGCGCGCACCCATGGGTCTGCTTGAAACTCCGGATGTCGGCCCGAATCTGTTCCGCCAAATCGGCTTTGTTCTGCCCCCGCTTGACGTTGGTGCCATGGAGCCGTTTCACGTAGTACTGATCAAAGGCGGCCGGCATCGGAGCAATGCTCTTGAGGAAGTCGGCGATGGGCTCGACGTGCTCGTGCTTGTCGAGTACGCCGCACGTGAGTGCCGCCTGGTAGGCATTGTCGGGCACCGGATCCCAGGCGCCGAACACGAGGTCTTTGAGATCGGCGAGCGGAACGAAGTCTTTGATGAGGGGAACGCGTTTGTCGGTCCGCTTCCCTAGGCGAATCGTGCCCATCTGCGTGAGGGAGCCAAACGGCTTCGCCTTGCCCCGTCGCACGTTCTCCACCCCGGCCATGAAGGTCGAAGCGACCGCACCGAGCCCAACACAAAGAATTCCGAGCTTCCCTTTTGCCGGCGCGATTGGCCGAGCTGTGTGATCCGCCACTCCACAATCCTTTCCAAAACGGCACGAAGCCGCACGGGCTTCTTACCGATCTCCGCGGCCATCAGTGACGCGGTAGACGTAAACGAACCGTTGAATCACCGTCACGAACGATAGGACCGTCAGCACCGCCACCACGACTTGCAGCACGATGCCTTTGGGGCCCGCACCGATCAACACCGTCGGTAGACCCACCCCGATCAAGCGCTCCGCACGCTGAATGAGCCCCACGCGGCAGTCGACGCCCAGGCCTTCCGCTCGGGCCCGTGCATACGAGACCAGCGTCACAGCCACGACGGCCAGCATACAAATAACCACTGAGGCTTCCCGGAAGGCGAGGTCCGGTGTCGCGAAAAAATAGGCCCCGATCCCGATGAACGTGGCTCCGTCTCCAATCCGGTCGAGCATGGAATCGAAGAATGCTCCAAACGATGTGACGGTGCCGGTTTGCCGAGCCACCTGACCGTCGAGGGTATCGATGACGCCGCTCAGCAGCAGCAGTCCGCCTCCCAGTCGGACGGCCCCAACTCCAAACGCCACGGCCGAGGCGATCACTACCGCGAACCCAGCCAGGGTCAGCACATTGGGGCGGACGCCGAGCCGGACGAGCCAGCCGGTGAGCGGCCTGGTCGTGGCGAAAAACCCCTCTTGCACCGCCTTGGAGACCAATTGCACCTGCCCTCGGACATGAAGGTGGGAAGCGGCAAGCATCAACTCTGACAATGAGTTAACGCCGGCAAAGAATAACCCGGCCCGGAAGGCGAAGGAAGGGTCGCGGTCCGGTAAACAAGGGCCCTGCTACTCGGGGTAAAACCGATAGGGTCGAGCCCGGTCGATGAACGCTTGGAGCTCACGCGCCCATTGGTCCCCCATCCTCTGGGGCTTCTCCCCTCGCTCCAGAGCGAGCCGCAGAGTTTGTCCCCCAGCCAGCCGGTCGAATTCCTTAGGGCGGAACCCGATGCGATCGGGGTGCACCTGGTTCACGACCGCGAGGAGCGCTACCGCCGTCCGGGTTGGGTTGTACCTCGCTCGGTCGGTCACGGTGAGACGAATGCCTGCGACGGTCGTGTCCGGAAACTTTCGGTCGGCGGGCCGGACGGGAGTAAAGCGTACAGACTGAAAGGAGACTCCAGGCAGGTTCAAAGCGTGAATGCGTTCGAGCACGCTGGCGGTATCGAGCCAGGGGGCCCCGATCTGGCGGTAGGCCGCCTCGCTGCCCCGGCCGACTGAAAGCGCGGTGCCCTCGAACAAACAGGTCCCCGGATAGTGGAACAGGCTTTCGAGGTCTCGGAGGTTGGGACTCGGCGGCACAAAGGGAAGACCGGTTTGGTCAAAATAGTCCGACCGACGCCACCCCGAGGCTGGAACTATCCGCAGGTCGGTCGTGAGACCGAGATCGGCCCGGGCGAGGAGCGCCAGTTCGGCCAGGGTCATTCCGTGGCGCATGGGAATGGCAAGTCTCCCCACAAAGGAAGAGAACGCCGGGTCCAGTATATTTCCCTGCACCGCACCACCGATCGGGTTGGGGCGGTCGAGCACCACGACAGTGCGTCCGAACCGACCGGCGGATCGCATGACTTCGACGGTGGTCGCCAAGTAGGTGTAGTAACGGGCACCGACGTCCTGAAGATCTACCAGCAGGACGTCGAGGTCCGCGAGCATAGCCTCGGTCGGAGCAACGACGCGTCCATAGAGACTATATATCGGGAGGCCGGTTGCGGAGTCGCGGCTGAACGCGATTTCGGCGCCTGGGTCGGCGGACCCCCGAAACCCGTGCTCCGGACTGAACAAGGCCACTAGGTTGACGCCGGCAGCGCGCAGGAGTTCCACATCGCTCACACCGCGGTGATCCACCCCGGCCTGGTTCGACACCAGACCAACGCGACGACCGCGGACGAGTTGCCCACTGTCCTCGAGTAGCACCTCAATCCCAGGACGAACATGCAATCGGGTTTGCACACCAGCGTTCGGCCGCGTCTGACAGGTCATCAGCCCAAACATCGCCAGCATCATCGCGCCCTTGCCTACCACGTGCGGACCCTCCTTGGGATCGGGCTCCTCGCGGCCTGCGCACCTCTACCGCAACCGACGACCACACCGGTCACGATTTCCAACCCACGTGAGGCGATGGCCTGGCTCGACCTTCGCGACCGAGTCGCGCAACTCCTCATGCCATGGATCCCCGGAACCTACACCTCCTATGACGATCCCGCATTTGCCCGGGCGCGGTTCTGGGTCGATTCCTTGCACGTGGGCGGCATCATCGTATCGATCGGCTCCCCACTCGATATCGCGGCGAAGGTCAACGAGCTCCAACATCGAAGCCGTCTCCCGCTGCTCATCGCCTCCGATCTCGAGGGCGGCACCGCGTTTCGCTTCAACGGAGGGACGCCGTTTCCCACCAACATGGGAGTGGGAGCGACGGGGCGAGAACAAGACGCATACGAAATGGGCCGCATCACTGCCATCGAAGGAAGGGCGGTCGGCATCCACCTCTCGTTCTCGCCGGTGGCGGACGTCAACAATAATCCGGGCAATCCGATCATCAATACCCGCTCGTTTGGAGCGGATCCGAAGCTGGTGTCTCGGATGGTTGTGGGAGCCGTCCGAGGTATGCAAGAGCACGGCATGCTTGCCACGGTGAAACATTTCCCGGGCCACGGCGACACCGACATCGACTCCCATCTCGCGTTGCCGGTGTTCGCCGGCGGCTGGAGCCGACTCGACACGGTGGAATTGGCACCCTTTCGCGCCGCGATCGATGCCGGCGTCGCAGCCGTCATGTCAGCGCATATCGCGATGCCGGGCGTCGACAGTGGAGCGATCCGTCCGGCTACCCTGTCGCCCAGAATGCTTACGGGCATTCTCCGGGACTCGCTTCATTTTCGCGGGCTCACGGTCACCGACGCCCTCGAAATGGGTGCGCTCGTCAATACCTACGGCACCGGCGAGGCCGGCGTGCTGGCGGTGCTGGCCGGCGCGGACATTCTACTCCAGCCCACCGACCCGAAGGTCGTGATCGACGCGGTCGAGACGGCAGTGCGGTCGGGGCGGATCAGCGAAGCGCGCCTCAATCAATCGGTGCGGCGGGTCATCGAACTCAAGGAACGACTCGGGCTGTTCCAACATCGCACCGTCGCGCTCGACAGTGTGCCGGGCGCCGTGGGTCGCGCCGAATTCACGGCCTCCGCCAAGGCGATCACCGCACGGTCAATCGTCCTGGCGAAGGATAGCCTCCATTGGGTCGACTCGATGCGTCTCGCACCCAGAAAGATTGGCATCGTCAGCTACACGGACGGAAGTGGCTCGGTCGGGGCCGGCCTGATGGCCGAACTGCAGCGGCGCGGCCACTCGGTCCAGATATTTCGCCTCTACGCCTCGAGCGGCGCCGCGAGCTACGATTCCGCGAGCAGGTTGTTGGAACGAAACCCGTACGCGCTCTTCGCAATTGCGGTGCGCGCGAGCGCCTGGCGTGGATCAGTGGCGATGCCAACGGCGTTGGGCGACCTGGTCACCCGAATGACGGATGCCAACCGGCCCACTATTCTGGTTTCGCTGGGCTCACCGTACATCATCCGGCAATCGCCGACAGCACCTGCATATCTGCTGGCGTGGTCCGCCACCACAATGTCCGAAGAAGCGGCGGGCGCGGCACTGAGTGGCGCCGCCGTGACCGGGCGGCTCCCCATTGACATCCCTCCGCTCTTTCCGTTCGGCACCGGATTGGACCGACCGCAGCGATGAGACGCATCGCGGGTTTCGGCGCCACGATCATTCTGGTAGGACTCGCAGCCTGTGCCAGTCGAGCGCGCCCCGGGGCGCCTACGCCGCAGGGTGGCATCAAATGGAGCAGCCTCACGGCTCTTCTCGATTCCGCCATCACCGCCAAGGCCGCACCGGGAGCGGTGGTCGCTGTGTCCTTCAACGGCCTGCGCTTCATCTACGGCACGGGGCACCTCGGCGAGGGATTCCCCGCCCGCCCTGACGCCGAGACGGTGTACGACCTGGCGTCCCTCACCAAAGTGATAGGGCTGACCACCATGGCGATGATCGCCGTGGATGAAGGCAGGCTCGGGCTGGACACGCCGGTGCAGTACTACCTCCCCGAATTCATTGGGCCATACAAAGACCGCGTCACGGTTCGTCATCTGCTGACTCACAGCAGCGGCCTTCGCGCGCACCGGCCATTGTGGCGCGAGACCCCAGACCGAGGCTGGGCGCTCGCGCTGGCCGCCGCCACGCAGCTGGACACGATACCAGCCACCCGAATGGTGTATTCGGACATCGGGGCGATCCTGCTCACGCGGATTCTGGAACGACAGTACGGCGATCGGATTGACCACCTTCTCACCCAACGGGTCTTCGCGCCGCTTGGCATGCGGTCAACGACCTACCGACCGCCGGCTGAGTGGTCGGATCGGATCGCGCCGACCGAACTCGATCCCTGGCGTGGCCGGATGATTCACGGCGAGGTGCATGACGAGAACGCCGCGCATCTTGGGGGCGTCTCCGGGCATGCGGGACTCTTCAGCGATGCTGTGGACCTGCTGGCGTTCGGCGAGTGGATCCTACGCAGGTTCGTCGCCTCGAGGGCTCCAAACGGCGGTGGTGATCGAGGCCCAGCCCTCCGCGCCACCACCGTCCAAGAATTCACTCGGCGACAGCATGTGGTCCCCGAGTCGAGCCGAGCGCTGGGGTGGGATACGCCGTCCGACGGGAGCAGCGCGGGGACGCGGCTGTCGGCACGGAGCTTCGGACACACCGGTTTCACCGGCACCTCAATTTGGGCCGACCCGACGCAAGGCCTGGTTATCGTCCTTCTCACCAATCGGGTCCACCCGACGCGTGACAATCCTCGGGTTGGACCGCTCCGAATCGCGGTGGCCGACCGGGTGGTCGAACTTCTTTCCGCCCCGACGCCCTAACCGATTCCAACTTGCCCATCCCGTCTCCGCTAGTGCTTGCCGGTTAGTCACTTGCGGCACTCCACCTGCGCGAGTGGTTGAGGTAGGCTCTACCGCCGTTCCGTTGACTCACCCGGGTCGGACCAGCTAGCTTTCTCCGTGGTAGGAGCCACGCGCTCCGCACCGGTAGTCGGGCACCAACGAAGGAGTCGGGCCATGAGCACGATGGAGCAGCAAACCGGCGCCCAGATCATCCTAACGGACAAGGCAGCCGCGGAAGTCGGTCGGTTCGTCGCGGCCGAACAGGTCCCGGTGGAAACAGCAGGCCTTCGGGTCAGCGTCCTCCCGGGTGGGTGTTCCGGATTCAAGTATAGCTTGAACATCGAAGAGCGAGCGTTGGACGATGACATCGTCCTCGACGCGAACAACGTTCGGATCTTCGTGGATGGATTCAGTCTGCAGTACCTGCATGGAATCACGATCGATTACGTGACGTCGATGCAGGGCTCAGGGTTCACATTCAACAACCCCAACGCGACCGGCGGGTGCGGGTGTGGGACGAGCTTTACAGCATAACAGCGGGGAAAGGGGAAACGAAGACAGAAAGATACAAGCGGTGAGCGGAGTACATCCCGCTCACCGCTTTTTGTTGGGACGCGGTTCCCCTTCCCTTGCCCGTTTCCCTTTTCCCGTTTCCCCGCTCCGCTACGGGGTCTGGCCCTGGTGGCGATCGAACCAGCTCGCAATGTGCGCCATCTTCGCCATCCAGTGGCTCGGAATCCGTCGGATGCCATGCGGCTCACCGGGGAAACGGACCAGCATTGCTTCCACGCCGAGAAGTTTGAGCGCGGTGTAGTACTGTTCTGACTCCGAGATGGGCGTACGATAGTCCTCTTCGCCGGTCACGATCATGGTCGGTGTCTTCACATTCTTCACCACCGACAGGAGCGAGCGTTTGTCGTAGTTATCGGTGCTGTCCCACGGCATGCCGGGAAACCAGTATTTCACACCGAACGCGGGAATGTCAGCCGTCAGGGCCCAACTGGTCCAGTTGATGACGGGATAGGTGGGAGCCGCGGCCCGAAACCGATTGGTCCGTCCAATCATCCACGCGGTCAGTACGCCGCCACCGCTCCCGCCGGTGACATAGAGGCGGTTGGGATCGATGTATCCTTTGGCGAGGGCCGCATCGACACCCGAGTTCAGGTCGAAGAAGTCGTTTCCGGGGTACGCGTGGTGAATGAGGTTGCCAAATTCTTCGCCATAACTTGTGCTTCCACGCGGATTGGTGTAAAGCACCACGTAGCCCTTGGCGGCGTAGACCTGCTTCTCGAGGTCAAACCGGGGGCCGTAGTCGGCGAATGGGCCGCCGTGAATTTCCAGCAGCAGCGGATATTTTCGGCTCGGATCGAAATCGGGGGGCTTGATGATCCAGCCTTCGATCTTCCGCTTGTCGAAGGACGATTCCCACCACAGCTCCTCGACGGAGCCAATGCGCCTCTGCCGTAGGAGTTCGCCGTTCACATCGGTGATCACCTTGAGGGTCAGGTTCGCGACGCTCCCGACCGCGATTTCGCCCGGCACCCCGGGGGTCGTGTAGCCGATCGCGAAGACGCCGGTCCGGCTCACCGTGTAGGCTGGAGCACCGTAGGAGCTGCCGCCCCCGCCCAGGTTCTGGGCCAAAGTTTTCACCTTTCCGTCCAACATCACAATCCCGAGCTTGCTCATTCCTTGGTCGTCGTAGTGGAAGAACAGGCCAGTTCCGTCGGCAGCCCAGGTGAGATCGGCGATGTCGCGATCGAGGGAGCCAGCGAGCAGGTGGGGATTCGCCCCATCGCGGTCCATGATGTAGAGGTGCGTCACTTGATAGCCCTGGTACCGGTCGTCGAACCCGAGGTACGCGATGTGCTTACCGTCAGGCGCAATGGCGGGCCCGTTGTCGGGGCCTTTCCGCGTGGTGAGTGCCTTCACCGATCCATCGGCCAGCGCAAAATCGTACACCTCAGTGTCCAGAGGCTCCAGATCGGCATTCGAGTGGCGGTTCGCCGAGAGCAGGAGGTGTTGGCCATCGGGCGTCCAGACCGGGGTCGCTCCCGCCTGCTCCCCGCCCCCATGCTGAAACCGTCCGGAGGAGATTTGGCGTGGCACCCCACCGTCGGCACCGACGACAAAGAGTTGAACGAACCCGCTCTTGAGGTACCCCTCGCCATCAAAGCGATAGTTGAGCCGATCGATCACCGTGGCCGGAGCGGCCCATTTGGCGCCCTCCGGTGGAGCGGCGAGGGTCGCGATCTGGGGTGGTGGTTCGGGGACCAGGGCGAGAAACGCAAGTTGTTTGCCATCGGGAGACCATGCCAAAGCGGTCGGCCCATACGTGAGGTTGGTGGCCTTCACCGTGTTGCCGGTGTCGAGCCACTGCACGTAGATCTGCGGTGTACCGTCCTTGTCGGACACGTAGGCGACCCGGGCACCGTCCGGAGACCACACCGCCCCGCCGTCGGTTTCTTTTCCGGTCGTGAGCGGCCGATTGCCGGTGCCGTCGGCGTTCACCACCCACAGGTTGGAGAGGTGCCGGTCGGTCATGATGTCGGCGAACCGCCGAGTGTAGACCACGCGTTTCCCCTCGGGCGAGATTTCAGGGCGGAGCGCGAATTGGATATTGAAGACGTCGGCCTCGGTGAGCCGGTCAGTTCTCGATTGGGGGAAGGCCGGGGAAGTAATCCAGGCCTGGGCGGCCGCTACGACCACGAGAGGCAGGAACATGGCAACGCGCATTGCGATCCTCTTGGGATAGGTCGAGTGGATGTTACCTGACGAAGTCGTCGGCGTCGAGGGCGAGGGGCCTGGAATTAGGTTCACCAGCGTTTCAGGCCAAGCCATACGGAATGTGGAGAAGTGTGGGCACCAGCCCCACGAGTCTATCTTGCGAATGGGTTCCGCCAGCCGCGCTCCGCCGCCATCCATGACCCAGTGTTCGAATCAGGCGTCAGGGATGTATCCGCGTTTCGCATCGTTCGTGAGACGAGGGTGCGCAGGGGAAATCGACGTCTGACATGGGGGAGTTAAACGGTGGTCCGTACGAGCGCCTTCTCATCGCGATCGGAGTGTCTCACCATGAAGAACCTCCTCGTTACACTCACCCTCGTCATCCTGTGCGGCAGCGTCGTCTCCGCCCAAACTCCGCGGCAGGACCTCATCGGCACCTGGGAACTCGTGTCACGCCTCGACCGGGACTCTGCCGGCCGAGTCAGCGTTGAACCCAAGCTGGGCGCTGATCCTCGCGGGGTCCTGATCTACGATTCGACCGGCCATGTGGCGGCCCAGTTAATGGCCCGCGGGCGGACCGCCCTGACGTGCCCCACGCCCGCGAGGGCCAACACGCCAAGTTCAAGCGCGAGCGCCGGCATAGGTGACTACGACGCCTACTTCGGCCATTACGAGGTCGATCCAGGGGCCGGGACCGTGACGCACGTTCCGGAGGCGGCCCTAGCACCAGGGGATATCGGTCGCCGACTCGTGCGCCACTTCCGAATTCTGGGTGACACGCTGTGGATTCACTTCGATGCCCGGGCGGCAGACGGCACCCCAGTGACTCGGACGATCACCTGGAGTCGAGTGAGCCGGTAGCCGACGGCGACCCAAGGAGGCCGGACCCAACGAGGCCTCGGTGCGCCCGCCACCGCGCCGACAATGGTCCCCTCGGGTTGGCGCCGGCCGCAGGCCTGGGAGGTCCTCGGGCGATTCCTACCGTTGGCGGTCTGAGACGTTGAAACGTGTGAGCAACCCTTCCCCCGAGAGCCCGATCTAACACGCATTCCCCAACAAAAGGTCCCCGTGAGACACTGCCTCCCGAGCTGCTTCCATCGGATCACCGTCCTTACGCTCATGATGGGACCCCTTGGGACTGGGTGCCAAGCTGCACCCGCCCGCCCTCGAGCAGTGGTGGTCAGGGACAGCATTGTCGTCGAGACCGTAAAGGGTATCGACGCCACCCGTCGCCAGGACATTGAGGCCTACATGGCCCAGATCCCGGACAGCCTGACCATTCAGACCGAAGCCGGCGAAAGGATCAGCCGGGCCCAACAACGCTCCAACGCGCTCCGCGATTGGAGCATCGTCCCCGCAACCCAGCGTATCGTGAGCGTCATCGACAGTGTCCAGTTGGTTGGGGACAGTGCCATCGTGTTCCGGTGGCAATATTGGGAGCGTTTGATCCTCGAGCGCGACGGCCGAACTCGGGACACGGTTATCACCACCCAGTTACATCGCGAGATCTGGCGCTCAACCTCGAAGGGCTGGCGTGCCTTTCGTGAAGAGGAACTCGGCGGCCTGATCTTCGTGAACGGGGCGCGGTACCGCCCACAATAGAACCCCGACGTCACAGCGCTGCCGGAATCGAAGCAGAACGTGCCTCTGACCGGCCCGGGGCAGCTGCGCAAACTTTGCTGCCGGGCTGAGCACGCGGAAACGATGCTGGTAAAGCTCAGGCTTGCCGAGGCGCGGCGTGCCTTGCAGCTTATGCTGGACGTCTGGTTGCTTCGGAGGCCTATTGCCAGCAAAAGCGGTATACCTGCTTGCCATCCCAGGGTTCGCGGATTGGGAGCCGGCGCACGCGTTGGCTGAGCTTCGCCGTCACGGTCAATATCGAGTTGAGGTCGTCGGGCTTTCGATCGGGCCCGTACAATCCATGGGAGGGCTTACGGTGCAGCCGACATGCGCCTTGCCGTCTATCGACCCGACCGACGTCGCCGTCTTCATCTTGCCCGGTGGCGACCGGTGGGAACAGCAGCCATTGGAGGCTGAATTGGTCGGTGCTCTTACCCGTCTGGATCAGGCCGGAGTGCCAATCGCGGCGATCTGCGCGGCAACCACCGCTGTCGTGCGAGCTGGACTGCTGCGCGGACGGAAACACACTAGCAATGGACTCACCTACTTGCGCCAACAGGTACCCGAGTATGCGGAGAGCGCGAGCTACGTCAGCGCCCCAGCGGTCCGCGATCGCGGATTGATCACCGCGTCTGGACTCGCGGACGTCGAGTTCGCCCGCGAGATCATGACCGAACTAGGGGTGCTCAGCGAGAGCGGCCGGGAGTTGTGGGCCGGAATGTTCCGAAGTGGACGCCTGCCACCGGGGCAGCTGAGCTAACGCCTTGAGCGGACGACACAGCCGACCGTCCGTGTTATCCCTGGCCGCCAGCGAAGATGCTCAGCCGTCGAACCCGTGCTGGGACCTGAAGGCTACGAGGGCGCATGACGGACGGCCCAGCAGGTCAAACCACCATCTGTTCGGCGGCCCTTCCGGGGGAATCTCGTGTCGCTTCGCGCTCTCACCATGTGGTTCGCTCTGCTGGTTCTCGCCCTGGCCAATGGGGGAGTGCGCACGGCGGCCCTCATCCCGCTCATCGGATTCTAAGCAGGCCACGCAGCGCTGCCCGGATCCGACATTCAGCATGGAGTCCGACCGTGAACGCTCGTCTCAGGACCGTTGTGATGGCACTGACCCTCGTCGATGTCTCCCTCGCCGGAGCCCAGGCTGGGCCTCACAGAATCGTTCTCAGCCGCCTCGGGCCGACACTGACCGGCGTGTTCGTTGCGCGCGCGGATGGGTCCGAGGAGCGTCCTCTCGTCGAGTCCATGGGACTCGCGTACAATCCGGCCTGGTCGCCGGATGGTCAGTGGATAGTGTTTACCTCCGAGCGGGCTGGTTCGGCAGACCTCTATCGGGTGAAGCCGGACGGGACCAGTCTTGAACGGCTCACCGAGCACCCAGCCTATGAAGATCAGGCGGCCTTCTCTCCGGACGGCAAGCAGCTGGTCTTTGTCACTACACGCGCCGACGGAACGGCCGATCTCTGGACCCTCGACCTACGCACCCGGAAAGCGAAGCCGCTGACCTCCGGCCCGGGCGGCGATTTCCGCCCCTCCTGGTCTCCGGATGGAAAGTGGATCGCCTTCTCGTCGGACCGCGGCAGCACACTGCAGCGGGCGAAAGGCCGTTGGGAGCACCTGCAGGTGACCGACGTCTATCTCATTCGACCAGACGGCTCGGAGCTCAAACGAATTACCGAGCATGGAAACTTCTGCGGCAGTCCGAGGTGGTCTCGCGATAGCCGACGGGTCATCGCGTACTGTATGTCTGCGGAAGAAACCTGGGCCTATCGCGGCCGCCCGGCGCGACCGGGGCTCCCCACCGATGGGCCCACAACGGAAGGGGAAACACGCCTGGTGTCGTTCGACGTGATCACCGGTGCCGTCGACCCCGTCTCGTCGGGGCCGGGCGTGAAGGCATTTCCCGCGTTCCTGCTCTCCGGCGAGGTGGCCTACGTCAGGATGGACCCTCACGTGAAAGGCATCTTCTACGGTGATGGCAAGCCGGGGCCGGCGGGAGCCGTGGGTTCTCCCTCGTGGTCCCCCGACGGTGGCAGCGTCGTCTATCATCGAGTCCTCTCCAGCGAAACTCCGGACTGGCAGAAGACGTTCAGCCGCGACGACCGCTATGAGCTGCTCCTCAGTCACTGGTTGCCAGCATTCGATCCGACGGGTGAGCGCTTCGTCGCCACCCAAGCGGCTACCGGTGATCTCGTGGTCATCGAGACTGGCACCAAGATCGCCCGCTCGATTTTTCACGACGAGGGCAGGACGGCCGTTGCGGCCCAGTGGTCAGGTAACGGAGAGACCATCGTTTTTGGAGTGGGGATGTTTTTTTCGGGAGCAACGCAGGGCGCTCAAGTCGCAATGATAAAGCCGGATGGCTCCGGTTTCCGTCCGCTGACATCGGGACTGAACAACAACGGGTTTCCCTCCCTATCCCCTGACGGCGGGCGATTCGTGTACCGGACCAGGGGGCCGGAGGGTTCTGGCCTGCGCATCAGGAATTTCCTTGACAACGCCGTCGACACCCTGACGAAGGACTACGACAATTTCCCGCTCTGGTCGCCGCGCGGCGACTTGATTGCTTTCGTGCGTAGGGTGGCAACCGATTTTGCGGTCTTCACGATTCACCCCGATGGCAAAGACCTTCGACGCCTGACGCACTCACCCGGCACCGAGGGGCATCTTGCGTGGTCGTCCGATGGGAAGTGGATCCTGTTCTCCAGCAGCCGCATGGGATTCAAGGACGAAGTACTGTACACGGACAGCCCGCAGCCCTATGGCGAAATCTTTGCGATGCGGTACGACGGCGCGCAAGTACATCAATTGACCGACAACCAGTGGGAAGACGGGACGCCGGCGTGGCAACCGAGTCCCCGCCCCAGGCCCAGAGATCGCTCTCCGAACCTCGGGGACGAAGAGAATGGAAGCAACCACCGAAAGGAGCCCTGATGCCCCCGACCCTGTCGAACGGCAAGGTATGTTACCTCGAGATCCCTGCAGTCAGTATCCAGCGGTCTGCCAACTTCTATCGGGAGGTTTTCGGCTGGCGGATCAGGCAGCGGAGAAATGGCCACACTGCGTTCGACGACACGACCGGCGAGGTGAGCGGCACCTGGGTACTCGGCCGGCCTCCGCAGGACCAACCCGGCCTGCTGTTCTACATCATGGTTGATAGCGTCGCCGCCACCATCGATGCGGTCATTACCAACGGAGGCGCACTCGTACAACCGATCGGCGCGGATGCACCGGAGGTGACCGCGAGGTTCCGCGATCCCGCTGGCAACGTGATTGGCCTCTACCAGCAACCCAGCGACGGATAACGCCTCGCAACAGTGACACCCAACTCCTCGACCTTGATCATGCCGTGGTGACGGCCGTGTGGGATGTGACTTTGGTGGATACCGCTGGAGTGAACGGAACCTGGCGGGGGCCCTTGACTGTAGTCACGGAGCGGCGGGGCCCGCGATGGGTCATTCGGATGTACCGAGAGTGACGGAAGCGTTCGCTGAATTCTGGTAGGCTGACCGATACACACCCAGGGAGCATGGAGATGGAATACCCGGCCTACGCGCTCGGTCATTCAGATCGGGAGTTGGAACGCCTGAGTGCCCAAGAACGCCTCATCGGCCCAGTCACGCGACAGTTCTTCCGCGAAGCCGGGATCGGCCCGGGCATGCGCGTGCTCGATGTCGGCAGCGGGGCCGGCGACGTGGCGTTCCTGGCAGCTGACCTGGTCGGCGAAACTGGCGAGGTGATCGGCACGGACACGGCCGCAGCGGCGGTTGGGGCAGCGACCAAAAGGGCCGAGGCCAAAGGATTGCCCAACGTGTCTTTCCGCGAAGGCAATCCCGCGGAGATGGCGTTTGACCGGCCCTTTGACGCCGTCGTCGGGAGGTACGTCCTGGTATTTCAAGCGGACATGGCGGCGATGGTACACCAGCTTGCGCAACAGCTGCGACCGGGTGGCGCGATGGTCTTCCACGAGCCTGATCTGACCAGTGTGCGATCGCGTCCGCCGGCGCCGACCTACGACTGCTGCTGCCAATGGATTGCGAAGACTTTTCGCCTGGTCGGCACCGAAGCGGACATGACCCATCGGCTGCACCAGGCGTTCGTCGGTGCGGGTCTGCCGGCGCCGTCGATGCGAATGCATACCTTCATAGGAGGCGGCGCGGAGTGTATGGATTGGCTGCAAGCAATCGCCGATATGGCGGCCAGCCTAGTGCCAACAATGGAACGGCTGGGTGTGGTGACGGCCGCTGAGATTGAGATTGCCACCTTGGCCGAGCGAATGCGACGGGAGGTGAACTCGATCGGCGGCGTCATCATCGGCCGCTCGGAAATCGGGGCGTGGGCTCACATCTGACCGCAACGTGACGGCGCTTGAACCACGATTCGGACCAGCTGCGAACCGCGAGCAGTCCGACCCCATCGGGCCGCGCATAGGTTTCCCAGGGAGCCAGTATATCGCATGCCGCCAGGAGGAGATGCCGTGGAAACCAAGGTCGATCGCCGCACCGTCGATTTGTCCGGGTACCCTGATTTAGTGGTGATCTATTTGGGCATGCGGGTCAACAGGCTCACAGGTCTACGTACTTTATGCGTGGTGGTATGGAAGCGGTCGACGATGATATGGTGAAGGCGACGGACTTCTTGTGCTTCGCCCCCGCGCGTCTGGCCCGAGGAGCAATGTTTTCAGCCCGAGTCCGCGCGAATCGGAGCGGCGGGGAAAGCGCCGTTGCCCCGGTATCCGAATCTGAGTTGTATGATGAACGGTAGGATGCGCCGTCCCAACTATGGCCTCGATGCCCCGTCTGTCGTCCGCAACCTCTTGCTGGTTGGAAGCCTCGGACTAGTCATCGCAGCGGGAGTTCGCCTCCGTTGGCTTCCCGCCGAGGCTCGCTGGACACCGAGCGCGACAATCGGAATCCGGTTGCCGCTGTTCTCCTTTGGACTAGGCCCGGGTATCGCCCTCACCCTCATGGGCCTGTTCATGATCTGGAGCAGCCGGGTGGGCAAGGTGCGTCGGCGCGAACAGCTATTGGCGGAGATACCTTGGAGCGGTGATGAGCAGGTCCTCGACGTTGGGTGTGGGCGGGGACTCTTGTTGATCGGCGCGGCAAAACGACTGACGACGGGGCGCGCGACGGGGGTCGATATCTGGCGGGCACAGGACCTGTCCAATAATCGGCCGGACGCCACCCTCGCGAATGCCATGGCGGAGGGCGTGGCGGCTCACGTCCGAGTCGACACAGCGGACATGCGTCAACTTCCCTTCCCGTCCGATAGCTTCGACGTCGTGCTGTCGTCCGCCGCAATTCACAACCTCGATGAAGCGGCGGACCGCGATCGCGCCATCCAAGAAATCGCCCGGGTCCTCAAACCAGGCGGATTCTGCCTCGTCGACGACATCCGGCACTTCCGACAGTACCGCGACATCTTTGCACTAGAAGGCTGCCCGTTGGTTCGCCGCCTGGACAACCAAGTGGCCAGCCTATTCTGGACGATCGTCACCTTCGGGTCACTTCATCCCGGGACTCTGCTGGTTCGGAAGGTGAGCTAGGGTGCGGCAGCTCCGGATCGGTGCGTGGACCCCTTCGCCCCAATTGCATTGGGGTGTCGTCTTGGCGTGCGTATTGGTCGGTCGACCGGCGCCAAGCCAAGGCCAATCCGTGCTGACCGGCGTCGTGCGGGTCGATTCCCTGAAGACGCCGCTCGCCGGTGCGGACGTGCTTCTCACCAGTCTCCGACTGAAAGCGACCACGGATCGGTTGGGTCGGTTTTCCATCGATCGCATTCCGGCCGGAGTCCACGACATCATCGTCCGACACATCGGTCACCAGCCCCTCAGTGTCTCCGGCGAATTCAATGGCCATGACACGCTGACGGTCGAGTTCTCCGTGGCAATCGAGTCGCAGCGCCTCGCTCCCATCACCGTAACCGCCCCGGCCGAGAAGGTTCTGAGCGGCAAGATGGAAGAATTCGAGCGGCGACGGAAAATGGGATTTGGCCATTTCGTCACCCGCGCCGATCTCCAGAAACTGGAAAACTACCAACTCACCAACGTCCTAAGGCGCGGTGGCAACATACGCTTCATGACTCGGCCCTCGCGCTGCGGTGGCGGTTTCGCGGCGGCGTCCGGTCGCTCGGAGGGCAGAGCACCGGCGAGCCTCTGCTCCACCGTCGGCTACCCCGATGCGTGTTACATGGCGGTGATCGTCGATGGCACCCTCCTCTGGGCTACGGGGCAACCCGATCCGCCCAATATCGACGATTACCGAGTTGATCGCGTTCAAGGGATCGAGGTGTACCGTGGCTCCAGTGAGCTACCTGCAGAGTTCGGCGGCACTAATTTCGGATGTGGCGCGGTCGTCATCTGGACGCGCACCGGCGAGAACGCCGCCCCTTCGAGACGCTGATCCCTTGTGATCCAACCGAGAGGGTGAGACGGGCGGCTTCCTGGCGCGTCCCGGCTAGCCTTACTAGAATGACCATGTTCCCATCTGCGGCACGCGGGTACCTCGAATCCTACGTCTCAATCGCCTGAGGGGCACGTGTATGTCAAAATGGGCGCCGCAGCCGCAACCCAACACCATCGAGCCGGAAGTCCTCAAGCGCGTCGACCTCCCAAAACCGAGATCCGACACCAGCCGTTCGCCAGAACCAATTGACGTCGCCCTCGCGCGTTTGGCATCCCGAGCGAGTCCGCGCCTTCTCAAGATTCTTACCGCAATCGGTATCGGGCTGGGCATCACCCTTCCGCTTCTGACCAAACGTTGGCCTCTCGCGTCGCTGGGCGCCGCGATAGCATTTTTCGGTGCCTGGGGCCTCATCGAGCACTACTACGTCCGACCCCATTCACGGAGAGTTGCGATCGTCCAAAGCGTTGTCGCTGTTTTGGGGCTGCTCGCCGCGGCCATCGCGTCGCTCAGCCTGCTCTTCTGGCTCCTCGGCCCGGCGCCGATCCTGTGAAGCGGGCATGGCACTGAACACGGGGCAACCTCGACCGGGCGAATTACCTTGCCTTTCCGTCGACTGAAAGCAGAACCATGCCAATCGATCATCGACACCCTCGCGACATCCGAACGGACATCCGGGCCGGCCGGATCACCGGAGTGACCACTGGGCGGGGATCGGGATTCGTCCAAGCCAACCTCGCCGTGCTCCCAAAGGAGCAGGCATACGACTTCCTGCTCTTTTGCCAACGGAACCCACGACCTTGCCCGCTCCTCGAAGTGACCGACGCCGGCTCCGCCGACCCAGTCGGGATGGCCCCTGGCGCGGACCTACGCACCGACATCCCGCGATACCGGATTTATCGCGATGGCGCCCTCGCTGAAGAGGTGACCGATGTGACGCCGTATTGGCGCGACGACCTCGTGGCGTTCCTCCTCGGATGCTCGTTCACCTTCGAGTGGGCCCTCTTAGAGGCCGGCATTCCGCTTCGGCACATCAATCGGGGACAGAATGTCGCCATGTGGCGTACGTCGATCGAGTGTCGCCCGGCGGGTATCTTTCACGGTCCTATGGTGGTGTCCATGCGGCCGATCCCCGCTTCCATGGTGGCGGCTGCAGTGACGGCAAGCGCGCGCTTTCCCAGCGCCCACGGCGCACCGATCCACGTGGGCGACCCGGCCGCCATCGGCATCAAGGACATCACCCGGCCGGATTGGGGTGATGCACAAGAGATGGAACGGGGCGACGTGCCCGTCTTCTGGGCCTGTGGCGTAACACCGCAGGCCGTGGCGCTCGCTTCGAAACCGGCATTCATGATCACGCATAGCCCGGGGCATATGTTCCTGACGGATATGCCGAACGCGGCGCTGGCCGCTCCCTAAGAAAGCGGCGCACCCGAAAACCCAGAGAGCGCCACTGGTGGCATTAGGCTTCCAGGACCGATTGATCGTACCGCGGTGGCGGAGCGCGCCTTGTCCGATCCCAGTATTCCTTACCAGGGTGCCTATGCAAGCCGATTCTCGAGTCACCGACATTGCCCGCGTCATCCAGCTCGCCGTCGCGCCGGTATTTCTCGTGTCCGGCGTTGGAGTGACCCTCACGGTCCTCACGAACCGGCTGTCACGCATCATTGATCGAGCGCGGTACTTGGAGGCCCCGGCCGTTGCGTTGGGGCCTAACAAGACGGACGCCGAGGCCGAACTACGGACGCTGTCTCGCCGGGCGCAGTTGATCCACCGCGCGATAACCCTGTCGACCGCATGTGCGTTGTTGATTTGCGTCGTCATTGTCGCGTTGTTTGCGGGCGCACTCCTGTCGACGGACCTGTCGGCGCTCATCGTCATCCTCTTCATCATGGCCATGTGCGCGTTCATCGGGGCCTTGCTCAGCTTTTTACGCGAGATCTTTGTGGCAACTGCTAGCGTCCGCTTTGGCCCGGAGCACCGCTAACCAGCTCCCGAGATCCTCTCTCGGGGCTGCCTCACCAGGGGCCAAATGGGTATTAGCCAACATATTTATCCCGTGTCCGATCAGGAGCTGGTCGCCTTTCAGCACGACTCGGTGACACTCGACGCCTGGCTGCCTGAGCCCCACGGTTCTCGCGATTGGACCGGCGATTGCCGCGGTGACGGAGGCTCACATCGCACAGCGTTGTCAAAACGTTTGGCGGCAGACGGCTCTCCATCGGGGAGAGGATCCGGTGCTCACGCCCGCGCAGCTGCCGTCATGGATGTCGGATTACCAAGGAGCCCTCTCATCCTTCCGAAGAATCCAGCAGCGAGCCGAGGCTGGCGGTCATGGTCTTTTCTTCGCGCTGTGCGAGGATCGGTAAACTCCGTTCAATGGGTTCGTACCGCTCTCCACAACGTCCGGTCGTGCGCGGTGCCTTTGTCGAGCAACCGGACCCGGCGTGCGTTCCACCGGTTCATGGTCGGGGTCGGACTGGTTGGCGTTTGGCCTCATGCCGGGCTCGCCCAAGCGGTGCTCAAAGGCCGTATCGTTGCCAGCCAGAGTCGGCATCCGCTTGCCGGCGCCGATGTCATCATCGAAGACCTCAAGCGCGTGTCCACGACGACCGACTCAGGCGAATTTCGGCTCGCGGACATCCCGCTTGGCGTCCATGCCCTTCGCGTTCGACGGATCGGTTTCAAAAGCGCTATCACGTCGCTCCGTATCGAGGCCGCAGACAGTCTGGTTGTGGAAATCGAAATGGAGGCGTGGGTACCCGAGCTCGAAACCATATACGTGACCGCCCCGCGCCAGCACTCCGGCCGCTTGCAGGAGTTCGAGCGACGACGAGAACACGGCCTTGGCACCTTCATCGCCGATTCCGTGCTCAGGGAAAGTGACGACAAGAGGCTCGCCGACCTGCTTCGCGAGCGCGGGCTGCGGGTGGAGGCGAGGGGCTTCAGGGAATATGTTTTAGCAACCAGCGGATGCCGAATGCAAATCGTGGTGGATGGCATCCGCATTCGGGACTTCGACTTGGCTCGCTATCCAGTCTCGGACTTGGGTGGCATCGAAATCTACCGACGCGCGGCTGAAGCGCCGATCGAATTCACCGCGACCGGCTTCACGTGTGGCCTCGTACTCATCTGGACCCGCGACCATTGAGGACTCTCGTCCCACTACCTACATTCTGTTTCCAGGGCCCCTCGCCTATCGCGTACTCGCGTCGCGCGGATCGGAATCGGATCCACTCAAGCCCAGCGGCGACCAGTGGGCGCAAGATCGAACCCCACATTCATCATACGATCGCTCGCGCCTCCCTGCCCGAGGAGTCCTCAGCCCGATGCTAACGGAACGACTCCAGCTCACACCGGCAACGGTTCAGCTGTGTTTCGCGGAGGCTCAGGGTCACGAGGCCGTCGCTCAAGCGGTGGGGGCGCAGGTGCCCTCGAGTTGGCCTCCCCCGGTGTTTGAGCCCGATGATGTCGAGCGGATCCGCCATCGTTTGGAGACCGATCCGGGCGCAGCTCCTTGGACCCTTCACTACGTGTTGCTTCGGTCTGCCACCCGAAAGAAACCCGATTTGGTCGGTGTGGCAGGCTATCTTGAACCACCGAACGACGACGGAGTGGTGGAGATTGGATATGCCATCGCCGCCGAACATCAGCGACAAGGGTACGCGACCGAGGCGGTCCAGGCCCTCGTTGCCCGAGCGTTCCTCGATGCCAAGGTAGACGTCATCAGCGCCACCACTCATGCCGGACTGGCCGCTTCCCAGGGCGTCCTGCGAAAGGCCGGGTTCGTGGCCGTCGCTCGCGATCAGCGGAGTGGGCTGATGCGCTACGAAATCTCTCGAGGATCCATTGCGGTTCTTTGAGTTGTACAGAGAGGAGCTATGGCGGACATCTTTCACGATTTCCCCATCCAGGCACCATCGATGCGGGTGTTTGAGGCCCTCGCCACGCCTCGGGGACTCGACACGTGGTGGACCAAGACCTCCGGCGGGTACGGAGGTGAGGGAACCGAGTTCGACCTCGGGTTCGGCCCAGGGTATGATTGGCGCGCGCGGGTGACGAAATGGGTTCCTGGGGCGGCACTGGAGCTCCAAATGACCCAGGCCGACCCGGACTGGCTCGGAACGCGCATCGGATTTCGTTTGGTGGAGCGCGCGGGCACGACCCAGGTTCAGTTTTACCATACCGGATGGCCAACGGCCAACGATCATTGGCGCACCTCCTGCTATTGTTGGGCGATGTACCTCCGGGTCCTTCGGCGGAACCTGGAATTCGGAGAAGAAGTCCCGTATGAGCGGCGACTTGACGTTTGAACTCGCTTTGGTGCTCAACTACTTCCAACCGGTGCTCCGATGGCCTCATTTCAATTTGCCGTGCTCGTGGTGCTCACTCTTCTCGCGGGCCGAGGAAACGGACCGGACACTTTGAGCACTTCCCAGCGCCTCGAGAGTCGCGGGTACGCCGACTATGAAGTCGTGCATGGCTGGCCGGTGCTTCCGGACGGGTACGCCTTGGGGCAGGCGACCGGGGTAGGAGTGGATTCTCACAACCACGTTTTTGTGTTTCATCGCGCTGGGCGGGAATGGACCACACCCTTCCCCACCGCCCCCATCCATCCGGCGACGGTCGCGGTGTTCGACGGCAAGACCGGTGCCCAGGTCGCCAGCTGGGGCGCAGACCGTTTCATCATGCCCCATGGTCTTACGATCGACGATCACGACAACGTGTGGCTCACAGACGTCGCGCTGCACCAGGTCTTCAAGTTGACGCATGAAGGCGAGCTCCTTCTGACGGTTGGTACCGCGGGAGTACCCGGCGCGGATAGTGCACATTTCAACCTCCCGACCGACATCGCCGTGCTCCCGGACGGCAGTTTCTATGTAAGCGACGGGTACGTCAACACGCGGGTCGCCAAGTTCTCGGCGACCGGACACTTCCAGTTTCAGTGGGGCACCAATGGGTCCGGCCCGGGGCAGTTCAATCTTCCCCATGGAATCGCCCTGGACGCCAAAGGGCGCGTGTACGTCGCTGATCGGGGGAACGCGCGAATTCAGGTATTCGATTCTGCGGGACGGTTCATCGCCCAGTGGAAAGAAACGGAACTCGGCCGCCCATACGGAGTGGCCATTGGATCGGGTGGCAAGGCGTATGTCATCGACGGGGGTGACCAGCCCGCGACCCTACCCGACCGCTCGCGAGCGCTCCGGCTCACGCTCGATGGGAAGATCGACGCGGCGTTCGGCCGGTTCGGCAACTACGATGGGCAGTTCAAGATCGGGCATGACATCGCCGTCGGCACGGACGGCGCGGTCTACGTCGCGGACGCACTGGGCATGCGGATCCAGAAATTCATTCCCCGATGACTTCACGCCGCTCCTAAACGCCAAATGAGCCTTCGCATCCCACGGATCCTGCTCGTACTCTCAGTCGGGTCGCTGTTGGGATTTCTCGGCGCGCGATATCTCTTCGTGGGCTCGTGGTTGTGTCTCATCCCATGGACGATCGCAGGACTTGTTTTGGGGTATGCGAGTCGGAAAGGTGAACCGACCCTGACCGGGGCCGCGTACGGATTCGCGCTATCCTTCGTCTTCATGATCGCGGGATATGGTGGGGCCGCCTCGCTCCTGAGCCGTTTGCCGTCCTTCGCGTTGCTGGGATTGTTCGGCGCGCTGTGCGGTCTGCTGCTGAGCCTAGTCGGCTTTTTTTGCAAGAGTCGGTTCATGACCTCCACCGACAACGGATGAACACCATGACCCGCCGCTTAGTACTGCGAGAACCACGCTTCGACCCACAACCACAAAGCACTGACCCGCTCGGGTGAAGGGGTGGCGCTATGATCGGCCCCAATCGCGAGCACCCTCGGCTCACCCGCCTCACAAACCTGTGCCTGAAGCTTCCTGAAACGAGCCGCCGAGACACCGGTGACCACGCGAGCTTTCTCGTCCGCAAGAAAGTCTTCGCCTACTACCTCGACAATCACCATGGCGATGGCATAGTGTCGCTCTGCACAAAGGTCATGCCGGGTGAAAACGCGGAGATGGCGGCCCACGATGAACGGTATTTCCTTCCCGCGTACATCGGGCCCCGGGGCTGGGTTGGCCTAAGGTTGGACGTGGGTAGGATCCGCTGGGCCGAAGTGAATGAACTGGTGGGGAAGAGCTACCGCCTCGTCGCACCGAAGCGGCTCGGGAATCTCACGCGGTAGAGCCCGAGAAGTTCGACTGACCTCCGGCTCCCTGATTTTTGATGCTTGGGTTGCCTCGCGCGCGAAGGAGAGGAGTGTGCATGGACCCGAACAACCCAGTCGTGAAGCTGCTGGTAGAAGGTATGGGCGCGGAGAGCGAAGGGCGCGGCGCGGACGCCCGGGTGCTGTTTGAGCGAGCGTGGGCGGACCGTAAAGACGACTATGACGGGTGTATGGCCGCACACTATCTTGCCCGCCATCAGGACACGACCGCGGAAACCCTGCAGTGGAACCAGGAGGCCCTTCGCCTCGCCCAGTCGGTGGGTGATGACCGCATCACCGGATTTTTTCCGTCGCTCTATCTCAACCTAGGGCAGTCGTACGAAACGGTCGGCGAGTTGGATGAAGCGCGGAGGTACTACAGTCTCGCGCTGGCACACCTCGAAACCTTGCCGACAGGCCCGTACCCTGATCTGGTCCGTGATGGCGTGCGGCGCGGGCTCGAACGGGTGACATAGCGCGAGCTATGGACGAGTCCTGAAAGTTGGATTGGTGTCATTCCGATGGCGCGTGGCGACTGAGGAATCTCAAGCTCGAAGGCCAACGATCTGACTACGGCCGGCCTCGAGATCCCTCGCTACGCTCGGGATGACACAATATCGTGAGACATCATGAGGCCTTTTCCCTGCAACCTACCAACACATCAACGATGTCGCTCCGAGGAAGCGAGCAACCGAGGAATCTCAAGCTCAGCGGCGCGTTGGACGAATCATCTCGGAGTGCCCTAGCGCCCCGTTGAGCCAGCGGATGAAAGGCGCCATCGTCTTGAAGTCGGCCGTAAGACGATCCACTAGCCGGGTGGTCCGGATCTCCGCGATCGAGAGATCGCGTCCAACCGTGAACGACTGGAACCGAAGCAGAGTGGCGGCGGGATGGTCCGGCGAAAAACCACGCGGGACGCGAACCAGCATGGACTCGCTCTCCAAAGAGCCGAAACGCCGGCGGAACCCCGGGGCCCGAAGCATTGCCTCGAAGCTTTTCTGGCGCGCCACGATGGCGTCGCGGATTCGGTTGAGGGCGGGGCGCGGCGGCATCCAGATCCCGCCCGCGATGAAACTCGTTCGCGCATCGAGGTGGAAGTAAAACCCCGCCCCGCCGCTCTCCGCGTCTTGTCCCACACCGCGCCCTGCATCGCGATGGTAGAACCAGCAGCCCGCATTGGTTTTAAAGGGCGATTTATCCTTCGAGAACCGGATGTCCCGGTGGATCCGGAACAAGGATTTCTTGGGGTCACCGGTAATTTCCGGGATGATCGACGCTAATCGGACATCGAGCGCTTCCACCAGCGCCTTCATCGGCTCGCGAACCTGCGCCTCGTACACGTCGCGGTTCCGCTCAAACCATTCGCGGTTGTTGTTCTGGCTCAGATCTCGAAAAAACCGTTGTGCCGCTGGGGCAAATCCGGTGAAACCAGCCACGGAGCCTCCATTGGTGGGGATGTGCGAGCCACAAACTTAACAGCCCTTCCAGCCACAAGGATTCGCGATCATGGAGCAATGCAAAGGGCGCCGGAACCGTCCGACGCCCGTCACAAGTGTGACTCCTCTACGACTCACTGCCCCCCGATCAATAGCTGCCGATGACGGACCCCACCCTGGTGTGGTTCCCTTCCTGGCATAGGATGCCGCCGGCGAAAAGGAAGTCGGTGGCGCTGAGCGACCAGCTACCGGTGGAGCCTGGGGGCGGCGCCCACGAGTTGTCCCACCCGCTCGTTGAGGTAAAGTCGGGCAGCCCGTACGTGACCGGTACGCCTGCGGTCCAGCCGGCGCTCGCGATAATCGCGACCGAATGACCGTTCGTCGCGTCGGCGTATTGGAACGACACACCCGCTTGGTAATCGGCGGGGATGGTCTCCGTCACCTGCAATCGGGTGTACGGCGCTGACGGGGACGATAGCGTTGGGGTCGGCAACGCGGCCGGCATCTGGATGGTCATGTCCGCCATCGCGTGGACGATTTGCTGGACGAACCGGGTGGACCGCGTGACCGGCTGCCCTGGGGTCGACGTGGAGGCCCCGAAACTGAGACCGTGGAAGTCGCTGGCCCGCTGCGAGGAGCCCGGAACACCGTACGCCGTTAGGGTCGGCAGGACGGTCCCGCCCCTCAGATACAATCCGGCCACCTGGCAGCTACCCGTGTAGTAGTTCATGCTGTGCGAGAGCTGGTCGCCCATCGCCGTGCCGGTCAGCGTGATTGTGGCTGAGACCGGATCGAATCCTTCATTGCTCGCGAAGTCGACCGTGCCCACCGACCCGAAGTTCGCGATGTTCTGATCGCGACGGATGAGGCCGCGGTCCGGCGTCGGATTGCCCTGCGCATCCGCGGTGGTGTTGTGCCGGTACGCCACGAGATCCTGGACCCCGTCCGCGACATTGGTCATCGAGAACGGTCCGTTGCTGCTGACGAACGCGCTCCCCTGGCCCATCCAGATCTGGGCAAAGTCTCCGGAGGCTAAGCCGGCCGCGGTGCCGTTGATGGTCTTCGTGGTGGGAGTCGTGGCTCCGCAGAAGACCAGCGGCCCGGCGGTGAGCTGTGCCTTGCTCATGTATTGGATGGCGATGACCGTGTTACCGGGCTTACGGACATAGGCGAAACCACCGATGGCCGCGGTGATGTTGAAGTGATACACGCCCGCCGTGGGGTTGACTTGAATCCACGGTCCGTTGCCGTCCTGGTACGCGAACCAAATCGGTGAGAGGCACGACAGGCTGATGGAAACGTTCCCGCTCCCATTGCTCGGCGCCGAGACCGCGACCTGCACGATGGTGGTCTGATCGGTTAGACCGGACGCGGTGCCGCGAACCGTGAGAGTGTAGTTGCCCACAGCCAACCCTGACGCGGCCGAGACAGCGAGTGTTGAGCTGGTACCGGTGGTGCTGGCGGGCGTGAGGGTGGCCGTGAGGCCCGTGACAAGCCCTTCAACGGTCAGCGCCACGCTACCGGCAAAGCCCCCGGACCGGGCGATGGTAATGGTGGAGTTGCCGCCGGTGCCTTGGACCAGGTTGAGGGCCGTGGGTTGCGCCGACAACGCGTAGCTCCCGACCGCCACGGCGGTGACGGTGAGCGTCAGCACCGCCGTCCGGTCCGTGAGATCAGGGGTTTTTCCCCGCACCGTCAGTTGGTACGAACCCGCCGTGACACTGGCCCCGACTGAGATAGTGAGCGTCGAGGAGTTCTCGGTGACCGCCGCCGGGTTGAATGAACCCGTCACCCCCGCCGGCACCCCTTCCAGCGTCAAGTTCACGGCTGCCGTGTAGTTGGTCCGAGTCAGGCTCACTTGGGTAGTGCCACTCGCGCCCTGAGCGACCGAAATGGTTGTCGGAGCGAGCGCCATGGTATAGGCCGCAACCGGAGCGGCAGTGACGGTGAGCGTAAACGTTGCGGTTGCATCGGACACTCCGCTTCCGGTTCCCCGCACCGTCAGATTGTACGTTCCGGGCGCGGTCGAAACGGCCACCTGAATCGTCACCGTCGCGGTGGTCGTCCCACCCGATGTTGCGACGTCCGTAATCGCTCCCGTCACCCCCGCCGGGGCACCCTCCACAGTGAGATTGACCGCACCGGTGAACCCCCCGCTCCGAGTCAGCGTCGCTGTAATCGAGGCGGACTTGCCCTGTTGGATGCTGGCGCTGCTAGCGCTGAGCCCGATCGCAATTGCTCCCTTGTCACCCGGCGTCGTCGTTCCACCGCTACTCGAACTGCATCCGACCACCAGCATGCAGGAGGCCGCGACCGTGACACTGGCAGTCAGCGCCTGTCGCACGATTCCAAACCGCATAAGAGCTCCTTGAAGGCGTACTCGAAGTGGAGGAGGAGGGTTCACCCGGCATTGCGCAAACGCGTGCGGGAACCCGTCATGACTTTGGGGTGTGAACGCTGCGGGCCCGGACGAGTCGGGGACACCGGGTTAGTACGGAAATGACTTGAGATACTCGACGTACCCGGCCTCTACCGCTGCAACGTTGGTCGAGGTAAGGTAGAGAATCCAGCCACCGGCGAGGATGGCTGGAACTCCCATGATGATACTTAGGTGAGTAATTGTCGCTATGCCTCCGGCCACCAGCAAACACACCCCCACGAATCGTGGTATCCGAAACGGGGCGAGGAGGGTGGCCTTCCGGGCATGCAAGATGTCGGGATCCCGCGAACCGACCGCGTTCAACGCACCGATGACATCGTGCTTGTCCAGTCTCACCCATGGGTTCGGGGCACGGGTCTCAGTCATGGAGGACACCTCCGATGGTCTGGCGCGGACTAGTCTAGTGCTTGGCGCTTGCGTATCCGCTCGGGCGGGTGATAGTCTATCAGGGCCAAACGATCCTCCAGGCCACTTCATGGTACGAGCGGCGGCCTGTCATTTCCCTTTGCGTGGCGCGGTGATGAAAACCGTCATCCCCGAACAAAGAGTCCTCCTGTCCCGGCGAGTGTAGGGGCGTCCCGAACGCGGATGGGTAGATGGCGGACGACAGACGAGAGCTGGATGAGCTGTTCAGTGTGGCGTATGAGGAACTCCGCCGGCTGGCCGGAGCGGTGCGCCGCGGCGATCCGAGTGCCACGATTACGCCGACCGTCCTGGTGAACGAGGCGTGGATCAAACTCGCCAACTCGCCCACCTTTCGTGCGACGTCGCGCCTCCACTTCAAGCGGATTGCCGCTCGGGCCATGCGGCAAATATTGATCGACGCGGCTCGACGGCGCGGGGCCGACAAGCGCGGCGCCGGTCTCGCGGTCGTCACGTTTGATGACTCTCTCGAGGCGTCGACCACCACCGCCGATGAGCTTCTGGCCCTCGACGCCGCCCTGGAAGACTTGGCGCGAATGCACCCACGCCAAGCCCAAATGGTGGAGAGCCGGTTCTTCGGTGGCCTCGATGTTGCCGAAACGGCGGATCTCATGGGGGTGTCCGAAGCGACAATTCTTCGCGACTGGCGGGCGGCCAAGGCCTGGCTCGCCCAGGAACTTCAGCGTGGTCGCTGAGGAACGAGGAGGCTGATGGACAGCGCACGGTGGGACCGGCTTCAGTCACTCTTCCACGCCGCGGCGGATCTCATCGCGGCGGAGCAGGCCTCGTTTCTCGAAGTGCAGTGCCGGGATGATCCCAGTCTGGTGGCCGAAGTGAAGGCGATGCTGGAGGCCGACGCTCGGAGCGATTTCGTGCTCGATCGGGACGTGGCGGCCGTCGCCGCGGGGGTAATTTCACAACCAACCCCAGGAGTCGCGCCGCAGGCCCGATTTGGCCCCTACCAGATTTTGGAGATGCTCGGCGAAGGCGGGATGGGCGTGGTCTATCTCGCGAAGCGGGAGGACCTCGGTAGCCGGGCCGCCATCAAGATTCTCCGCGATGCGTGGCTCTCACCAGCCCGACGTGAGCGCTTCGCCAGCGAGCAGCGAACCCTCGCCCAGCTCAATCACCCCTCCATTGCCCAGCTGTATGACGCCGACGCCCTACCCGATGGGACGCCGTGGTTCGTTATGGAGTATGTGGAGGGGGTTCCCCTTACCCAGTATTGCAGCACTCGGGGGTCGTCGATCCAGGGGCGACTGCGACTGTTCCGGGCGGTGTGCGACGCGGTGCAGCACGCCCATACCCACGCCGTGATCCACCGCGACCTCAAGCCGTCGAACATATTGGTGAAGAGCGACGGGACCGTGAAACTGCTCGATTTTGGCATCGCGAAGCACTTGGAGAGCCTCGACCTCCCCGCCGAGCAAACTCAGACTGGGCTCCGGTTGATGACGCCCGCGTACGCCTCCCCGGAACAGATCCGCGGCGCGCCGGTCGGCGTGCGCAGCGATGTCTATTCGCTCGGTGTCGTCCTCTATGAGCTTTTGGCCGGACGGCTTCCTTTTGATCTCGCCAATCACACCCCCAGCGAGATCGCCGACCTCGTCGTCCGACGGAAGCCGGAAAAGCCCTCCGCCCTGGCCCTTGCGGTCGCGGACCGGACGGGCGGCAATCCCTGGGTCCGCACGCTCTCCAAGGCGGCCTGGGCCGACCTCGACGTGCTGTGCCTCACGGCGATGCATAAGGATCCGGAGCGGCGCTACCGCACCGTCGACGCGCTCGTCCGCGACGTCGATCACTATTTGGAGGGCGAGCCGCTCGAGGCCAGGCCGGATAGCGTCGGCTATCGGCTCGGCAAGTTCATCCGGCGCAACCGGGGACCGGTCACCACCGCCAGCCTCGGAGTGGCGTCCGTCATCGGCCTTGTGGTGTTTTACACGATACGGCTGACGACTGCCCGAAACACGGCCCTTGCCGAGGTGGCCCGCACCGCGCGAATCCAGCGGTTCACTCTCAATCTGTTTCAAGGCGGTGAGGACGCGGTGGCGCCGGCGGATAGTTTGCGCGTGGTCACCTTACTCGATGCGGGCGTGCAGCAGGCGGCGGCACTCGACCGAGAGCCGCAGGTGCAGGCCGAAATGTACCAAACGCTGGGGGGTGTGTTTCAAAAGATGGGCAAGCTGGAGCGTGCGGACAGCCTCTTGCGGAAAGCGCTCGCGGAGCGGCGGACGCTGCTCGGACCGGAGCATCCCGACGTGGGGAAGAGTCTTGTGGCGCTTGGACAGCTGCGGATCGACCAATCGAAGCTCGACGAGGCGCTCGAGCTCATCCGAGAGGGGCTCGCGAAGACCAAGGCTTCCCTCCCACCCGACCACCCCTCCGTGGTCGAAGCGTCAATGGCCCTGGGCCGGGTGCTCGAAGAGAAAGGCGCCTACGATGAGGGAATCCGGGTCCTGGAAGGGGTCGTTCAGGGAGACACAGCCGGCGGTAAGAACAATCCGGACCTCCCCCTCCATCTGAGCGAGCTGGCAAACGTGCATTTCTACGCCGGCCACTACCCGATCTCAGATTCCCTCAACCGCCGGGTGTTGGCGATGAACCGCCAACGCTACGGTAATCGGCACCCGCTCGTGGCCGAGGACCTGATGAATCTCGGCAGCATTCAGCACGAGCAGGGCCACTATGCCGAAGCCGAGCGACTCTACCGGCAAGGGGTGGAAATCACCGAGTCATGGTATGGCAAGGACCACCCCAAAACCGCCGCCGCGCTTACTGAGCTCGGCCGAACCCTCTATTTCGAGAAGCGGTTCGACGAGGCGGTCGAAGTGCTCCGGCGGGCCCTGACGATTCGCGAACGGACATACGGACCGGTGCATACCGCGGTAGCGACCACATTGAACGAGTTAGCCAGCATCGCCCAAATGCAGGACAAACTGGACCAGGCAGAGGAGTACTCCAAGCGAGTCCTGGACATCTACCGATCGATTTATGGCGGCAAGCATCAATTCGTCGGGGTCGCCCTCGGGAATCTCGCGAGCGTGTATCTGGCGGACAAGCAGTACCTACGCGCGGAGCCACTCTTCCGCGAGGCGCTCGCGCTCTATAGCGGACTCCTGCCGCCAACGCATCCGAACATCGGTATCGGACACATCAAACTCGGCCGAACCCTTCTCCGGGAAGGGCGGTACGGCGAGGCGATCGTGGAAAGCACGGCCGGCTACGATATTCTGATCAAGCAAACGGACCCAAACACGAGCTTCCTCCGGGCCGCACGCAAGGACCTTATAGCCGCCTACGATTCGCTCAAGCAGCCGGAGAAAGCCGCCAAGTTTCGGGCGGAACTGGCTGACACCGGCCACGTGGCAGCCGCCCGTGGCAAACCGAAGTAGGCTGGCCCAGAAAGGCTCGGGCCTTGCCAACCGGCCGCTCCCGACAGATACTAACGTCTAGGATGAGTTGGGTGTCATCCAAACAGGTGCTCACGACGATGACGGTTTTCCCCCAGCTACTACGCATTGGTCGATGAAGCCCTTTTACTTCCTCTTGCCATGGAGATCGACGATGAGGCACATGTCACTGGCCATGCTAGTCCTCGGAACGCTGAGTGTTGCGGGATCCACCGACGCATCGGCACAGGGTAAGAAGTCCGATGTCACGGGATTCACAGCCGACTACACGGACATCGGCCCCGTGGTCGGGTTGGGAGGGATAGGTTCGGCCGGGTTGTCCCTCGGCGGGCGTTTCGAGAAGGCGATCAAGGCCCTGCCCGACCTCGGGAATGGTGTCCTGGCTATCCAGATTAGCGCGGATTACTACAAGTACTCAAATAGTATCAGTTCCTCGGACTACAGCTTTTCCTACATTCCGATCGGCGCCACGTTGAACTACCATATCCACATCGACGACCACCACTTTGACCCGTTCGTTGGATTAGGTCTGGGATATTTGATCGTATCCAGCTCCTTCAACGGCACCGGGTACTCCACCGGCAGCGGAATCTATTTCATCGGCCGTGCCGGGCTCCGGTACTTCGTGAGCAATTCAATGGCGCTCTATGCCGACGCCGGCACCGGCGCGGG
>JANYKV010000132.1 GCA_025358055.1 Gemmatimonadota bacterium
GTCCACGATACCGGAGTGACCGACGGCAACTACACCGGTATGCTGAGCTATGGACTTGCCGAACACCAGCGCCTGTTCGCCAAGATTTCCCAATACAGCGCGGACAACGCGGGCTTCGGGTACGTCGACGCCGCCTCGATCGGTCGGCCGGATGATCCGTTCATTCGCATCCAGTATCCCTCCCAACGGGTTACCAAGTTGAGCGTGGGCTATGAGGTGACCGCGCTCAACTCGGTTCTGGCGGACCGCATCAGCCTCAACGCCTATCATCTCCGAAACAAGCGTGACCTGAGCATCGACGTTTTCGTCCCCTTTGGGGCCGGTACGCCTCCCGGCGCCGGCGTCAGCGTTCAGAGTGCCAATTTCACGAACATCGCGACGGACGGCTTCCGGGTCGAGATCGCCAAGGTGCTGGGAGCGCAGGTGCTCACTTACGGAGTGGACTTCGCCCGGGATGGATCGGACAACACCGACTCGAGTGCCACGGCCGTCGTCGGCTTTGGGCCACCGCAGACGCAGATCAGCAATACCCCGCAGGTGCCGAATGCCCGCTTCCGCAGCATGGGCGCCTTCCTGCAAGGCGAGTTCGCCCTCACCAATCAGTTGACGGCGGTATTGGGTGGGCGCATTCAGGATGTGACCGCCGCGACCCAAGACACACCCGGACTCACCGCCCCTCTGGTGTCCTCGGGAGACACGCACGCCGTGGGCTCCGCGAACCTGATTTTCGCGGCGACGCCGGATCTCAATCTCATCGCGGCGGTCGGCAGCGCGTTCCGCGCCCCCAATTTGGTCGAGCGGTTTTTCAATGGACCGACTCCGGAAGGCTCCGGGTATCAATTGCAGACGCCGAATCTCAAACCGGAAACGAGCGTGAACCTCGATCTCGGTGCCCGCTGGCGTCATGAGTGGTTTGCGGCTGAGGCCTTCTATTTCCGCAACACGATCCACGACGGCATCCGGATCCAAGCGACCGGAGACACCATTCAAGGCTTCCCAACGTTCCAGAATGTGAATGTGGACCAGATTCGCGATGAGGGCGTCGAGCTGAGCGCCGAGGCGGCCTCGAGCACGGGCGTCTCCGTGCGCGGTGGGTTCACCCATCTCACGTCGACCAACGTGTCCGGCACCGACCAACCAACGGGGGATTCGTTCTCCACCAAGATCACCGGGGAGATCCGCTACACCGACCCAGGGAGCCGGTTCTGGTTGGCATACCAGATCCGCCACAACGGAGAGCGGAAAGACGTTGATTTGGGCAGCAGCCCGGTCGGCGCGGTCCTTCCCGCATTCACGCTGCAGAACGTCATGGGCGGGGTCCGGCTTTTTCAACACAATGGGATGACCCACAGCATCACCGCGGCCGTCACGAACCTGGGGAACGTATTGTACGCGGAATTCACCAACGTGAGCTTTTTCCGACCGGAGCCCAAGCGCGGCGTGCTGGTCTCCTACCGCCTGGACTTTTAATGGGAGCCTAGCATGCCGGGCCTCGTCTCCTACATTCCAATCGCGACCACGGTGGTAGCACTCCTGTTTGGAGCAATCCTGCTCCGGCGATGGATGACGAGGGGCCGAAGCCCGCACCTCCTGTGTTGGGGGGTCGGGATGGTACTCTATGCGACCGGCACGATCACCGAGTCACTTACCACTCTGCTGGGATGGCACGCACCGATTTTTCGAGCGTGGTACATCTCTGGGGCCTTGTTGGGTGGCGCGCCGCTCGCGCAGGGAACTGCCTACCTGCTGCTTCAGCGAAAGACGGCCCATCGGCTGAGCGTGGCGTTGATCGCGGTCATCCTCCTCGCGTCGGTCTGCATCCTCGCGACCCCGATTGATCCGAATCTGGTGGAGCCCTATCGCCTGTCCGGGAAAGTGTTCGAATGGCACTGGGTCCGCGCCTTCAGCCCCTTCGTTAACCTTTACGCCGTCACCTTCCTGATTGGAGGGGCATTCTTGTCCGCATGGCGCTACCGGCGCACTCCGGACACCAGACCCCGCTACATTGGCAACCTCCTGATCGCGGTAGGGGCAATTCTTCCGGGGATAGGCGGAACCTCCACGAGGTTCGGTCAAACCGAGGTGCTCTATGTAACCGAGTTCATCGGGCTGCTGCTCATCTATGGGGGCTATCGGATCATCGTTGGACCCGAACCGACCTTTCGGGAAGGAACAGCCCAGGGTCTGGCGGTCCACTAGCCATCCTTCATCACTGAGGGAATTTCTCAAGCCTCGGTGGCAGGTTAGGCGAGACCATCCCAACAATCCTGGCCGAAAAAGCTACGGGGAACTCGGGATCAAACCCGAGCTCCCCGTGGATCCTCTTCCGGGTAAAACGACTAATTCAGTGGGCATGCCTGCTGATTGAACGCCTCGAGGCTGGGTTTCCGTCTCGGAAGCTGTACGGTCCAAGTGATAGGTAACTCCGGGATGCCCTTGCGATATGGTCGCTGGCGAACGACCTGGCCTTCTGCTGCCGGAACAGGGCCGCGGGACTGCTGACCAGACCCGAGCGGAGCCGGAAGGGACCCTAGTGATTGCTAGGTGATTGCTAGCTCATACAATCGAGAATTTCAAACCGCAGCTACAGGCATTTAAACATATACTAAATATGCTGTTACAGAATCGGGACGGCGGGATTTGAACCCGCGACCCCCTGAACCCCATTCGGTACTCAACAGACCCAATAGACGTCAACTTGTCTGTTTTGTAACGGGTTACGAACGTCCGGTGCCGGGTGCTGTTTCAGGGGAAGCCTGATCTTGCTGGCAGAAACGGCACCCCAAACGGCCCCCGGAATGATCTTCATCGGGGCCGACGAGACATAAAGGGATTTTCTCATTCGCGCAATTACGACCATTAGCATCGACGAAGGGTCGGTGTGACTTCCCCTCCAGGCCATCCCAATCAAATCCGCGCTCGTCGCAAGGAAACAGCGTTCACCGCGACGATAATCGAAGAGAGGGACATCAACAACGCCGAGACTTCAGGCCTGAGAGACCACCCTAAGGTCCGATAAAACACCCCGGCGGCCACCGGGATCGCCAACAGGTTGTAGACACTCGCCCAGGCCAAGTTTTGTTTCATCTTCCGCACCGTGGCCTTGCTCAGTCGCACGGCGCGCGCGATGTCGACGGGATCGGACTTCATCAAGACGACCTGAGCCGCTTGAATGGCAACATCTGTGCCGGCCCCAATGGCGAACCCGATGTCGGCCTGGGCCAGGGCTGGCGCGTCGTTGACCCCGTCTCCCACCATGGCGGTTATCGTCCCTCGCTGCTGCAGTCGCCGCACATAATCCGCCTTCTGCCCCGGCCGAACCTCGGCGAAGACTTCATCGATCCCCACCTGCTCAGCGACTCTTCGAGCTGTCGCCTCGAGATCGCCGCTCAACAACACCGGAGTGATACCCATCTCCTTGAGTTCCCGGATCGCTTGCGCCGACGTCGGGCGCACGGCATCCGTGATCCCCAACACGCCAAGTGAGTTCCCATCCGCCGCAACGAAGGTGAGTGACCGGCCTTGGCTCGCGAGTTCGTTTCCCATTGCTTCCAGACCGTTCAACGGGATTCCAGCTTCCTTCAGGAATGCCGCGTTGCCCGTGAGAACCCGGCGGGTATCGACCAGAGCCCGGATTCCCCGGCCCGGCACGTTGGCTACCTCCGTGGCTGACGGGAGGGCGTGCCACCCCCGATCATGCGCGGCTCGGACGATGGCGAGCGAGAGAGGATGGATGGACTGGGCCGCCACCGCTGCCGCACGCTCCATCAAATCACGCTCGGCGATTCCCGGCGCCGGGCGGATGTCGGTGACGCTCGGCTTGCCTTCGGTCAGAGTACCTGTCTTGTCGAGCACGATCGTTTGAATGCGACTCACTCCTTCGAGGGTCGCAGCATCCTTGATCAAGATGTTATGTCGCGCGCCGAGGCCGGTCGCGACAGCCACGGCCGTTGGGGTGGCCAGCCCCAGGGCGTCGGGACACGCGATCACGATGGCCGAGATCGCAAAGGTGAGCGCGGTGAGGAAGGGCTCTCCGGCCACGAATCGCCACGCGATAAACGTGACGATTCCCGAACCCAGGGCCACTACGACCAACACCGCGGCGGCCTTGTCAGCGAGTCGCTGGCCTGGCGCCTTTGAGTTCTGCGCCGTTTCCACCAGTGCGGTGATCTGAGCCAGGACCGTATCCTTGCCCACCTTGGTGGCCCGCATGGTGACGGCCCCACTCATATTGATGGAGCCGCCAACCAGGCTGTCGCCTTTCCGTTTCTTGACGGGCTCGCTTTCGCCGGTCACAAGCGATTCATCGACGTCGGTCTCATTTGCCAACACTTCACCGTCGACCGGAATCTTGTCACCGGGTCGCAGGCTGAGCTCGTCACCCACGACCACCTCGCTGGTCGGGATCTCGATCTCCCGACCGGCGCGGGTCACGCGCGCCTTAGGCGGAACGAGGGCGAACAGCGCATGCAGGGCATCGGAGGTGCCCCGCCGCGACCGCATCTCCATCCAATGCCCAAAGAGAACAAAGGTGACAAGCATCGCCGCCGCCTCATAGTACGCAGTCGGCTGGGCGATGAGGGTCAGATAGACGCTGCTGAGATACGCCGCGAGGACGCCGGTTGCGATGAGCACCGACATGTCGAGCTTGCGGTTGCGGATCGCGCGATAACTTCCGGAGAGGAAGATCCAGCCCGCCCACCAGACCACTGGCGTTGAAAGCACCAGCCCGAGCCAGTTCGCCAACGGAGGATGGACGACCATCGGTAACCCCGGGACGTGGCCCGCGATCACCGTGACGGGCAGCGTCAGTGCCAGGGCAACCCAGAAGCGACGACGGATATCGGCTTCCATCGCTCGCGCCATCGCTGGATCCGTCATCCCAGAGGCATGGGCATGGTGGCCGGCACCACCGGGCCTGGCAACATCGGTCGCCTCAACGATCTGCGCGGGGTGTCCGTGGTGTTGCTGGTGCTGATCGGGCGCAGTCACGACACACTCCCCACCGCTTCCGTCTTGAGGGCTGTCCGCAGTCTCGCGGTCCGAACTTCTCGCTCCTTCAGCAGGGCGTAGACCGCCGGAATGACCAGGAGGGTGAGCGCGGTGCTGCTAACCATGCCCCCTACCATCGGGGCCGCGATGCGCTTCATAACGCTCGCCCCGGCGCCGCTCCCCCAGAGGATGGGTAAGAGCCCGGCCATGATGGCCGTGACCGTCATCATCTTGGGCCGCACGCGCTCAACCGCACCTCTCATCACCGCCTCGTAGAGATCAGCGAGATCCGGCGTATGGCCGGCAATCGCCCGTGCTCGCCAGGCCTGGTTCAGATAAATGATCATGACCACGCCGGTCTCGGCAGCCACCCCCGCGAGGGCGATGAAGCCGATCGCAACGGCGACGGACCATTGGTAGCCGAGAAGCCAAATGAACCAGATTCCACCGACCAGCGCGAAGGGAAGGGAAAGCATGACGATAAGGGTCTCGCCGAGGCTCCGGAAGTTGAGATAGAGGAGTAGGAGGATGATGAGCAGTGTCGCCGGGGCGACCACTCGCAGCTTTGCCGCCGCTCGCTGCATATACTCGTACTGCCCGCTCCACTGGATGGTGTACCCGGCCGGGAGCGTCACTCTGCGGGCGACTTCCTGTTGTGCCTCGGCGACGTAGCTCCCAATGTCTCGGCCGGCGACGTCGACATAGACCCATGCGGTTGGTACCGCCCCCTCCGTGCGCACCACCATCGGGCCGGCGACCTGACGGATCGTCGCAACCTGTCCCAACGGCACATAGGCCAATTGCCCCGTCGGGCGACCGCTGCCGCCCATTCCCATCCCACTCGGCTGGGCCGGGGCCGATCCAATATCGTGCGCGACCGGAATGAGCACTGAGGCGAGTCGCTGTGGGCTGTCCCGCAGTTCCTGGGGATACCGAATCCGGACTCCGTACCGCTCTCGTCCCTCGACCGTCTGCGTAATGGTCATTCCGCCGATCGCCGTCGCGATCACGGTCTGGACGTCCCCCACGTTGAGGCCATGGCGAGCTGCGGCCGCGCGATCAATGTCGATATCGAGGTAGTACCCCGAAGCGGCTCGCTCGGCGAACGCGCTCCGCGTCCCCGGCACGCGCTGGACTGCTTCTTCCACCAGCCGACCGAGTCGCGAAAGCTCCCCCAGGTCAGGACCAAAGATCTTGATCCCGACGGGGGTGCGAATGCCGGTCGCAAGCATGTCGATCCGCCCTTTGATCGGCATGGTCCAGGCGTTGGTGACCCCAGGGAGCCGCGTCGAATCATTCATGGCGGCCAGGAGTCTCTCCATGGTCATGCCGGGCCGCCACGCCGACTCGGGCTTGAGTGCGATCGTCGTCTCGAACATGTCGAGCCCGGCCGGATCAGTCGCGGTCTCCGCGCGTCCGGCCTTCCCCCAGACACTCGCCACCTCCGGGAAGCTCTTCAGCACGCCGTCTTGAATGCGGAGAATCTCTCGCACCCGAGCGATGCTCGCGCCCGGCATAGTCGTGGGCATGAAGAGAATCGTTCCCTCGTTCAGCGGAGGCATGAACTCGCTGCCGATCCGAGTCCACGGGATCCACGACAGAATGACAATGAGTGCGGCGGTACCGACGACGCTCCACCGGTGCCGCAACACAAAGGTGATGGCCGGGCGGTAGAGACGAATCAAAAGGCGATTAATGGGGTTGGCCCGTTCCCGAAAGAGGCGTCCCCGGATGAAGAGCCCCATCGCAACGGGGACGACGGTAATCGACAACAGACTGGCGGCAGCCATCGCAAAAGTCTTGGTGAACGCGAGCGGCCGGAACAAACGTCCCTCCTGGCCCTCCAATGTGAACACGGGGAGGAACGACACCGTAATGATCAAGAGCGAGAAGAAGAGAGCCGGACCCACCTCCTGGGCCGATGCAATTACGGCGGCCCACCGTTCCACCCCGCTCAACGTCGACGTACGGAAGGAGTTGCCCAGCGCGCCAGCCGTCTTGCGTTCGATGGCTGCTTCGAGATGCTTGTGCATGTTCTCGATCATCACGATCGCTCCGTCGATCATCGCCCCAATAGCGATGGCGATCCCACCGAGCGACATGATGTCCGCCCCCACCCCGATCGCCCGCATGGCGAGGAGGGCGATCAGAATCCCAATGGGGAGCGTGATAATCGCGACGAGGGCGGAGCGGGCGTGGAGGAGGAAGACCAAGCACACGAGCGCGACAATGGCACTTTCCTCCAGAAGTTTGGTCCGAAGGTTCGCGATGGCACGCTCGATGAGATCGCTCCGGTCATAAACCGGCCGAACCACCACACCGGGTGGAAGGCTCGGCGAAATCTCCTGGAGTTTGTGTTTCACGGCTTGAATGGTTCGGAGGGCGTTCTCACCGAACCGCATGACGACGATTCCACCCACGGCATCCCCGCGACCATCCAGGTCCGCAATCCCGCGACGGACGGCAGGCCCGAGCGTCACGCGTCCCAGCTCCGCCACGCGGATCGGCGTCCCACTTGCCGTGGCTCCCACGACCACGCTTTCGAGATTCCCGATCGACTTCAGATATCCCAGGCCACGGACCATATACTCCCGCTCGGAGAGCTCGATGACCATCGCCCCCACATCGGAATTTGCGTTCTGAATCGCAGACATCACGCGCGTGATCGGCACGCCATAGGCCTGGAGACGAGATGGTTCGAGGTCAATCTGATACTGTTTTTGAAACCCACCGATGGAGGCGACCTCCGAAACACCGGGGACGGCCGTCAGCGCATAGCGCAGGTACCAATCCTGGAGGCCCCGCAGGCCCGCTAAATCGAGGCGGCCTGTGGTATCCTCAAGCGCGTACTGGTAGACCCACCCCAAGCCCGTCGCGTCGGGACCGAGTGTCGGAGTGATACCAGGGGGCAGCTTCCCCTTGAGCCCATTCAGATACTCGATCACCCGCGAGCGCGCCCAGTACAGATCGGTGCGGTCCTCGAAGATCACATACACAAACGAGATGCCAAAGAACGAATACCCGCGTACGGTCCGAGCCCCCGGTACTTTGAGCATCTCCGCGGCGACTGGATACGTGACCTGATCCTCCACGATTCTCGGCGCCTGCTCCGCATATTCGGTTTGAATGATCACTTGCACGTCGCTGAGGTCGGGTAAGGCCTCGAGTGGTGTTCGAGGAATGGCCCACACTCCTCCTGCGATCGCCGCGATGGTGCCTACCAACACGAGAAACCGATTCCGAACCGACCATTGAATGATCTGGGGAAGCATGCCTCACTCCCTCCTCTTGGGCCGCTCCACACCAGGCATGTCGCGCATTGCGGAATCGGGCTTGGTGGATCCTCGCGGCGGCGATTTCGCCTTCCCTGGTGCGGTCACATCCATCCCAGGCATGTCACCCATGCCACCCATTAGAGTCCCGAGATTTGACTCGGCGTCCACCAAGAAGGTCCCGGAAGCGACGACCGTCTCGCCAGCCTCGAGACCCTTCAGGACTTCCACCCGATCCTCCGTCGACGCGCCGAGAACAACGTCGCGAGGAGTGAACCGACCATCCGGACGCCGGACGAACACCAGGTTCCGTTCCCCCGTTGCGAGCAGCGCGGACCGCGGGACACTGAGAGTGGTGGTCGCCGTCGGCGCACTGAAACGAATCGTCCCGAACATTCCAGGTTTGAGACGGAGATCAGGGTTCCTGAGCACGACACGCGCCCGGGCCGTGCGGGTCTCGGAGTTGAGGGTGGGAGAGACGTAGGTCACCTGACCGGTCCGCTGTTCCCCTGGAAGGGCTTGGAACTCGGCGCTCACCAGCTGTCCGACGTGGACCGCCGGCAGGTCTTGTTCGAACACCTCGCCTTCCAGCCAGACCTGGGTCAGGTCTGCGAGTTTGAAGAGGGGCGCCCCCGCCATAACGTTCTGACCAGCGAACACCGACTTTTCGACCACCGTTCCATTCGACGGGGCGTCGATAGTGATCGTCTTCGTGATTTGCCCCGTTTGCTCCAAGCGACGGATTTCCGTATCAGGTATCTCCCACGCAGTTAGACGGCGGCGTGCCGCGTCGACCAAGCCCTGGGCGCGGGCGAGCGCTTCCGGATCCCCACCAGCAAGGGCCGCGGTGAGGTGCTTGGCCAACAGCAACTCCCGTTCGGTGGTCACGGCCATGGGAGAGTAGACGTCGAGAAGTGGCTCACCGCCGCGAACGGCTTTGCCCGTGAAGTCAGCGTAGAGACGCTCGATCCACCCATCGACCCGGAGGGAAACGACGCTCACCCGCGTTTCGTCGTAGGTCACTTGGGCAACCGTCCGGATAATGCGTTCGAGCGGCGCTCTCGTTACTTGGGCGAACGTGACTCCGATCCGTCGCGCGTCGTTGGGCGAGAGGGTGACGCTATGGGCAGAGTCGGCGGCGGTCGTCGCCTGCCCGGACGGGTGCCCGCCGTCCGCGCGGACTGTCGTCGCCTTCTTGGTACTGAGCCGCACCAGGATGAGGGCAGCCGCCAAGAGCACGATCCATATCCCGAAGCGGATGAGGCGTCGACCCGAGCTTCTGCGCTCACTCCCAAACGGTGAATCCTCGGGTCGACCTGAGAGAGCGTCGTGATTGGGTGTTGTCATTGGGGATTCCCTTCAGCTTGGGCGACCGAACTCGGATCGACCAGCGTATGCGCGGTGAGCATCTCAAGTTCCGCGAGCGCCTTGCCTTCCTCCGCCTCGAGTTGGGCCAATTCTTGGCGATAGCTGTTACCGCTCATTTGCGCATCGAGCAAGGTCATGAACTCCACCGCCCCGACCCGGTACGAGTTGAGCACAGAGGCCGCATTCGCGTCGGCTTGCGGGAGGATGGTTTGGTGATACAGCAAGACCAGCGCACGAGCGCGAAGTGCCTCCGCGTAGAGCTCGCCGAGGCGCCCTCGCGTGTCTGCGCGGAGGGCATTAAGGTCGGCGGAGGCCATCTCCCGCATCGCCTCGGCCTCTTGACGCATTTTGCGCTGCCGACTCCCCGGTGCAATCGGCACGGAAGCCCCGAACATGAAGCTCACCATGCGGTCAATGCCGCCATCGGTCATCGGCCGTTGACCGTATTGCACGCCAATCTGGAGATCGGGCCAGATCTCCTTCCGGGCCAACCCCACGGCGGCGTCCGCCGCGTCGACCTCGCGTTGGCCTGCTTTGAGGCTCGCGCGTCCCGCGAGGGCGAGAAGTTCCAGCGAGTCTCGCGGAGGGAGCATAGGCGGAAAGACGGGGAGGGCCGGTGATGGTACCACGGTATCGAGTGGCCGATTCAACAGCGCATTGAGCTTCGACCGCATGGTCTCTTGCATCGCTTCCATCCGCACAACCTCCCCGGCCATCCGCGCGAGCTCCACTTGGGCCTTCAGCACGTCGCTTTGGCGGCCCTGCCCGGCCCCATACATCGTCTCGGCCGTCTTGGCGAGTTGCTCCAAGAGCTCCTTCGATCGTCGAGCGATGGCCAGTGTGTGCTCTGCTTGGTACAGATCGTAAAAGAGCATCGCCGCCCGGCTTCGAAGTTCCCACTGGACATCCGCGATCCGCTCGCGAGCGGCGTCGGCACGTGCTTCGGCCACTCGCGCCGCTTGCCCAGGCTTGCCGGCCACGGGCACCATTTGCATGATCTGAAGCGTGTTCATGCCCAACGGGTCCTGGAGGCCAAGCCCAGGGAGGTTCCGGTTCATGAGGCCCAGTTGGAGCTGCGGGTCAGGCCATCGTCGTGCAGGCCCGATGCGCGCCTCGCTGGCACGCACCGCCGCGCGCGCGGCCTCGACCATCGGGTGGTTTTTCAAGCCGTCATACACCGCGCCCAATCGCAATACTTCTGCGCCTTGCCCGCGCGTGACGCTTGTGGATATGGCGGCGAGGACCGTGACGAACAAAGCCGCTCGAGGCTGGTGCCACGGGTGCCCGATGGAGCTGGATGCTGATTGCATTCCGTTCCCCTCATGCAAAATCACTCGGCTGCGTCCGCACCATGGCCGAGCGAAGCAAGACGCTTCTCTCAGACAGGTTGCGGTGCGGAAGAACAACTATGGAGCTGTGAAGGGACTTAGACCTTCGGAGGCGGGCTTTCGGGTGGAGTGGAGAAGGAAACTAATCTGGGCCTGAGCCAAGACCCCGTGTTGGGATAGTCCATGCCGACGGTGCCACTTATCGATTCACTTCCTTCAAAACACGGAGCGGAACACGAGGTCATGAAGAGGCAGCAGTCCGTATCCCCGCTGCGGGAATCGTTGATTGTGGTCCACTCCGTATTGAATGTGTCGCCCAGGGCATGGGCGACATGCGGAAAGGCCACCGGTTGCGCCCCAGACATGACCAGCCGGTGCTCTGCGCTTGTGTGGGATCCGCACCGCTCCAGTCCGGGAAGAAGGCCGGCAAGGAGTACCAGTGCGATGGAGCACAGGGCGAGTGGACGCGAAATTAGAAGCACACTGCTATATGGCCTCTCGACCATGCTGTGTCAAGGGAAGGCTTCACGCTCGCGGAGCCAACGTACCTTGTTGGGAGTGGTAACCACGATGCACACAAGCATTAGTGTGCATTTGGAAGGACGCTCAATAAGCTTCGGGGCCTTCAGGTCCTCGAATCCTGCTCGTTAGTTCCCCCGAAAACAAGTCCCAATAATCTTGGTTGATCTCATTCGCCAACGGGGGAACCTGGACACTAATGCTGACATCCTAGCGGCCCCCATCCGCACTGCTGCTTGGGAAAATCTCCGAGTCCCCCATACTGTGGTCCAAGCCTTGTTCGCTAAATACGGGTCCCCGTATGGACTACGAACAAAATAGGAACGGAAAACATGGAGATGTCGAGGCCATTCACCACGAAAACGATGGTGGATTCAACCGGTGAGTGCAACAATGTTAGCAAACTGCTCCGCTGGCGTGCGAAAGCCAAGCGTCTTGCGTGGGCGTGTGTTGAGCTGGAGCGCGATCCGATCCAGCGCGGCCTGGCTCCACCGCGAGAGATCGGTGCCTTTTGGAAAGTACTGCCGGAGCAGCCCGTTGGTGTTTTCGTTGGTCCCCCGTTGCCAGGGGCTTTGCGGATCACAGAAGTACACCGCGACGTTCGTGGCCACGGTAAATGCTCGGTGCCGTGCAAGCTCCATCCCCCGATCCCAGGTCAACGACGTCATCACGCCGTGCGGGAGGCGTTTGACTTCACGAATCAATGCCTGCACGACATGGTCCGTCGTTTTGCCCTCAAGCTGGACCAGGAGCACAAACCGCGACTGCCGCTCGACAACCGTCGCGACGTGGCTGTTTTGGGCCCCGGTAAACAGATCGCCTTCCCAGTGGCCTGGGATCGCCCGATCCTCGACGGCGGCGGGACGTTCGCGAATGGAGACGGCATCGATAATGCGGGCGCGCTCCTGGCCGGCCGTCGTGGCGTACCGCCCTCGGCGCATCGTGCGCCGGCTGCGCAAATGCGCCATCAAGCCCCGCGCCAGGACACCCCGGGCCTGAATGAAGAGGCTGCGGTAAATCGTCTCATGAGAGACCCGCATGAGCGGCTCGGTGGGATAGGTTCGCGCGAGCCAGCCGGCAATCTGCGCCGGTGACCAGTCGGCTTCTAACTTAGCCGCGACGAGTGCGCGGAGCGGGGCAACG
>JANYKV010000161.1 GCA_025358055.1 Gemmatimonadota bacterium
GTGACGATGATTTGTGCCGTTCCCGCCATCCCCTCGCTAGTTGCGGTGATCGTCGCCTGGCCGGCGGAAACGGCGATGACGAGGCCATCAGAGGAGACGGAAGCGACCTCTGAGGCGCTAGAGGACCAGGTGACTTGGCGCCCGGAGAGAGCATTTCCGGAGGCATCGCGCGGGGAGGCTGACAACGCGACGGTTTGACCGACGATGAGGTTCGCGCTCGAGGGAGTCACGGCCACGGTCGCGACCGGTGGAGGGCCTGTAGTGGTCCCGGCGCCACCTCCCCCGCATGCAGTAGCGACCAAGGCTGTGAGAAACAACACTGAAGGCCGGACTAGGCTCGGAATCGTGCGGGATGTCATAGTGCCTCCTTAGGAGCACGTGCTAATAGGCTGAGGTGCTCCCTCGCAACGTTAGGTTACCTCCGATTCGATGAAACCGCTATGGAGCTGCTTGCAAAACAGCCGAGGAGGACCTCAGAATTGCCGCGAGGACGCGGCGCAGCAGGTGCCCCTCGAGGGCAGTTAGAGAGGCAAGAATGTATGTAAGGGATCGAGACAGTGGCGAAGGTTCGTGGTCACCCTTCGCCCTTTTTTGGAAACCCTTGGCCCCGTCCCCGTTCGGTGAAGATCAGGTCACGAGAGCTGCTCGCACTTGGTGAACGCCTTCGGATGCCGGACCGCGATATCGGCCATGATGAACCTAGCGGGAGCCATGGCCTCACGGCTCATTGTGACGATCATGGCGCACTCCGGGATTATGTGGTCAGGGGAAGGGATCAACCGAATCGGCGCGGCGATCTCACAATGCGCGATCGGGGAATGCTAGGCACCCCCCTTGGCACCCCACTTGGCACCAAAGCGTACGCTAACATGGCGCAACACGGCGCTACGCTGGTGAGCGCCCACGGTGGTCTTTCTCGTGTTCTCGCTTGGAGTTACGTGACGGTGAAGGAGTTACGTCGGGTGCGGCTGGCGGGGCAGGGGCCCCTCTCATAATGCGGGGTCGTGGGTTCGAGTCCCACCCCTGCTATCGTTCTCGGGAGGCTGCGAACCGGTCATGGGCCTCGCGCTTCGCGTCGAGTTCCACCCCTTTATCGTCCGAACGAGCAGACTCCCACGGAATTACGACGTCCCACTCGTTCGGATTCTCACGCGCGCCTTCAACTCGGTACCCCTGGGGGTACCCAATTGGTCCAGATTCATACTGCCGGGGTATGATGCCCAAGCCACCGTGGGGCACACTATAGGCTTCCCCTCGCGAGGGCTTGTACCAGACGGTCGCACTCGACATCGCCTGTCTCTCATCGAGTACAATCCGTCCCGAGTTAGATCGAGCCGAATCACATGGTGTGGCCCGGCCTTTACTTCTCTCCTACAAGCCGATCGCTGAGCGTGCGCAGCTTCGCCCGCGCTACAGGGTCGTACGCCTGCGCCTGCGCCTTCCAGGGCTTGAGCTGGTTGAAGTAGGTCCCTGTCGGCTCGGTAGTGACGATGGCGTTGACCACCGACTCGACCCCTTCCGCGATCGACGAACGCGGCTTGACGTTGAGGGCGCGCGCCATTGTCGTGGCCATCGTCGTCGCTGGATGGAGCGAGTAGGTCAGGACGCCCTGCTTCTCCAGCGCGGGGGCCATGTCGATGGTCATCATCACCTGGGCGAGCTTGCTCTGGGCGTAGCCGCGCTCCCCGTTGAACCCCTTCGTCATCATCACGTCGTCGAAATCGATGGGCTCCTGCGACCCCGACGATACGTTGATGATGCGCGCCGGGGCGCTGGCGACGATGAGCGGGAGCAACCGCTTCGTCAGGAGATAGTGCGCGAGGTAGTTCACCGCGAAATGCATCTCATACCCATCGGCGCTGAACTTCCGCGTGGTGTCGAAGACGAAGCCGACCCCTGCGTTGTTGACGAGGATGTCGAGCCGTTTGTTGTCGCGCATTACAACGTCGGCCAGTCGCCGCACCTCGTCGAGCGAAGCCAGGTCGGCGCGGTAGAACTTGGCGCTCCCCTTGCCGCTTTTCGTGATTTCGTCGACCAGCGAATCCCCGCGCTCGACGCTGCGCCCGGTGACGAGAACGTGCGCGCCCGCGGCGGCGAGGCGACGTGCCACGTCGCGGCCGAGGCCGTCGGTGGAGCCGGTGACCAGAGCCACCTTTCCCGCCAGGTCGGGGAGTGGCGGAGCCTTCGGGAAGGTGGTGGACGGCTGCTGCGACGCGGCGGGCACCGGGAGCGCGCCGGCGGCGAGAAGTACGCCTAACGTGAGCGCCGCGCTGCGGGCAAGGACGGCAGGGTGAATCGAGCGATGGGTGGAGCGGCGGGTGGATTGCATGGTCGGTTGATGAGCGTCCTAGTTGCAGGTGTCGAGCGATGGCCCAGTGATGGGCATCCACCATCTCGGTCATGTCGGCTCTTGGTAACGCAGCCGAAGTCCTTCAAACCTTACCGGCCCGGAGCCTAATTCGCCACCCCCGCTCGCGGGTCGGCCTCGTTCACGAATCGCATGGCCCAACACACTGGTTCCCTCCTGCGGCCGGTCAATTTCGGGGCGACCGACCGCACCATGTCGGCTGGTTCATGGTTGCTGCGGGCCGAGCCCAGGTTTCGGCGACCTCGTCCGTACCTCGGAGGGTTGAACGGGGTGACTTGGAGGGTGTGCCTTGGGGACCTCGCGGTGTCCCATTCTTGGTACCGCCCTGGTACCCACAGCCAGCAGAATCCCTGGCGCATGGTGGCGCACTTGGGCCGAGCCTGGTAACATTTCGTTCGGGAGCCGAAATGGTGTAAAGTGGCAGCGTTCTCTGACGCGAGGTGGGCGCAATGACAGGTCAAGGCTCCGCAGGCAACGTGATTGCTGCCCTCGCCAGCTTCTTCATTCCGGGGCTCGGGCAGTTGATCCAGGGCCGCCTCCTGAAGGCCGTGATCATGTTTTGTTTGGCGATCGGCCTCTGGTTTGTCCTCCTCGGCTGGATCATCCACCTGTGGTCGATTGTGGACGCGGCCATCTGGAAACCCCAGGAGTGACCTGCCCGCACCGCGATGTGGACCTGGCTGCCGAAGCACCCCCAGTATTCCGCAGTATTCGTACAATGTTTCAGAAACTCCCTCCAAAAACCCTCGCATGCGGAGTTTCCGAAAGTAATTCGTATGACGGCGGAATATTGCGGCGGAGGGTACCGGCCTATGGCATTCTCCATACGGACAGGAACGACACATTGTGCCCCTATCCGCCAACGTGGATGAGACCCCGACCCCCTGGAAAGTTTATTGTAGAGGGCGAGACGGGATTCCAGCATGCCCAGAATGACGGAGGGCCTGCCGGTGGCAGGAGACCGGGGTGACGGCCAAGGTCTAGCGGCGGCGGTTCACGGGGCCGTCGCAGGAGTTCGCCATTTGACGGCGGGCGTGACGATGCCTCAGTTTGTCTCTCAAACCGCAAGGAGACTGCGAAATGAACCTCAAGAAATTGCTTGTTGAAGTCTTCACCGTGTTCTCCGTATCCCTCGTTGTTATGATCGTTGTGACTCTGCTTTGGAACCTCATTGTTCATCAGGCAAGCACAATAGATTGGGAGACATCGTTTCGTTTTGCCATCGCTTTTGGCATCATCTTCCCGTGGATGGAAACACGAAGAAGCAAGGGCGGATAGCAACCGCGTGTAGGGGCAGTTCGGAAATCCACGGTAGGGTGAGGGGTAACACCGGGTTCCCGCCCACGTGGTCCGCTGTACTCCACAACCCAGTGGAACCCGACCGTCATCCGGACATGACCCTAACCGCTGGTCAGTAAACTCACGATGTGAGTGTCTCAGAGTCGTTGACAGGTACCATACGACGCCTCCGGCGCGGGGACGGTTCGAGTTACCCCGTAGGGCGTTAACTTTCGGGCGACCAAGTCCCGAGGCCGGGCGCCACTGGTTTTCAACTTTTGAACTTACATTGCGAAGGCTTCGTATGCGCACCGCGGTTGCAGTTTACGTTGGTACTCTGAGCCTTCTGCTCGCCGCCTGCGGCGGGTCGACCAGCCCGACCCCGCCGCCACCCCCTCCCCCGGCGGCCGTTGCCACCGTCGAAGTGGCCCCGCCTCCCGGTCCTCTGGTGCCCGCTCAGACTCTCCAATTGGTTGCCGTCACCAAGGACGCTGCTGGTAACGCACTCTCCAACCTGACTGTGAGCTGGGCCACCGATAACGCCACGGTCGCGTCAGTCTCCGCGAGCGGAGTCGTGACCGCCGTAGCGGCCGGTACGGCCACTATTACTGCGACGAGCGAGGGGAAGAGCGGCACGGCATCGGTGACGGTGCGCGACGGGGCATTGATTGGCACGTCCGGAGGCGGTTTCTCGAGTGCCGGCGGACGGGTGTCAATTCAGGTGCCGGCGCAAGCCCTGGGCTCGACCACGGCCCTTTTAGTCACGGCGGTTCCGAGCCCGCCGCCGAACCCGAAGCTAGTCCCCGGCACCGGCTACGACTTCGAACCGGCAGCCACGCAGTTCGCCACGCCCGCCACGATCAAGATTCAATATGACCCGGCGCTGGTGGCACCGAATGCTCTCGTCGCGCAGTTTCGGCTGCACCACTGGAACGGCACCGGCTGGGATCAGATCGTGGGCAGTACAGTCGATACGACGACGAAGACCGTGGCTGGGTTGGTGTCGAGCCTGGGAATGTTTGCTGTCCTCGAAGTCCCGATCCCCGTTGCCGTCGTCGTGCCGAGCGACACCAGCCTGACTCTCGCCGTGGGTCTCACCCGTCAGCTCTCGGTTATTCTGAAGGACGCCAAGGGCAATGTGCTGGCTGGGCGAAGCGTGACCTGGACTTCGACGGCGCCCGCGGTGGCGACCGTCACCAGCGACGGGCTGGTGACGGCAGTGGCCCAGGGACAGGCGGTCGTTCGAGCAACCAGCGAAGGCCTCCACGCGGACATCAACGTGACAATCGTTCCGCCCATTTCGCAGTCAGTCATCCGCCAGCATCAGCTGTCCCAGGTGGGGCTCTCGATTGCTCTGGCTTCGACCGTGTTACAAAGTCAGGTCTACGTCTTGCTCATGACCGGTCTGGGCCCCGCCGGTCAGGCCACGGCTTGCACCGCGGCGACTGGAGGAGGAAGCTACCAGTCGTTGCCGGTAGGAGCCTCCGGTCCGAAGAAGGCGGGGGTCTATTTCGACGCCAACTGCACGACACCCTATGTCATCGCGGATGTCACTCTCGACCCGGCCAGCTCATCGTCGGAGTTCATCCTCCACGAGACGGCTACCTACACCGATGCCGATGGGACCACGCTCGGTGCCTTGAAGCTCGACGAAAACGCGATCCTCAATTTCTTTGGGGGGACTTCGATCGTTCACGGACTCGGCCTCTTCACTCCGGTCGGCGGGGCTCCTCCGGTAAGCCTGGGGTTGGCCTGCAGTGTTGCCGGAGCGACCAGTACCATTCCATGTGAAGGCGGCGTCGCCCAGAACATCCCTGCTCTTGCCAAGGCGTTCGGCTCGGTCACCCAGATCAACCTCTCCCAGAACGCGGCGAACGGCGTCGATTTCACCGGCGGGTCCGTGCTGACGAGTGGCGCGCTGGACGCGCTCACCCTTGGGGCGCCGACCACGACAACCTTGGCTATTCAAGGTGGCACGGCGGACGGCACAGCCACCGCGAGCGGCGGGGCGGCCGCGTTTGCTCTCTTTCCTCCGACTCCAACCGGTTGGGCGGTGACCGACACCACCAATGATATGAAGTTCCAGATCGACGTGGTGAGCAACGCGGTTCGGAATCTCGTGGGTACCGTGACCCAGATCAGCACGGGCCACGTACTGGCCACCCTGGCGCTCGACCAGTCGGGCAGCGGGACGATTGCCTATTCCGACGGGACGAGCGGTCCGGTGGTTAGCTGGCTCCTGACGAAGTAGTGTGGTGCGGCCGAATCAGGACCGGCAAATGCGGCGGCGTCGAGGAGGAAGTCAGCGCGCAAGACATTTCTGGTGACTCGCCCTGAGCTGGCTATCGGCCGCCGAGTTCTCGGTCCAATCCGGGCGCCGCCCAAATGGGCAGCGATACCTCAGCGAACGCCAACCAACCCGCGGGTCGCTTCAATCATCTTGGCGGAATCGAAGCCATACCCATCCTTGAAGACGGTCTCGACTTTCTTGATGTCGCTTATTTGCGCCCCCGGGTTTCCGTTGACGATGGAGAGTTCAGCGAGCTTGCCGACCTCGATCGAGCCGGTTTTGTCGTAGATGCCCAGTGCCTTGGCACCGTTGGCGCTGGCGATCTGAATTGCCTCCACGGGTGTGAAACCGGCCTCGACCAGCAGCTCGACGTTGCGTTGATCGCCGAAGCCGAACAGGGCGCCACCGTTGCCGGTCGGATCGACCCCTGAGGCGAGCAGCCCGCCCGCCTTGGAGAACGCGTACTCGTACTTCATTCCCGTCTTGAACACGTCGAGTGGAATTCCCGCGTTGGGTACCTCGGCGATGCGCGTCCGGGAAATGAGGTATTCGGTCCGCGCGTCGGGCGACATGGCGTCGAGAACCCGCTGCTCGAGGGGCGGACGGTTGGCCACGAAGAGCTCGTAGACGACGAGGGTTGAGGTCAGCGCCACATTCCGCGCGATCATGTCCTTGAACGTCGCGCGGACCTCGGGACTGTTGACGTCGAGCCCGACGAAGCTCTTCATCATATTCGTGGAGCACTGATCGGCCACCCGGGTCGCGTCATAGTCGGAGTTGGCGAAGAGGCCGTGCTCGAGTCCGTCGATGCCGAGCGCGACAGCCTCCCGGTGCGGCACGGAGCAGAGGTGGCCGGTGAACTTGATCCCGCGCTTGTGTCCTTCGTCGATCGCAGCCTTCATCGCCGCCCGGCTCACGCCGGTGTAGAATTTGAGCCATTGAACGCCTTCCTCGGCCCAGTAAGCGACGACCCGGCGTGCCTCGGTCTCGTCGTGCAGCTGGACCATACTCCCGCTTGTTCCACCTGGCCCGGTCAGGTATGGACCGGTGATAAAGATCCGGGGTCCCGGGAGTACGCCCTGTTCGAGCGCCCGCTTCATGTTCAGTTCGGCGTAAGGATTGTTCGCGCCGGTCGTCCGAATCGTGGTCAGCCCGGCCGCCAGATACAGGAGCGGTGCCGTGAAGTTCGACTGCGAAACCCGGCCGGCCGACGTGGTGTAGTAGCTGTGGTTGTGGAGACCCACCATCCCAGGGATCACCGTCTTGCCGCTGAGGTCCAGGACCATTGCCCCTGCGGGAATGTCGACCGAGCCGGTCTTGCCTAACCCGGTGATTTTCCCTCCAGACATGATCAGGGTTTGATCCTCGGTGGGGGCCCGGCCAGTCCCGTCGATCACCCGCGCGTGCGTAAGTACCACGACTGGCTCGTCGATTGCGACGAACCGCTTGGCGCCGTCGGTAAGGGTCGGTCGCTGCGCGAAGGCGGACGGGGCTCCGGCCATGACCAGAGCGATCCCCAAGAGATACGAACGCATCGACATTTCCTCCAGAATTGAGTTACCAAACGCGGGCTTGTCCCCGTCCAAATCCGATTCTCACCCCTCCCAATGTACCCCGTGTGTCTGCAAAGGGGACCTCGGCCCTACCGCGCTTCAAATGCGACTCGAGGCCCGAGTTCGGGATTCACCTCTCCCCACGGTATGATTTCTCGGCCAAACGAAGACCGCCAGCGGAGCGATGTGCGCCCCACTGGCGGCCGATTTCTTATAGCGTTGACCTGTCTATCGCGAAGCCAAATCCCGCACGGCCCCCGCAAGTTTCCGTACCTTGGCCCCGTCGCCGGAGCCGCTTGCGTCACCGTCCAGCTGACCCGCGAGTTGGCCGAGTGCCGTTGCCCGCTGGCCTCCCGACGCCTTTTCGGCGCCGGAAAGCGACTGACGGATCGCGGAGATCCTGCCACCGCCGAGCCCCTTTGACCGCTCGAGCTGATCGACGTACGCCCGCGCCAGCGAGAACGAGGCCGGCCAGACGAACTTCGGCTGACCTTGCGTATTGAGGTAAGCAAAACGCACCGACTTGGCTGCGTCGATCTCGTTCTGCGAGACGAGCGGGCTTGGCACCAGCTCGAATACGTCGAGGCCCCGCGCGATCTCGGAGCTCACCATGACGCCGTTGTACCAGTAGACCGACCACGAACCACCCATGGTGAAATGCGCCGGGTCCACCGGGCCCCGGTCGAAGAACGCGATCTCTTTCGGGTGCGCCGCATCGGTCCAGTCGAACACCGAGACGCCACCCTGATACCACGCCTGCACCATGACGTCCCGCCCCGGGATCGGGATCAGAGAACCGTTGTGGGCGACGCAGTTCTCTTCCGAAGTCTGCGCGGCGGGCATCTTGTATTAGCTCTGGAAGTGCATCTGGCCATTGTCGATCGTGAAGAGCGCATCCGCGCCCCACTCGTGCGGGTCGCTCGCACGGCACTTCGGAGCGCCGCCGCCACCCCATTCATCGGAGAAGAGCACCTTGGTACCGTCGTTGTTGAACGTGGCGGAGTGCCAGTACGAGAAATTCGAGTCGGATACCGCGCCGATCCGCGTCGGATGCGCCGGATCGTGGATGTCGATCAGCAGTCCGTAGCCCTCGCACGCCCCACCGGCCAACCCGATCCCCGGATACAAGGTGATGTCGTGACAGCTGTTCACTGCCGGGTGCGAACCTTTATCGGCCGCGTTGGAGCCCATCATTTTCGCGACCATCGCCGGGAGGCCGGCACGGAGGGCAACGCTGTCGGCTGCGGTCGCCGCGCCGGTGCCGTTCCTCGCCTTGACCACGCTATCCAGGAGCATCTTGCTGAACCCACTCGGCAGAACCTGCTGCTGACCCATGATGTCCACGACGAATTCGCCCCGAGCTTTGGCGGTGACGACGGCGGCGATGTCATCCGGTGCGGAGCCGTGGGACTTGACCTCGGCGAGGTCGTTGAAAATCCGCGGCGAGCTCACGATCGCCGCCCGCTCGGGATGCGCCAGCGGGACCTTGATGACTTCGATCCGGAAGCGGGCCGTGTTAGGGTCGTCCGCGCTCCGGATGCAGCCGGCCAGTTCGGTCGGCGACCGAACCGGGGCGGAGCCCGAGACGTACACGTAGACGTTGTCCGGATCCTTGGGATCGACCAGGAGCGAGTGCGTGTGCGAACCGCGACAGGTCTGGATGTTGGTGACGTTTCGCGGAGCGCTGATGTCAGTTATGTCGAATATCCGGATCCCCTTGATCCGGTCGGCGCTCACCGAGTCTTTGACGCCTTGCGCGCCACAGTCGATCCGGCCGGTGTTCCCCTCCGCCGAGACGAAGAGCAAGTTCTTATAGACCGAGACGTCACTCTGCGATGCGGGGCAGTAGTTCCCGAACTTGAGGGCGGGGTGAGCGGGATCGGAGATGTCCCAAACCTGGTACCCGTCGTAGCTGCCCTGGATGACAAAGTTTCCGGTAAAGGCCAGGTCGGAGTTCGTGCTGCCCATGAACTTCGTCGACGGCCGGGTGGCCGACACTAGGCGCATGTTCCAGGCGGCCTCGGCCGCATCCCAGTGACCGCCCTTGAGGCCGACCCTCGGATCGGGGCTTGGGGCCGCGGCATTGCCGGCCGCGGGGGTCGGCGAGCCATAGCCGGAGGAGCCGGAGTGGGAACACGCAGCCAGGGCTAGCAACCCGGCGGCGAGCGGTGCGAATCGGCGTGCCAATGTCATGGATGATTCCTTTGATCGGGCGAAATAGGCAGGGTTCACTTAGAGGTACTCTCGAAAATGAGGGCGGCGAGCATCTTTTCCATCCGGGCAATCTCGGTCGTCTGATCGATGTTGACGTCGGAGGCGAACTTGAACACCAATTCGTCCTGCACGGCGCCGTACGTCCCGAACAGCTCGTTGACCATCGTGACGGCACCGGTGTGGTGTTGGATCATGAACCGGAGGAACAGCCGATTGAACTCGGCCCCTCGCGCGGCATCCAGCTGTTTCATCTGTTCTTCGGTCAGCATTCCCGGCATCAGCATCGCATGCTCGACGCCGTTCATCGTCATCGTCATCCCGGCGGGATTGGGTTCGGGGACCGGGAGTCGCCGGGCGCGGAGCCATCGCTGCATGGCGGCGATCTCATCGTTCTGCGCGTTGATGATCCGCTGGCAGAGCACCAGGACCGACGGGCTGGCGCCGTGCGTCGGGGCCCATCCCGCCATCCGGATCGCCTGGGCGTGATGGCTGATCATTCCCGTCATGAAGTGGATGTCGGCCTCGGTGTACGGATACCGGGTGCTGTCGGCTTGGGCTTTGGCGATCGCGGGATCGACCTGGTTGGCAAGGGTCGGCTGCGGAGCGGCCTGCATAGACCCTCGACCGCCGCCGCTGCAGGCAGCGAGGCCCGCGAGCCCGAGGGCGGCGACGCCGATTGTTCTCATTCGTGCCAACGTCATCATGCTTGGGCCCCATCCTCTTCTGCGGTCCCCATCGTGCCGAACCTTAAGTATACCACGATTCCTGCCGTACATCACAGTCGGCGGAGCAATCGGTCGTGTCCTAGTTTCAAACCAGGACACTACCGAGCAATCCACGCTACGATGATTCACACCCGCAGCCCATTCATGAGTCACCTCCTGCGGTCAACCGCCAAGATGGTCCGAGCCGTTTCGTCGACGAAGACAAGGTCGAGAAGGCCCGGTCCCGACTTCGTGTCCGAAGGGTCAGCCTCGAGCGGTCGCCACGTTGCTCGCGATCTGGAACATGAGGCCTTCCCCATTGCTGTAAGGCTCCAGCGCGGCGGCGCTGTCGCTCACGATGGCGGCGACGACTCGGGCGCGCTCCTCATCGCTCAACCCTTTGGACGCCGCGCTCATCCCGACGAGGGCCGTCGAGTTCAGGCGCCAGAACACGGACCCATCGGCGAAGCGAATTGGCCGCGACGTGTTTTCGACGCGGACATCCTTGAAGCCGGCCTCGGTAAGGAGCGTCGCAAGTGCCGCCGGGTTTCCGAAGCTGTGGCGCTGATCCAGAATGGCGCCGAGGTGACGTTCCGCCACGCGATGAAGATCTTGAAGCAGCGAGATGTCCTCGTTAGGGCGCCACGTCGCCAGCGCCAGCCTTCCGCCGGTAACTAACGCGCGCCGCATCTCGCGGGCCGCCGCGGGCTTGTCGGGAAAGAACTGCAGCCCTTGCTGACAGATTAAGACGTCGAAACGCTCCGTGTCCTGGATGGGCAGGGCATTGGCGTTGCCTTCCCGCCAGTCGATGTCCGGGGCGAGCGAGCGCGCGACCGCGAGCATCGGTGGACTGACGTCGACCCTGACAACACTGCCACCGACGCCGAGCCGCTCCTTCGCCAGGCGGGCGACGATTCCGGTACCAGGCCGCCCCAATCGTGCATCCCAGGGTTTCTACGAAGCGAGCCCGCTCTACGATCCCAAGTACATGACGTGGACGTATCGGCCCAGGCGCACGTCATAGCCGAGGTACCAGCCATCGTGATCGGGGTCGTCATAGATGACGATATCATCGCTGTCCCACAGCCAATCATCGGTATAGCCGTACTCGTATGGCGCGACTTGGAAGAAGAAGCCGCCAATGTTGAATCGATCACGACCGCCGCCCCGCAGCCGCCAGACGTGCCGCGCACCGATCGAGCCCCTGAAGCGTCCGTGCTCCCAGGGATGATCGAGATGGAGATTCCGATCGTTGGGCCCGGCGTTGTGCCCCACCCAGCGATCATCGGCCGCATGCACGTGAGGTACCATGGGATGCCCTGGCCTGTCCGCGGTTCGCTGCTCCGGCTGCGGAGCCCCGCGAGCTGGAGGCGAGGCCTCCGTGGTCCTCGACGCCGGTGTGCGGGCTGGGCCGTGCGCGGGTACATGTCTACCGCCGACCTCAGGCCGTGCCGGTGGCGCAGGCTTCGTCGGCTTGCCGCGCTGGGGATGGTCGCGCGCCTCCTGGGCGAGCGCCGAGCCGGAAGCCATCATGGTCACCGCGAGGATTCCGCCGGCAACCCACCGAGAAACACGTCGTGCGCGCATAGGTATTCCTTGATTGTCGTAGTGACATCCGCAGGACTGGGTATAACGTTACGAGCCTGCGCGGCCGATTCACATCGCTCAAAAGGATGAAAAACGAGCGAGTACCAACGACCCGGTTGCACGAAAGGATGACATTGTGGGCTCGCAGGGGCCCTCTTGGTGTCTGCCTTGGCACGCACGGGTCCTGGCACATCAAATCCGTGTCAATTCAATGCGTTGGCGGGGTAGCGTGGAAGTCAGACCGACTCAGCGGGCCGCGCCTGGTTTGATGGGTCCCGGTTGGGTGTCAATTCGCCATGCGGCGATATCCTCCCCCGGGTCGGCACCGATTCGCTGGTTGCAGGACGACCAGTACTGGGTCCCGATCACACCGTCTGAACGCGGACCCAGCAGGATACCCAGGGGTCCGGCGCACTCGATCCGGTTCTGGGGTCCCAGCAGCAACCGGGTTCCGTCGAGTCGCACGCACACCACGGTACAGGTCTCGAAGAGACTGCCTTCGATGATCCAGTCTTGCACCGATTCGCCGATCCAGACGCCGGTCGCGCTCTGGAACCTGGAGTCGCGAATCCGGTTGCTGTTGGGCCCGGAGGAAGCCCCTCCCGTCGCTTCCGCCTTCACTCCTACCCCCCCGCCGGCATAGACCTGCTCGAAGCGGTTCCCGTGGGCGGCCCCGACTCCGTGGAACGCGATCATACCTACCGGTCCGGTTACCCACACATGCTGGAACTCGCTTTCGTACATCCGGTCGAAACGAACTCCCTCGGTCTGCGCTTTGAGCAGGCAGTCTGCGATCGTGAGGAAGTATGCGGAGATGCTGTCCGCCATGCGAAAAACCGGGGCAGCGGTGGCGGCCGTCACGGTCGCACAGCCGCGGAGGGTCAAGAGCCGCGATTGACCGGTCAGGCCCGCACTGGCCGGGATAACTACGTTGGCGGTGACCGAGAGGCCATCGAAATCGATGGTGCTCGCGGCCGGAAGTGTCGCCAATGCTGCATTGATTTTGCCGCTCTCATCGCCCGTTCCGGTTATTCCGAAATCGCGCGCGTGGTAATACCCGGCAGCCGCCGGGGCGGTCGGGGCCGCATCAGCTGTCGTGCATCCGCAGAGTGCAGCGAGCATCCAGCGCGATCTTGTCATCTCGCCCTCCGGGCGGTTTGCTGCCGACACATCTTCGCCAGTTTCGGCCTGACCCATCACAGGTCCGTATGCGATCCCAACAGTACCTCGTCCTATGTTTTCTTGGTACCGGTGTTCGTAGGCTCGGCGCTGGATCTAGTTGGCCCACTCGACCGGCAAGAATGCCTTCGACACTAGCCTTCGGCATCATGTGCCTGTCGGGTTTTGACGGCCGATTTCGATTCATAGGGTAGGCCAGCCACGAGGCCGGCCGAACCCCGAGGAGGAAATATGGCGAAGCAAGAGAAACGCTCTTCAACGCGAGCGAAGGCCCCAGTCGAGCCTATGGACCTTCAAGCCAAGGAGCTGGCGGGCGCTGAGGCGGACTTAGTGCGGGGTGGGGACAAGAACAAGGTCACGCACAACGAGTTCTCGATCACGAAACTCGTGGATTAGGCGTCGCCGACCCTTTCCCCATAGTCACAGGGCGCTCAGAAGGGTTCGGGGCCGCGCATCAGTCCGCGCAATGCGCGGTCCTCGAGCCTGGAGTTCCATAGGGAGTGCACCCGCGTTTACGTCCGTCCGCCCCGGCGCGTCTGAGGAAGTGCTTCACCTTGGACCTCCGATCCCCCCTCTAGACTCTACGTATCCTATCTGCTACAATATCCTTCCTTAACGTCGGCGCGAGGCATCCAAGGCGACGCGGCGGACTCGGTCAGACGGCACAGTTTCGAGTGCCATTTTCATTTTATATCACCAGATCGGCCTCAATGCTCCCTATTGATTCCTCCTCGCGCTGGTTCGACCGGACGGAGCAACGAGCGCGGGCCGGTGCCGCACGATCCGTCGCAGCGGTGGCCCTCGGAGCCATCGCTTTGCTGTCGGCGTGTCAAACCGGAGGGCGCCTTCAGCAAGCAGCCCGGCCGGGGGCCACCCACCCTGATAAACCGAATATCGTTTTCGTTTTGACCGACGACCAAACCGCGTCCGAGTTCGCGTACATGCCGAACCTCAAGGCGCTTGTCGCCGATCAAGGGGTGACCTTTCCCAATTTTCTGATCTCCGTTTCGCTGTGCTGCCCGTCCCGGACGAGCATTCTCCGGGGCCAGTATGCCCACAACCATGGGGTTCACACGAACGTTTGGCCGACCGGCAGCCTTTCCAGGTTCCAGGCCGAGGGGCTCGAGACGTCGACCGTTGCAACCTGGTTGCAGGGTGCGGGGTACCGGACCGGCCTGGTTGGGAAGTACCTCAATGGGTACGGCTTCCATCACGCTCGAATCAAAGACGAGCCCGAAACGGCGGACACTTATGTCCCGCCCGGTTGGAGTCAGTGGTTTGCGGTGCTTCGAGGCGCCACGGCGGCGTTTGACTATCGGGTGAACACGAACGGAAAGATCCTCGAGTATGGCCATCGCGCGACTGAGTACGCGGTGGATGTGTTGCGCGACCAGGCTGTGACCTTCATTCGGCGGAGTTCCGGCCTCGGAGTTCCCTTCTTTGCGTACATCGCCGTGTCTCCCCCGCACTTGCCCGCAACGCCCGCACCGCGCCACTCACAGCTCTTTTCCAGCGCGATGGTTCCGCGAACCGGTTCCTACGACGAAGCCGACGTCGACACCAAGCCGGCCTACGTCCGGACCCATCCCCGGCTCACCCAGGAAACGATGGGTCAGATCGACGCCCGATACCGGCAACGGCTTCGTTCTCTCCAATCCGTCGATGAAATGATCGCGGACCTCGTGAAGGTGCTGGCGGAAACAGGCCAGCTGGCGGACACGTATATTTTCGTCACTTCGGATAACGGCTACCTGCAAGGCCAGCATCGGATCCCGATGGCCAAGCAAGCCCCATACGAAGAGTCGATCAACGTCTCCATGGCCGTGCGCGGCCCCGGCATTCCCGCTGGGTCGGTCGCGCGCGAGCTCGCCGGCAACATCGACTTGGCGCCCACTTTCGCGGAAATCGCCCACGCGCGTATTCCCGATTTTGTCGATGGCCGCTCGCTCTTGCCGGTCCTGCTTGCGAAACCGGAGGCGCGTCCGGTGTGGCGTAGCGCGTTCCTGATCGAGCACTGGCCGTCGAGAGGCGACATCGAGGGCGACTTGACCGACATGCCGAAATTCGAGGCGGTCCGTCTGCGCGATAGCATCTTTGTCGAATACGACGGCGGTGAGCGCGAGTTATACGACCTCGCGAAGGACCCTTCGGAGCTTCACAATCTGTCCCCCACGGCTCCCCGACATTTGGTTGATCGCCTTTCCGGTTTGCTTGCCCAGCTCGCCAGCTGCAAGGCGCAGGGGTGCCGCCGGGCTGAGGATGGAGCGAGTGCTTTTGCGAAAGCGAGCCGTGGGGAAGGGGAGGCGGATCGGGCGACAAGAGGAAGGGGAGAGCCGGCCGGCAGGCGCCGAGCCCGGTGAACAGCGCGGATGAGTGCCGGAGTCTATCCTAAGAGGATTCCTACCCGTGCTATTTTCGCCGTCGCCAGGATGCGAGCCCAACGAGGCTTAGACCGGTCGCAAGGAGCACGACCGTCGACGGCTCGGGGGTAATGACGATTGGCATCCCGGCGGCGCACTGGCCGTCGGTACTGCTACATAACTCCGTCCCCGTCCCAGTCTGCCACGCTCCGTCGTCTGGCGTGTCCCCCCCAGACGGATTGCTGAGGTCGCCGGTTAAGTCAGTCGTTCCGTCTCCACCATTTTCGCCAGTATCTCCACCTGTATTGCCTCCGGTGTTTCCGCCGGTAACAGTACCATTGTTGCCACTGTTTCCATTGCCGCCATTGCCGTTTGCACCGTTCGTGTTCCCGCCGTTGCCGCCGTTGCCGCCGTTGCCGCCGGTTCCGTTGCCGCCGCCGGTCGCGCCGTTTCCATTGCCGCCATTGCCGCTGATGTTCCCGCCATTGCCGCCGGTCGCACCACCGCCATTGCCGCCCGTTCCGCCGCCACCGTTCCCACCACCGCCGGTTCCGCCGCCGCCGTTCCCGCCGCCGCCCGTTCCACCACCACCGCCGGTTCCGCCGCCGCCGTTCCCGCCACCGCCCGTTCCACCACCACCGCCCGTTCCGCCGCCGCCGTTCCCGCCGCCGCCGTTCCCGCCACCGCCTGTTCCACCGCCACCATTACCGCCGGCTCCCCCACCAGTCCCACCGTTAGCGCCAAAGACGCTCCCGCCGCCACTCATGTCACCCGACATGTCGTTCCCGACGGTCGTAGCGGTAAGTGCGCCAACCGCGAACGCGGGGATTCCTGCGGTGCTGAGTGTTCCGCAACGACTCGGCGTGGTGTCGCTCGCATTGTTGCCGCCGGAAGTAACCGCTGTGCTGTCGCTGCTGGGCGCGCTCTTTCCAAGTTTGGTGCTGTACGCATAGTGAGTCGGACAATCGGTTGGTTTGCTCTTGGCGGCCGCCGTGTCTGAGCTGCTCTTTTGGACCAAGGTGTCCGATCGACCGCCGGGGTTCGTACTGTCAACGGCTTGGGTGGCATGAGCCCCGCCCGTGTTCAAGGCGAACACGGCGAGGGCCGCTCCAAGGGAACGTCGGGCAGTGGACATCGGATCCCGTCCCTAATTCTTCTGCGAGGAATCGCGGTACGTCATCCCAGCATAAAAGCAAGCTACGTGCCGAGTCGTCTCTCGGGATGATCACACCTAACCATCATACCCGCAGCGACTTATGAGCCTCACATCAGGGGCCCGACGTTCGTCCTTAATCGTGTTGTTGGGTCGGATACACGGATACGAGGCGAGGCGTGGTCTCGCCGCAGCAGTCATGATAGGCGAACCCGCCGGTCTGCTGAGCTATTGCTGTCGGTCGAGCAAATTGCTCGGGCGCCACTGGAGGAATTCCTGGCGGACCTCCTCGCGCAGGCGCCACCGCGCGTAAATTGTGGGTTCGAAGATGAGGTCTCGGAGTTCGGAAAGGGCTAGAACGCATGCGACCAGGGTCCGCCCGCGGGCTGTTGAGTGTCTGCTATGTCCTTGCCGCGCTCATTATCCTCGACCAAGTCACCGATTTGGCCGTCACCCTCTACCCGTTTCACCCGGATCAACTCTCCTGGCGGCTCGCGGCGTATGGGATCGGGATGAGGCGGACCACGTGGGTTCTCGTGGCCGATGCGCTCGTGATCGCCACCGCCACCGGGCTTGAGCAGCCCAGAGTTCTTTACGCTTTGTCGATGGTTCATGGCGTCGCCGCGATTCTCCTTGTCGTCGGCCTGGGGTTGTTTACCCTCGACACCGTTCAGTTCCGCGGATCGGTCCGATCCGAGGCGCTCCCCACGGTGTACCTCGCCGCGGGACGGATCGGATTGCTGGTGCCGGCCCTGGTTGGTTTCTCAATCTGGGCTATGGTGCGCCTGCGACGAATGGGAGGTGGCCGAACGCGGACGAAACGTCGGGGTCCACCGGGTTTGGTGGTGTCCGGGGCGGCTACGGGAGAGAAACTTTGAACGCACGCTCGTTCGCGCCGGCGGATCTGTCACCGGCGGTTGCGCCGCTCGGCGTCGGGCTGGCGTTTCTGATTGCCTTGGATCAAGTCACTCAGTTAGGCGGGGCCCTCAATGGCTACGACCCTGGTGTCCCGGGCTGGCGGATGCGAGTCGCGATGGAATACGAGAGTCGGGTTCCCTTGCTTTTGCTCGCCACCTTCCTGGGACTGTTTTCGTTTGCCGTCATGCGGCCATCCCATCAGAGAGCGGTAAGGAGGCGGGTCGTGCTGATCCCCTTTGTGGTCCTCACCGCGCTGTCCGTGTGGGCGATTGCGGTTATCTCGCTGGATGGTGCGCGGGTCCAATGGTCTCTTTCGGCCGAGGAGTTGCCGCGAGTCATTCGGACCCGAATTCGGTTACTGGTTGGAGGGCTCGTTGGAGTGTCGGCCGTTTTGGCCATCGGGTGGCGCTTCTTGCGAAGCGAGGGAGAGCGCACAGAAACAGAAACAGTGAAGGGTTTGTCGGTATAGATTTTCGGCACCGATGGTTCGCATATAGATGGCACCGGCTCTGACTTCACGAAGGAGCGTTGCGTGTTCGCTTTCCGAACGACGTTGGCCTCGATCGCGATGCTGAACCTCTGCGGCCCCGTCGTCGCCCGAGCGCAAGAGCGCTTCACCCTCGACCAGGCGCTGGCCTTTCCGATCGCCGATGGCCTGGTCGCCGCGCCTGAAGGCACCCGCATTGCGTGGATCTTCGAGGAGCGTGGAGTCCGAAAGGTCTGGGGCGCGGAGGGCCCGTCCTGGACGGCTCGGCGCCTCACTCAATTCGACCAGGACGACGGGCAAGAGATCAGCCAACTCTCCTTCTCCCGTAACGGCCAGTCCCTCGTGTTCGTTCGGAACGCGGGTGGAGGCAACTGGGCGTCGCCCGACGGGGTCGATCCGAATCCCACCGGAAGTCCGGTTGCCGCCAAGACTCAGATCTGGGCCGTCAGGTTCACGGGCGGCACTGCCCACTCACTCGCCGAAGGCGATGCTCCCGCGATTTCGCCTCGGGGCGACCGGGTCGCGTTCATCCGCGGCGGCCAAGCATTTGTGGTCGGTGTAGAGGGCGGCCCGCCGGCGGTCAGCCTCTTTTTCGCGCGTGGACAAACCGGTTCGCTCACGTGGTCGCCGGATGGATCGAAGCTCGCGTTTATCTCCGGCCGTGGGGCCCACAGTCTGTTGGGGGTGTTCCGGTCGGCGTCCGATCCGATCCTATGGGTGGCCCCATCGAGCGCCAACGTTGCCTCGCCGCGCTGGTCTCCGGACGGCACCCGGATTGCGTTCGCGAAGCTCCCGGGGCAAGGTGGTGTCGCCCAGACTCAACTCGACCGCCACCCGGTACCCTGGGAGCTTTGGTGGGGCGATGCCGCTACCGGGGACGGGCACGTGGTCTGGAGGAGTCCAGCAACGATCGCCGGCTCCTTTCCGGATACGCAAGGCGAGGTCAACCTCGCTTGGGGCGCGGGAGACCGTTTGATCTTCACGGCGCACCTCGACGGCTGGCCGCATCTCTACTCGGTCCCGACTGGTGGTGGCGACCCGCTCCTCCTCACGCCCGGCCCTTTCATGGTTGAGTATGTCACCCTGAGTCCGGACCGCCGGTACGTGGTCTACAACGCGAACACCGGACCCGACCCAGCCGATGACGACCGACGCCACGTATTTCGGGTGGCGGTCGATAGTCCCCAACCAGTACAACTCACTCCGGGCGCTGGGCTCGAGTGGAATCCGGTCGTGACTGGCGACGGCCGGACGGTGGCGTTCTTGGCTGCGACCGCCCGACGTTCGCCATTGCCGACCGTGGTGTCGTTCGATGGTGGTGAGCCGAAAGCGATTGCCGTCGACCGCGTGCCGGCGAATTTCGCCGGCCCGTCATTTGTCGAGCCTCGCAAAGTGGTGTTTCGAGCATCCGATGGGCTCACCATTCACGGACAGCTCTTCGAGGCGAGCGCGAGCGGGGCAGGGCAACGCGCCGGATTAATTTTTGTTCATGGCGGCCCGCCTCGCCAGATGCTGCTCGGCTTCCACTACATGCCGTACTACGCGCGCGACTACGTGATGAATCAGTACCTTGCCAGCCGGGGCTTTGTGGTGCTTGCAGTGAACTACCGGCTTGGGATCGGATACGGCGATGCATTCAACAATCCGGCGGCGGCGGGCCCAAACGGCGCCTCGGAGTATCTCGATGTCGTAGCGGGCGCCAAGTACTTGCAGGCCATGCCAGAGGTTGACCCGAAGCGCGTCGGCATCTGGGGCGGCTCGGACGGCGGCTATCTCACAGCGCTCGCGCTGGCGCGGAACTCCGACGTCTTTGCCGCGGGGGTCGACCTCCACGGGGTCCACAACTGGATCACCCACAACGTCCGGGCGGGCGGATTCCCCGCTGGGCTCGCCGAGTCCTACGATCGGCCTCCGGACTACGCCAAGGCGCTGGATATCGCATGGAAATCGTCGCCGGTCGCCGATGTAGAGCGTTGGCGCTCACCGGTGCTGTTCATCCATGGGGACGATGACCGGAACGTGCACGTGTCGCAAACGGTCGACCTGATCGAGCGACTCAAGGGGCGAGGGGTTCGGTTTGAGGAGCTCATCATCCCGGACGAGACCCACGACTGGCTCCTCTTCCGCTCCTGGCTCCGGATCACGAAAGCCACAGCGGCATTCCTCAGTCGCGAATTGGGGACGGGGCTCAGGCCATGAACGCGCCATTGGTTGGGGATCTCATGCGCCGGGCCGCTGGGAGCGTCGGTGCGGCACAGATCGAAGCGTTTCAACGAGATGGCGCGATTTGTCTGCGACAGTTCCTGACGGGAGACGAGGTCGCCCTGCTCCGAGCGGGGATTGATGAAAATATCGCGCACCCAAGCGTGCGAGCGAAGATTGCCAGCCGGCCGGGCGACCCGGGCACGTTTTTGGAGGACTTTTGCAATTGGTCGGACAATGCATCGTATCGCCGGTTCGTCCATGAATCACCGTTGGGAATTGCGGCGGGCCTGTTGATGCAAAGCACTACCTCCCGATTGTACCATGATCATATGTTGGTGAAGGAGCCCGGGACGCAACAACGCACGCCGTGGCATCAAGACCAACCGTACTACAACATCGAGGGGATGCAGAACTGCAGCATGTGGATTCCCGTGGACCCGGTCCGACGCCATTCTACGTTGGAGTTCATCGCGGGTTCCCATCACGGTCCATGGCTCATGCCCCGGTCGTTCATGGACCACCAGGCCAAGTGGTTTGCGGAAGGCAGTCTCGCCGACCTTCCCGACATTGAGGGCGCCCGGGATCGATACCCGATTCTCGGGTGGGAGATAGAGCCGGGAGATGTCGTGTGTTTCCACATGCTGACGCTCCATGCCGCTGGCGGAGTGGATGGTGACCGCCGCCGGCGGGTGTTTTCCCTGCGGTTCATCGGCGACGACATCCGCCACGCGCCGCGGGCATGGGTGACCTCGCCGGAGTTTCCCGGATTGCGAGAAGCGTTACCCGCGGGGGCGGCAATGAATCACTCATTGTTCCCCTTGCTTTGGTCGCGTTCGGCTTCCTGACCTTGGCCGCCTGATACGAGACCATGGATCCGGACCAGCGCGCTGTAACAGATTCCTCGGTACGCCGACCAGACTTCAACCTAGGCGAGGGCGAATGAGTACGGGGCGGCTCGAAGCATTCAGCGACGGAGTCATCGCGATCCTCATCACGATCATGGTGTTGGAGCTGAAAAGCCCCCACGGCGCGGATCTCGCCGCGCTTCTCCCACTCCTCCCCTCGATCTTGACGTATGTACTGAGTTTCATCTTCCTCGGCATCTACTGGAATAATCACCACCATATGTTTCAGCTCTGCGCCCGGATCACCGGGCGCATCCTCTGGGCGAACCTGCATCTCCTGTTCTGGCTCTCACTGGTTCCGTTCGCGACCGGCTGGATGGGTGAAAATCACTTCGCCGCTCTGCCAACGGCGGCGTATGGGGGAGTCCTCCTCTTCGCTGGCATCTCGTACACGATTCTGCAAACGGCCATCATTTCGTCCCAAGGCCCAGGGTCCAAGCTGGCGGCGGCCGTCAAGGGGGACTGGAAGGGGAAACTCTCGATGGTGATCTACGCCCTCGCGATTCCGCTGGCCTTTGTGCATTCGGGAATTGCCGATATCGCGTACGTTCTGGTCGCGCTGATGTGGGTGGTTCCGGACCGGCGGATCGAAGCGGTGCTTCCGGACTGATTGGAGGTTCCTGTCCACCCAATCCGTCTGGCCGTCCCGTCCGTCCCGCCTGTCTGGCCGCCCCGTCCGGCTGTCCGCCTGTCCGTCTGTCCGCCCGTGCTACTCCCCGACCCGTGCGGATTGTTCGTCGGATGCTAGATTGGAGAGGTCGTCCGCGGCCCATGGCGGATGGCGCATCGCGCATTCGTGAGGAGTGGCCCATGGCGGGCGGCCCCAACGCGGACATCGTTCCGTGCCTGTATTGCGGCGGCAAGTCTTCTCGAATTTCAGAGGGCCGGGAAGACGATTTCTACCGGTGTGAGCAGTGCGGCCGGCGCTTTAGCGTGGACTGGAGCGGCCGCCCACCAGTAACTCCCCAGTGGCCTCCCGCGGATCCTACCGCCAAGCCGCTTTTCGATCTCG
>JANYKV010000021.1 GCA_025358055.1 Gemmatimonadota bacterium
CCTTGGGCCGTCGTCATCGAACATATCCTGGCGGACCGGCCATGCCAAATCAGGGGTGAAGGGCGCTGCGTGACCATCAGAGTTAGGCGGGTGCGGGCACGGGTGGCTCTGGCAACCGCGAACCGACAAGGTCCCGTTTCACCGTGAAGAGGCCCCCCAACACCACCAATCCGCCGACCATCGAAACCATTGGGAGCACGAACACCGCGCGGTCCAACCCAATCCGGTCCGAGATCATTCCGACGATCGGGAAAGCGATGGTATCACCAGCCAGATGGATGAAAAGGAAGTAGGCTCCAACGACCGTTGTTCCGATCTTGGCGGGGACGACATCGAAAATCACCGCCGTGAGGGGTCCGCTATACCAGGCCAAAAAGAAGAACGCCGCGCAAAACACGCGGATGAAGAGATTCAGGTCTCGAATGGTAAGGAGCCACATGATGAGTGGCGCGCCGAAGAGGAGGCCGAGTCCCGCCGTGAGCACTCGCGCGGTGGCGGTGTACCGACGCAACCAGTCGGCGAAGACTCCGCCAAAAATCGTTCCACCGATCCCGAAGAGGAGGCCGTATTTGCCCAGCAGCACGGCGACCCGGTCGATCGATATGCCGAGTTCACGGGCCATGAAGGTGGGAGCCCACCCGATCAATCCGTTCGCGCCGAAGGAGATGAGGGCGCCGCCGAGGAATACGAACACGAGAGTCTTTATGGTGGTCACCACGCGACTCGCTTGCGCGACCTCCACCAACGCAGCCCACATGCTTTGATCCTTCGGAGCATCGGTACGCGGCGGTTGCCGAAGCCGGGCGACGAAGATGGCAAGCAGGAATCCCGGGGTCCCCAGGGCGATGAGGGTGGTCCGCCATCCGTAGTGCGTCGTGAGTTGGCCGCCGAGGAGAATTCCCAAAACGCCACCAAGGGAGAGGCCAGCCATGAAGAGGCCCATGGCAAACGCTCGGCGCGGACCGGTGAAGTAGTCCGCGACGAGCGAAGAACAGGCGCCGACCGCTGCCGCGCCGCCGATCCCGACCATAGCCCGGCAGAAAAACAGCAATGGAAAGCTGTGTGCCAAGCCACCGAGGGTTGTGAAGGTGCTCCAGAGCAGCACACCGAACGCGATGACCATGCGACGCGACCGGATGTCACCGAGCACGCCCAAGGGGAGTGCCGCGATCGAGAATACGAGGACGTAGGCGGAGGCAACCCATCCCAGTTGAGCATCGCTCAGGGCGAGGTCGACCTTAATCGGGTCGAAGAGGGCGAAAATGACGTTGCGTTCGAGGTAATTCAGCAGATTGACGAGAGTCAAAATGCCCAGGGCGTATGCGCCGTAGGCTTTGGAGATCTCGACCGATCGTGGGCGAAGGGACGTCACGCGCGCGTGGGGGCTTTCGCCTCTTCGGCGCGTTGGTTGCGGAACGCCAGCGCGGCTCGGTACGCTTTCTCGAGCCGCTCCATCATCTCCTTGCGTCGGGCGTACAAGCGCCGGAGCGGCCTCGGCGCCCGCCGCGCTTTGACGTACGCGGTGAGCAAGGGCAGGGAAACGGTATTGTCGAGGTAGCACACAACGGTCCCCGGCAGCATGGCCGGATCGATCTTCCCCCAGCTGACCGCCTCGCCCGGCGTGGCGCCCGAAAGGCCGCCGGTGTCGGGCCGCGCATCGGTGAGCTGGAGGAAAAAGTCGTGACCCTTCTCATCGATACCGAGGACCTCTTGAATTTGCGGTTCGGTTTGAAGCAGAAAATTCTTCGGACTCCCGCCGCCGACGATCAAGGCGGCGCTCTTGCCGCCGCCGCGCTTTGCCTCGAGCACAATGGCGGCGGTTTCGTTCACGTCCGCGCTCACATCGAAACGAAGCTTACTCCCGGCGAGTGCCTGCTCAGCCACGTTCATGCCGATCGAAGAGTCCCCCGGCGAGCTCGTGTAGATCGGGACCTCGAGCTCGTGGGCCGCGGCCAACACTGACCGGCGACGAAGCCCGAGCACGCGCTCGCGCTCCCGGAGATATCCGCCCACGAGGTAGTGGTACTCCGCTGAGCTCATGGACCCTTGGAACTCTTTGCCCGCGGAGACTTCACGGATGAAGGCGTCCGTGGACAATAGCACGGAATAGTCGAAGAAGATGTCGTAGATTCGCACGACGCCCTTGTCGCGCAGCTCCACGTCGTTCGCGTTCGGCGTGCCCTGATGCAACGCCAAGCCCAACGCGAAATGGGCATCGTGATAGAGATTGGCGCCGGTGGAGATGATCCAGTCGATGAATCCCGCTTCCAAGAGGGGGATCAGCGTGCTCATGCCGAGCCCGGCGGGCGTCATTGCGCCGGTGAGGCTCATGCCCACCGTGACATCGGGCTCGAGCATCTGATCGGCGTACAGATGACACGCTTCGCGTAGGCGGCCCGCGTTGTACGCCAAGAACGCGTTCTCGATCAGGTCGGCGGTCGATTCCTGGCCGGTGATCGGTTGGGGGTCGATGCGCTGACCCTTGAGGTACTTCTCAGAAGGACGCTTCATGCTCTCGGGTCATCGAAAGGTGAGATGACTACTGGCCTCGACAGGACCGGATGACGAATTCGGCGGCCTCGGCGGCGTCATCGGTGACATGGAAGAGGTTTAGGTCGTGCGACGAGATCTTCCCTTCCTGGAGAACGGTCGAGCGGAGCCAATCGACCATTCCACGCCAATAGGCTTCCCCGACGAGTACTACCGGAAACGGATTGACCTTTCCGGTCTGAATCAGAGTGAGCGCTTCAAAGAGCTCGTCGAAGGTGCCGAAGCCGCCCGGGAACACCACGAAGGCTGCCGAGTACTTCACGAACATGGTCTTGCGGACGAAGAAGAAACGAAAGAACATGCTGCGGCGCACATACTTGTTCGTTCCCTGCTCGTGGGGCAGCTCAATGTTGCATCCGATCGAGAGGCCATCACCCTCGACCGCGCCCTTGTTGGCGGCTTCCATGATACCTGGTCCCCCACCGGTGATGATGGGAAACCCTGCTCGAGCGAGAATCGCCGCGGTTTGCACGGCCTTCAAGTAATACGGGTCGGTCGGTGGCGTTCGGGCGGAGCCAAAGAACGCCACGCCATCCGATACATCCCCCAGCTTCTCGAACCCCTCGACGAACTCTCCCATGATGCGGAGCACGCGCCACGGGTCTGTCTTCCGCAACGCGTCGGGTCGTTCACCTCGACCGACTTTCTCGAACAGGATCTCATCCGCAGTGGGTCCGCGAATTTCGTCGCTGTGCTTGATCGGGCCATCCATGATGGCGAACCTTCCTCCGATGGTGACGAAGCCGGGCAGGTGAGCGTGCGGAATATACTCGGGAAGGGGAACGACGGCCTCCCCCAACCGACCGTGGTATTATTGGGTCGAATCGAGACCACAGAGGGCGCGTTCGCATGCATCATACTGATTCCGGGCCCCAGCGCCGAAGCTGGGTCACGCTCATCCTCGAGCTGACCCCCCACGCCCTTGCGAGCCCGCAGTTGGGCCTGGACCTGCTTCGCACCGCGTGGGCCTTTCGGCGCCGTGGGTGGTGGCGTCGGCTGCCCTTCCTCCCGCTCCCCGACCGGACCTACCTCAGGTGGCGGATGTATACGGCGTATGCGAGCGAGGACGCCGTCCCGCCGGCCGCGGATGTGATCGGTTTCGCGCGGTGGCGGCGAGAGACCATGGGGCTATGAAGCACGTCGTCGTTCTGGGAGGCGGATTTGCTGGGCTCTATTTGGCCAAAGGTCTTCGCCACGCTCCAGTCCGGGTCACGCTGGTCGATCGTCGCAATCACCACCTCTTTCAGCCGATGCTCTATCAAGTGGCCACCGCTGCGCTCTCCCCTGGCGATATCGCGTCCCCAATCCGTTCGATACTCCGGAAGTCCACGAACACGGAGGTGCTTCTCGGCGAAGCGACCTTCGTGGACGTGGAGGACAAAACCGTGTCCCTGGCGGACGGGACCCGTCTCTCGTACGACTATCTCGCTATTGCGGTCGGGGCCAGGCATTCCTATTTCGGACACGACGAATGGGAGAAATTCGCGCCCGGCCTCAAGAGCCTCGAAGATGCGTTGGACATCCGCCGCCGGGTCCTCGTTGCATTCGAGCGAGCGGAACGGGAGCCCGACCCCGTTCGCCGACAACAGCTCCTCACGTTCGTCGTCGTCGGGGGTGGCCCGACCGGCGTCGAGGTGGCGGGCGCCCTCGCCGAACTCCGTCGGTTCGCGTTGCGTCGGGACTTTCGGCGGATCGACCCCGGTGAAGCCACGGTGATGCTGCTGGAAGGAGGGCCGCGGCTCCTGCCATCCTACCCCGCGCGCTTGAGCGATGCCGCCAAAGGGGTTTTGCGGCGACTCGGCGTGGAGGTGCGCCTCGAAACCAGGGTCACCGAAATTGATGCAGAGGCGGTGCATGCAGGCGGATGGACGATCCCCTCTGAGACGGTCATCTGGGCCGCGGGCAATCAGGTCGGTTCGCTACTCCGGTCCCTGAACGTCGCGCTCGATCGCCAGGGCCGGGTCATCGTCGAACCGGACTGCACCGTCGCCAATCATCCTGAACTCTTCGTTCTCGGTGACGCCGCGGCGTTCCACCATCAGAAAGAATTCGAAGTCTTGCCCGGCGTTTGTCCGGTGGCGGTTCAGCAAGGTCAGCATGCCGCGCGGACGATCCTGACCGACCTCGAAGGCCATCGGCGCCAGCCCTTTCGCTATCGCGACAAAGGCCAGCTCGCCGTGATTGGACGAGGACGGGCCCTCGCGGACTTCGGACGACTGCAGCTCGCCGGGTTCTTCGCTTGGCTCACGTGGGTGTTCGTTCACATCTTCTTCTTGATCGGATTCCGTAATCGGGTGCTCGTGCTGTTCGAGTGGGCATGGTCGTACTTCACGTTCCAACGCGGGGCGAGGCTGATCACCGGCGAGATCTCTCCGGTGGCGCCGCGAGACCGGGAATGAGCGTTACGCCGGCCGAGGTGAGGGCGAAAGCTCAAATCCTTGGCTTCACCGCTTGCGGTATCGCGGATCTTTCGCCGAGCGTTCGAGGAGAGGCCCTCGATGAATGGTTGGCCAAGGGCTACGCCGGGACGATGCGGTATCTCCATCGCCAGGCCGTGAAGCGGAAACTTCCCGGAACGATCGTGGATGGCGCGCTCGTCGCGATCGTTGTCCTCGACAACTATTTCCCAGAGAAGCCGACCCCGCCGGGAGTTCGAATCGCGAAGTACGCCTGGGGTGACGACTATCACGAGGTGTTGGCCGCGCGTCTTGACCAGCTCGGAGCATGGCTCAAGTCCCATGGGGCTATCGTCGCGCGACACTTCGTCGATGCGGGCCCGGTCCCCGAGCGCGAACTAGCCCAGCGCGCGGGGCTCGGTTGGATCGGCAAGAACACTATGCTCATCCGTCCAATGACGGGCTCCTTCTTTTTCATCGGAAGCGTATTCACTGACCTCGCTTTGACTCCAGATCGCGCGTTTCAGACCGACCACTGCGGAACCTGTACCCGATGCCTCGACGCGTGTCCGACCGAGGCCCTCGTGGAACCACGAGTGTTGGACGCCACACGATGCATTTCCTATCTCACCATCGAGCAGAGAGACCCCATTCCGGAAGACCGGTCGAAGCGTTTCCAGGGCTGGGCTTTCGGGTGCGACATCTGCAACGATGTCTGTCCCTGGAATGAGCGATTCGCGGTGCCAACCGGCATCGACCAGTTTCGGAGGCCGCCCCGGATCGACCTGCAGGATGCCGGTGTGTTCGATCGGATCGACGAGCCTGAGTTTGAGCGCCGCTTTGGGCGCACGCCGATGGAACGCCCTGGTCTGGAGGGCATGCGGCGCAATTGGCGGGCGGCGTTCGCGTCGCTTGAGACCGCTGGAGAAGCAGGCAGACCCTCACTTGTTCGGAGCACCAGTGATCGAACGAATCCATAGTATCGCGATCTTTGTCCACGACATTGACAAGGCGATTCCGTTCTACCGCGATGGGCTCGGCCTCTCCGTCTTACGGCAGGGGTCGTTCGGGGCGGAGTTTGGGAAGGGGGAGACCGTGCTCGGGGTGCACCCGGCCGTGCACCCCGAGGGCAAGCAAATGGTTGGCCGACACACCGGCATCACGTTTTTCGTCCCCGGCCTGCTCCATTTTTGTGGACTCTTGCACGACCGTGGGGTCCGGTTCGTCAGTGAACCGACGCAACAACCCTGGGGCATCATGGCGATGATCGCCGATCCGGATGGGAACATCTTTGCTTTGTGGGAGGACGAGATTCCTGAAGCTACGACCGACCAAGCGCACTAGCGAAGCGCCTATCAATTGTCCTTCGGTTCTCCCTGAAACGCGCGTTGGATGAACGCGGCCCCTTCAACGATCCGCGGTCCCGGTCGGGAGGTAAAGGCGTTTCCATCGATGAACGCCACGCGGCAACTCCCCCAGGGCGCCTCTCGATCATGGGTGAGGCTTTCCCACTCCCGCTTACTTCGCTCCACCCCGAAGCCGCAGAGCATGACCAACACGACGTCCGGACGAAGCGCACGGATCTCCGCCCAAGTCACGCGTCTCGATGATGACCCGGGCGTAGCACCGACGTCGACGCCGCCGCCGGCTGCGACGAGTTCCGGGACCCAATGCCCCGCCAGGTACAGCGGATCGACCCATTCAACGCACACCGCTCGGGGCGTCGGTATTGGCCCGGCTGCCGTGAGCTTCCTCAGTTGACATTCGAGGCCGAGGACGATTTCCTCGGCTTCATCGCCGGCGTCGAGCATATCTCCTATCACCTTGATGTCGCGCCAGATGCCGGCGACGTCCGTGCCACTCAGGCGAAGGACAGCGGCTCCTCGGGGGAGCGCCGCCGATAGTTCCTCGACCTCACCGTCCGACACCGCACACACATCACAGAGTGACTGGGTAAGGATCACGTCCGGCATCAGATCGAGGAGGAGGGCGCGATCGATTCCGATGACGGGTCGGCCGCTCTCCCGAAGCCTCCGAATCTCGAGGTCGATGACTCGGCTGGGAGCGTTCGGGTCGATGGACGTCGTCGTAACGCGGGGGAGATGGAGTACCGAAGGGGGGTAGTCACACTCGTGAGAAATGCCGACGAGGGAATCCACCTGGCCCAGGGCAACCACGATTTCAGTCGCGGCGGGCAGGAGTGAGAGAATACGCATGACGGCGGCCAGTACGCTTGGGTGACAGGATGGTGCGTAGGTTGAGAGTAGCGACGGAACGGCCGGGGAACAACGCTATCTTCAAACCCGGGACGTTGGCGCGTTCCGGTACAACGGGATCAAGCTTTGGCGGTTAGGGTTCGGGCGTCGGCTTGGGCTCAGCCGGCTCCGCTTCGGTCCCCCCCATCTGGTCAAAGACGGAATCGCTGTGAATGCTCACGCCGTTGGCGCCGAGCAAGCGAAAGAGCTGCATCTCTTGGATCTTCGCCGCATAGACGCGCGGGCCGTTGTACATCAAAGAGAGAATCAGGACCCCGTCGGGGCGTCCTAGGTATCCCGAGATCGTCGCGGCGTTTCCCAGGGTGCCCGTTTTGGCGCGGACCACACCTTGGTCAGGGAATCCATTCGCGAGCCGATAGAGCGTGCCGGTGCCGTTCGCGGGCAAGAGCTGCGGGAAGTTCCGGCCGCCTGGTGAGAACGGAAACCGGGCAAGGTAGGAAACGAAGGTCCAGGGTGCGGCGCGGTCTTCACCCGACAGGCCGCTGCCATCGACGAGATGGACGCCAGTCTGGTCCCCGGTGATTTGCTGTACGTGCGCGGTCAGCCGGTCGGCTGCCCGGGCATCGCCTCCGGCGGCCCATCGCAGTAACAACTCCGCCCCCAAGTTCACGCTGCGCCGGTTGATTTCGCTTGCCAGCGTGTCAAACGATTGGGAGGTCACCTCAGCGAGAGTCGTTACCTCTGTCGGTTTCAGGGCGGAAAGCCCCGGCGACGGAATCCAGTTGATCCCCGCCCGCTTCAGCGCCTTCGCCCACGCGGCTTGCAACAGCACACGAGAGTCGGCCACCACGCGTGTGTAATAGTGGGCTCGCGCCCGAATCCCGATTTTTCCGCCCAGCACCCACCGGCCGTCCCCAGTGGGATCGAGGTGCAACCGGCTCCGCTTCCCCGCTACGGTCTGAGCCCGGACCACGACCAATTCACCGGCGCCGTCGGGTGCCTCATGAACGACCAGGGCCGGGGCCTTGAGGCGATTGCCCGGCCCGACGCCGATGGTGACCACGTTTTCATGCAACGTCATTGGCCCGATGAGCGGAGCGAAGATCCGCCCCCAATGTCGGGGTGACCACACCGATGGATAACGGTTTTCCGCGGACCCATCGACACTCACCACGCTCATCGGCCCGCTGAGGCGGCGGATGCCTCGATCGGAGAGTTGGCGCGCGAGATCGAACAAGGTTGGACCGCTGCGCCCGGGTCGTTCGAGGGAAGGGTCGCCGTTTAACTCCAGCGCCCAGGTGCCGAGCCACGTCCCGGTTTGGGGATCCACCGATCCGCTGCCCCGGACGCGGGTGAGCCGGCGTGCGTCTCCACCCAAAACGGTGCGCGCGAAGCCGGTCGTGAAGAGTTTGACCGTAGAGGCAGGGATCATGGGTTTGGTCGGATTGACCCCCCAAATCATCTGGCCGCTTTGATTCGCGACTGCGATACCCCACTCACCGGGCGCGGCGCGGGAAGCGCGCTTGAACCAGGTGTCGAGCTGCTGCTGAATAGTCGGTCCGGCTGGCGGCGCGTGATTTTGAGCGCAGAGACTGCCCGCTGCCAAGAAAACACTGGCAGCAACAAGGGAAAATCGTTTGCGCAAGGACCCGCGGACCTGCCTCATACCGCTCCTATTTCAGAAGGGCCTTCGCAATGGTTTGCAATTGCATATTACTGGTACCCTCATAAATCGTGCCAATCTTGGCGTCGCGGTAGTACTTCTCCGCCGGATATTCCTTTGAATACCCGTATCCGCCGAAGAGTTCCAGAGATAACGAGGTGATTCGGTCAGCTGCCTGAGAGCTGAATAGCTTGGCCATCGCAGCTTCCTGGGCAAAGGGCAGTCCTGCATCCTTGAGCCGGGCGGCGTTATAGACCATCAGACGCGCCGCCTCGAGGGTCGTTGCCATCTGGGCCATCTGGAACTGCACCCCCTGGAACTCCACGATCGACTTCCCGAACTGCTTCCGCTCTTTGGTATAGGCGATTGCGGCTTCCAAGGCGCCGCGCGCCACGCCGATCATCTGGGCACCGATTCCGATCCGCCCTTCATTCAGGGTCTCGATCGAAATCTTGTACCCCATCCCCACCGGTCCCATCACATTCCGGTTCGGTACCTTGCACTGTTCGAGGATGAGTTCGGTTGTGCTGGAGGCGCGAATCCCGAGCTTATTCTCCTTTTTCCCAACCGAGAACCCTTCGAAGCCCCGTTCGACCAGAAACGCGGTAATTCCTTTGTAGCCCTTGGCCGGGTGCGCATTAGCAAAGATGATGAAGATGCCCGCTTCGTCGCCGTTCGTAATCCAGAACTTCCGGCCGGTCAGTTCCCAATGATCGCCTTTGTGTTCCGCCCGTGTCGCCAGCGCGAACGCATCGCTTCCGCTGCCCGGCTCGGATAACGCAAATGCTCCGAGAAGGTCCGTGGTCATGCGGGGAAAGTACCGGGTCTTCTGTTCGTCAGAGCCCCAACGCAGGAGCGCGTTGTTGACCAGGGTATTATGGACGTCAACGTAGATGGCCGCCGAAGCATCCACCCGCGCGAGCTCCTCTATTGCCAACACCGCCATGAAAATCGAACCGCCGGCTCCGCCGAGCGTTTCGGGGACTTCGATTCCCATCAACCCCATCTCGAAAAACCGTTGCACGATCTCAGGACGAAACTTTGCCGCCTCGTCCATGGCACTCACATGAGGAAGGACTTCGTTTCGGGCAAAGTCCTCCACGGCTTGCCGGAACATCTGTTCTTCTTCGGACAGCACCGTGAGTGGTTGCGGGGCGGTGGTGGTCTCTGGCATGACTCGCTCCGGGTTTGTGAATCAATCGCCCAACTGTGGCATAATAAGGACACGAGGGCATCGCTTCAACGAGTTTCGAGGTTGTGAAGACGTAAGACGTCCAGCGCGACCGGCACCCGGCCCAACGGGGCCGAGACCTGAGCCCCCTGCATCCGATCTCGGACGGCGGCCAGCATTTCTTGGGCGATCCGAACTCCCTCGAGCAACCCTTCCTCTTTCCCTTGTTCGCTCGCTCGGCGCATCCGGTCCAGGATCTCGCTCGGAACGGTGATACCTGGGACCTCGTTGGCCAAGAATTCCGCGTTGCGTAGCGAGACCAGCGGCCAGATGCCTCCGATGATCGGAATTTTGAACGACTCGACTTGGCGAAGGAATCGCTCGAGCTGGGCCAAGTCAAAGACGGGTTGCGTCACGGCGAACTCGGCCCCGGCTTCGACCTTCCATGCGAACCGCCGGAGTTCGCGCTCCGGATCCGTTGCCGCGGGGTTCACCCCGACCCCGATGACGAACCGGGTGGGCGCGCCGATCGGGTTGTGCCCCGGATCGAGTCCGTGATTGAGCCGGGCGACGAGGTTTGTCAGCCCGATGGCGTCGATATCGAACACTGCGGTCGCATCTGGGTAGGGCCCCATCTTTGGCGGGTCGCCAGTGACGAGGAGAAGGTTGTGTAGGCCGCTCGCTGCAGCGCCGAGCAGGTCGGAGAGCATCCCCAAGAGATTGCGATCGCGGCAAGCATAGTGGACCACCGTTTCGAGGCCCACTTCCCGCTCGATCATGAGGGCGGAGAGGAGCGCGCCCATCCGGCTTTGTGCTCGCGGGCCATCGGGGACATTCACCGCATCGACTCCGGCCGCCTTCAGAAGGCGGACTTGATCGAACATTGGTTTGGGATCGACGCCTTTCGGGGGCACGATTTCCACCGTCGTGATGAATTCCCGCGCGACGAGTTTGGCGCCCAAGCGGGATCGCTCGCCCAATGGAATGGGTTCGGCCCCTTTGGTGGCGGGGTTCGACGGCGCGATCAGCGTCACATGACGTGGCGAAACGCTTTGGACGAACCCGACAATAGCCTTGATGTGGTCCGGCGTCGTTCCGCAGCAGCCGCCGATGAACCGAGCGCCCGCTTCCACCATTCGCCGGGCATACTCCGCCATGTATTCCGGCGAAGCCATATAGATCTTGCGATCGCCCACTTCGCGCGGAAGTCCGGCGTTAGGCTGCGCCGACAGCGGAAGCCTCGTCACCCGCGCCAGCTGCTCGATCGCCTCCAACACGCCGTGGGGGCCGACGGAACAGTTCACTCCTATGACGTCGACGCCCATCGCTTCCAGGAGTGGGCCGAAGGTCGCCGGATCGGTACCGTAGTGGGTTTTGCCGTCGGTACCGATCGTCATCTGGGCGATGATGGGAAGATCCGAAATGAGGCGCACGCCCTCGACCGCGGCGCGGATTTCGTCCACATCGCTGAAGGTTTCGAGTACAAACCCGTCAACACCTCCATCCACTAGTCCCCGGGCTTGCCGGGCGAACGCGGCCCGGGCTTCCGCCACCGAGGTTTCGCCGAACGGTTCGATCCGGACCCCCAACGGGCCGATCGCCCCCACCACGGATGTGTGTCCCTCCGACGCTTTCCGGGCGAGTTCCGCGGCGGCCTGGTTGATCCGCTCGGTATCGCTCGAGAGACCGTACGAGGCCAGCTTTCGGGGGTTCGCCCCGAAGGTGTTCGTCTCGAGAATCTCCGCTCCTGCTTTCACGTATTCGCGATGGATGTCCCGCACCAGGTCCGGTTGTTTCACGCTGAGTTCGTCGAAACACACGTTGACGAACACGCCCCTGGTGTAGAGCATGGTTCCCATCGCGCCATCGGCCACATGGACCCGGCCATCGGCGAGCAGTTCACGCAGCGTGGGCATGGGCACTCCTCCCGTGTCGGATGCTCAAGACGCACCCCTTTCGTAGGCGAGATTCGGCGCGAGCCACCGCTCCATCGTGATCAGGTCCATGCCTTTCCGCTTGGCATAGTCCGCGACTTGGTCGCGGTCGATCTTTCCGACCCCGAAATATTGGGAGTCAGGATGCCAGAAAAAGAAGCCACTCACCGATGCAGCGGGGAGCATCGCGAAGCTTTCCGTGAGTACAATCCCCGCCTCTTTGGTCGCGTCGAGCAGGGCGAACAGATCGGCCTTTTCGGTGTGATCAGGGCACGCGGGGTAACCAGGTGCCGGCCGAATGCCCTGGTATTTCTCCTGGATCAATTCCCGGTTGTCGAGCGCTTCATCCGCCGCGTAGCCCCAGAATTCCTTCCGCACCCGTTCATGAAGGCGTTCGGTGAGGGCTTCGGCCAGGCGATCGGCGAGTGCCTTCGCGAGAATGCTATTGTAGTCGTCGTGCTGGCGTTCAAATTCCGCGGTCAATACTTCGAGCCCGATTCCGGTCGTGACCGCGAATGCGCCGATGTAATCGGCGACACCGGACGATTTGGGAGCCACGAAATCTGCCAAGGCAAGGTTGGGCCGGCCGGGAGGTTTCACCATCTGCTGGCGCAGAGTGTGGAGTGTCGTCCGCGGCGTCGACCGGGTTTCGTCGGTATAGATCTCGATGTCGTCGCCGATGCTATTTGCGGCAAAGAAACCAAAGACCGCGCGCGCGGTCAGGAGCCGCTCCGACACCATTCTCTGCAGCAAGCGTTCCGCGTCGGTGAAGAGCGCCCGGGCGGCGGGTCCGGTCACCTTATCGGTCAGAATGGCCGGATAGTGCCCGGCGAGCTCCCACGCCTGGAAAAACGGGGTCCAGTCGATGCGATCGACCAGTTCGCCGAGCGGATAGTCCTCCAACAGCTTGACGCCGAGAAACGAGGGCAGCGGCGGCGTCGTTTTGGTCCAATCGATGACGAGTCGGTTGTCCCGCGCGGCCGATATCGGCTGATGCTGCTCAACGGCCCGCCGGTCCGCTCGGTCACGCCGGATCGCTGCGTACTCCTCACGCACGGAGGCGTTGAACGCCCCCCCATTGGTGAGGCTGAGTAGGCTGCCGGTCACGCCGACCGCCCGCGACGCATCGAGGACATGCACCGTCGGGCCGCTGTAGTTCGGCGCGATTTTGATGGCGGTGTGCGCGCGCGAGGTTGTGGCTCCGCCGATCAGGAGCGGAAGTTTGAACCCTTCGCGCTCCAACTCGGAAGCCACGAACGCCATCTCCTCGAGCGATGGAGTGATCAGTCCACTCAAGCCGATCACGTCCACTTGTTCCCGCGTGGCCGTTTCCAAGATCTTGGCGCATGGCACCATCACGCCGAGATCGATCACTTCGTAGTTGTTACACTGCAGTACGACGCCCACGATGTTCTTGCCGATATCGTGAACATCGCCTTTGACCGTCGCAATGAGTACCCGGCCGTTCCGCTTGACGGCCTCGCCGACATTGCGCTCCGCCTCGATGTACGGAATCAGATGCGCAACGGCCTTTTTCATGACGCGCGCGCTCTTGACGACCTGTGGCAGGAACATTTTGCCTGAGCCAAAGAGATCGCCCACCACGTTCATCCCGTCCATCAACGGCCCCTCGATGACCTCAATAGGCCGGGCGCACTGGGTTCGGGCTTCTTCGGTGTCTTCGACGATGTAGTCCGCGATTCCCTCGACGAGGCCGTGGACCAGGCGTTCGCGCACCGGCCTCTGGCGCCACGCCAGATCGTCCGCCGCCGCGGCCTCTCGGCCCCGCACAGTGTCGGCCACCGCCAGGAGCCGGTCCGTGGCGTCGGCGCGGCGATTCAGCACCACGTCTTCAACCCGCTCCAACAGGTCAGGCGGGATGTCGGCGTAGATGCCGAGCTGTCCGGCGTTTACGATGCCCATGTCCATGCCGGCTTGGATGGCATGGTAGAGGAAAACCGAATGGATGGCCTCCCGAACCGGATCGTTGCCCCGGAAGGAGAAGGACACGTTGCTGACGCCCCCGCTGATGAATACGTGGGGGAGTGTGGCCTTAATGCGGCGGACCGCCTCGATGAATGCCAGGGCGTATCCGCTATGCTCTTCGATGCCGGTCGCGATCGCGAAGATGTTGGGATCGAAGATGATGTCTTGGGGCAAGAACCCGACTTGCTCGGTGAGGATCCGATAGGCGCGGGTACAGATATCCACCTTGCGCTCGACCGTGTCCGCCTGACCCAGTTGGTCGAAGGCCATGACGATAACCGCGGCGCCGTACCGGTGAACCAGCGTGGCCTGGCGGATGAATTCGGCCTCACCTTCTTTCATGCTTATGGAATTGACTACGCACCGACCCTGGACACACTTGAGCCCTGCCTCGATGACGCTCCATTTGGAGGAGTCGATCATGACCGGAACTCGGCTGATGTCGGGCTCGCCGGCGATGAGACTGAGGAACCGGGTCATGGCCGCGGCGGAGTCCAGCATGCCCTCGTCCATATTGACGTCGATCACTTGGGCTCCGCTTTCCACCTGCTGGCGGGCCACCGTGAGCGCCTCTTCGTAGCGATCTTCCAAGATCAGTTTCGCGAACTTGCGCGACCCCGTGACATTAGTGCGCTCACCAACGTTCACGAAGTTGGTGCCAGGGCCTATGTTGAGTGGCTCCAGCCCGCTCAACCGCAATCGAGGTTCAATCGTCGGGCGCCGGCGCGGAGAGATACCGCGCACCGCTTCTGCGATCGCGCGGATATGGGCCGGCGTCGTGCCGCAGCAGCCGCCCACGATGTTTACTAACCCACTCTCGCCGAACTCCTTGATGGTGGCGGCCATGGTCGCCGCGCTCTCATCGTACTGGCCGAATTCGTTTGGGAGTCCCGCGTTCGGGTGGGTGCTCACCCACACTGGTGCCACCCGCGAAAGTTCTTGGACGTAGGCGCGAAGGGCCTTCGCCCCGAGGGCGCAGTTCAGGCCGATCACCAACGGGCGGGCGTGGGCCACGGAGTTCCAAAACGCCTCCGTAGTCTGCCCCGACAAGGTACGGCCGCTCGCATCCGTGATGGTGCCGGAGACCATGATCGGCACCTCTTCCCCGCGGGCCTCGAACACCGAGCTGACGGCGAACAGCGCGGCCTTCGCATTCAGCGTGTCGAAAATCGTTTCGACCAAGAGGAGATCCGCACCTCCGTCGAGCAGTCCGTTGGTCGCTTCGGCGTAGGCGGCGACCAGTTGGTCGAACGTCACGTTCCGAGCCCCTGGGTCGTTCACGTCCGGCGAGAGCGACGCGGTCCGTGTCGTGGGCCCGAGTACCCCTGCCACGTACCGGGGGCGGGATCGGTCCGTGGCCTCAACCGCATCGGCCGCCCTTCGGGCGAGTCGCGCCGCGGCTAGGTTCAACTCGTAGGCCAGCGATTCCATTTGATAGTCCGCCATGGAGATCGTGTTCGAGTTGAATGAATTGGTTTCGATGATGTCGGCACCCGCATTCAGGTACGCCGCATGGATGGCTTGAATGATCGAGGGCTGGGTGAGGGTGAGTAGGTCGTTGTTGCCCTTGAGATCCGAGGGCCAACTTGCGAACCGATCCCCTCGGTAGTCCACTTCGCCGAGCCCGTAGGTCTGGATCATGGTCCCCATCGCCCCATCGAGCACGAGGATCCGCTGAGCCAAGAGGCCACCGAGCCGGGCCAAACGCTCGGTTCGAGGTTGTGTTCCAACGGCATCGATGGCCAGATCACCCTCCATGGAACCCCCGAAAAACGAAACGCCCGAGGCTAAAACGGCCCCAGGCAGCGTTTTAGCGATTGTTTAGCGTGGCCGCAATCAGCGCAAATCGCCACGAGAAGCAGTTGTCAGACCTAAAGAGTAACTAGTCCTTTTCTGCCGGCAAGAGGTGGGCCGGAGGCTACCGAAGGGGGAAGCAACGCGGCGTCCGCCCGCGCTGCCGGGCACTCACCCACCAGAAAGACCTTCCGGCGCGAGGACCGGCCGGCCTCGAGCAGAATGTTCGTTCTGGGCACCCCGAGTTTCTTGCTCAAGAAAGCCACGAGTGCGTCGTTCGCCGCGCCGTCAACTGGTGGGGCCGCGACCCGGATCTTGAGGGCATCCCCGTGCAGGCCGACCACTTCGGTCCGGGATGCTCGAGGCTGCACATAGAGGGTGAGACGACAGCCTCCGCCGGCTACCGCGATTGCACTCATCTCAGGGTCGAAGTGAGGAGCATTCGGAGCAGAAGCAGTGCGAGGTAGCCCGCCATCGGGCTCCAATCGATTGTTCCCGTCGGCGGAATCCATCGTCGAATCGGGTCCACGATCCAACCCGAAACCCGGTAGATGGGCCGCATCCAGCGGCCGTACGGTGAGACGCCGAACCACGAACTGACGGCACGAATCAGAATGGCGAGCATCAGTAAGTTGATGGCGGTGTCGAACAGCAACCACGTCCAGTAGCGCGGTCCAGCCCCGTGAAGGTTCGTCAGGGAGAGCAAACTATCGACGATCCAACGGGATACGGATACCAGGACAAGTCCGGCGACGACGGCTAGGCCGAGCAGCCAGAGCGAAGCGTCTTGCGGATTGCCGCCGCTGCGGACCAAACGTCGTTCGATCGGCCCGAGCAGTGGGTCACTCACGCGTCGGGTCCAGCGCGGCCAGATTCCGAACGGGTTGATTTTCTTGCGGCGCACCGCCCAGTGGGTACCCGCGACAACCGAGGCGCCCAACAGAGCGGCGAAGGCGACGAGCCGGACCGCCACGTCCACCGCTCCCGCGATGCCCCAAAGATCCACTGCAAATACCTCGAGACGAAATGGTGACGACTGAAAATTGGAAGGACAGTCAGCCAAGCGCAAAGGGGATCGCGTAGGCTGTCCCCCGGAGGTGTTACACTGCCTCTTGGAGTGACTTTTCGAAAAGGTGCCAGGTGCGGCGCCCGAAGTAGTTCGGTCGGCTCACCACTCGCCTCCATCCAAGGCTTTGGAGGTGCGGCTCGGACCGTAGTGAGTCGGTCCAAAACTCGAGCAGGTGGGCTTCCTGTTCCTTTGCCTTTTCTTCCAATGCATTGAGGAGCCGCAGTGCGTGGCCTCGGCTCCGCTCATGGGGAACGACGGCGATTTCGGCCAGATGCGCGACACCGCCTCGCAGTGAATAGCGAACGCCACCGATCCACTCCCCGATTTCGTCCACCAGGACGAGGTGATGATCGTTGACAAGGTCCTTGTGTCCCTCGTCGTCCGGGTGGAGGTCGGCGAGGTCTTTGAGCCAGGCGCCAAATTCCTCGTCCTCGCCGGCTTCGTGAATCGTCAGGTTTCGTTCAGAGTCGACCATATCGCCTTAACTCTCGGAATAGAGTCCAAGTTCCCCAGAAGCAAGAAGGGCGCCACCGATGGCTGCCATAACTACGAGACCTGGCAGCGCCGGCTCCTGGGGGGGGTATTGTGGCAGGACTGGCTGGCGTCCATTCCGCGTGCAAGTGGTCCACAGGCAGCAGTTTGTGCTTCCCGGATAGCGTCCTTTTCTGACGCTGCGGAGGCCGTGGAGCAATTGGTCCTTCCGTCAAATCGCGCGCATACTTCGCAGGTGACCTTTTGAGCGGACAAGGTCGTCCAAAGCAAGAACCCCACGAACGCCATGAGGATCCCAATGACCAGAAAGCCCTTTCGCTTGGTCATAATTCGCCCGTCACTCCATGAGGACCTGGTCTACATTGTACATTACCGTGCATGACTGGCCCCCTCCGATCTGCCACGATTTGGCTCGTCGCCGTTGCGTCAATATGGAATGCCACTTCGGTAGGATCGGTTTGGCACTGTACGGGTCGATCCGACCACGGCCACCATCAAGCGCCGTCAGTCCAACCGGTGGCGTCCGTCAGCGTGATCCCTGAAGATATCCCGGCACACTCGGAATGCCCACACTGCCCCCCGGTTCAGTGCCGCACGGGGACGTCGTGTGCCTCGGTGAGCACCGCGGCCATGCACTCGGCGCTCGCGTTGTCCCGGGACCTGGCACCCAGTTCGCCCCCTGGTCATGATCCGCAGCCCTCCATCTCGATTTTATTGGAGCCACCGACCCCACCACCGCAACGCTCCTAAACGATCGCCCGGTTGGCCGAGTACCAGTCAGGTGTTCGGCGCGTCGCTTTCGTGAGGGAATGCGTATGTCAAGTCGTCTCTGGGTTGGGCTCTCGCTCGTTGTTGTAGGGTTTGCGAATCCGCTCCGAGCTCAAACCGACTATCGGAATCTGGATGAAAGCGGGTCACTCGGTCTCGAGGATGCGCTTCCAATAGAACACTACGGATTTCAGTGGACCTTACCCTACCGGATCCAAACCACCGTGCATGGTCGGCGCCACGCCACCGAACCCGAGTTGGACTATGGCCTGGTTGCTAACGCCATGGTCGGTATTGCCTTTCCGTTCGCCCTCCTCGAAGGCGGAGGACCACCTTCGGTCGGCGGATTCGCCGGCGTTCGTTTGTTCGCACTCTACAACGTGCTGGGCGAGACGTCGGGCCTGCCCGCAGCGGCCCTGCGCCTTGATGGCGTGCTGCCGGTGGGTGCGCTCGCGCCCAAAGCGGGCGTGATCACCTTGAAAGCGATCGTTACGCGGTCGTTCGGGGAGCGGCGGGCCCATTTGAACTTTGCCAGAACCTGGGGTGGGGGAGTCACCAATGCTCGAGTCGCCGACGAGAGTCGGTGGTGGGCTGGTGCCGGCGTGGACCAAACCTTCTTCCGCTCGAGTACCCTGGTGCTGGCGGAATTTCGGCTTGAGCAGCCGGTCGAGAATGCCGATTTGGAATACGGCATCGCCCTTGGCGCTCGGCGCCAGGTCAGCCCCTCTCTCGTTCTGGCGTTTGGGGCCGCCCACCGTTTTGCCGGGCGGACCTCGTCGTTCTTCCTGGCCATCTCGCGCATGTTCGGAGTCCGAGGTCTTCTGCCATGAGTCAAGTGCCTTGGGCGCTTTGCCGAGCGGCGTTCATGAGACGCCTTGAATTGATCGTCCTCGTGACGATCCTTGCCAACAAATCAGCCTTCGGACAGGCGGCCCGTGCCGATCAGTTCTACTACCCGGGTGCCTTCAATTGGGCGCTTCTCGAGACGTATCCGGAGGCGGCCCGGTTGTTCAACGCCTTTGACTATGGCCACGCGGTTCTCTATGAACGCATGTATGTAAACGGGTCGGATCTTCCGGCCCAGTTGGAGCGAGACTATCGCTTTCTCACCACGGATCTCCTGGTGCATCCCCCTCGATTCGCGGTGGCTGAGGAAGTGATCGCGCCGTCGTACGGGAAAGCAGTATGGAGGGCTCTGAAGATGTTCCAATGGGCGCACACCCTACACCGCCAGGTGTATGACGTCTATGCGAGCGAACGGCTCCCGGGAGTTGAGAAGGACACTCTGATCGAGCGTCTCACTGACTACTACCTATCGAACCGGAACCTAGCGTTTACGGCCATTCCCAAAGCCATGGGGCTTATGGAGGACCAGGCTTACAGTAAGACGTTCCGGACCGGATTCCCGGCCTTCAATGGGCTGATTTGGGCGTACCACTGGCTCCAAGTTGGACTCTACGAGGCGTTGCTGGAGGGCTCGCCGGACCGGAAGCGTGACGGGGTCCGGTCAACCATCGCACGATTCTGGGAGATGGTGCGGTCTCCGGAAGTGGCTCCGTCGATCATGCCGATGACTTCGGCGGTCGCTCCGCTGTTTGCGAAACGTCATCCCCGGGCGGCGATCGTATTCGACAACCTGCATATGATGCACGACATCATTTCGGATATTCTCGCAGCGACCGCGATACCGAAGCCTAAAAAAGCGGCGGCGATCGAGGCGGCACTAGCCGAGTTTCGAGACGGGAGTCGGAATGTGATGCCAATGGATGAATGGTGGCGGATGGGTGAATTGATGGGTGGTGTGGAGCACATGGGGGGCAAGCCACCCCATGCGCTAAAGTGACCGGACCTCAGGTCAGCGGCGGAGGAGGGCCAAGACCGTCGGGCTTGCTCCAACGACCCAAGCGATGGCCCCCGCCGCGACCGCCCTCCCCAGCGTGACCTTTCCCTGCACTTTGAGGCCCACGGCAATCAGCACCGTAACCCAAAGTGTGAAGGGATCCAGGCGACCCACCAGGCCAAGTAGGGCGGGCGAGGTGTTGTCGGGATCCAGGAATCGGGCCACCCCGACACTGAGGCTAAACCGCGAGCGCAAGGCAGCCTCGGGCAAGATCATGAGCTGTGCCGCGTTGATGACCTGTTCAATGATGCGGGGAAATCCGGCGAAGACACCGATCATCATGGCGTTTTTAAAACCGGATTTTGCCCCGACTAAGGCCCCGGTCACTAGGGTGATGACGCCGAGCAGGAGCGGGAGGATCGGGGCGGCGAACAATCCGCCGATCGACGCGAACATCTCCCCCATTTTCCGGCCGCTTTCGAGTTGTTCGGGGGTCAGATTCGGTTGCTGCCGTTTCAGGTCGGCCATCCCGCGCGCGAATTCGGCATCGAAGATGGGCTGCATTGCAGAGCGGCTTGCAAAGAACAGGCCGATCATCAAACCAGCAAAAACGAGGAGTGGCACGCCGAACTTCCCATCGGTTCGACGTTGGAACAGGGTTGTCGGGGCGAAAAAAACGTCGACGTAGTCTTCCCACCAGGAGGCCGGCGTGGGTGTGGATGGTGGCGAGACGGTATCAGCGGCCATGGATGGGGGCCTCGGGTCTCAGGAGTGAACCGCGGCCTCAAGCCACTCGAGGTAGCGCGGATCGCCGGTCACGATCGGGAGGACAATGAGTTCGGGAGTTTCGTATGCATGGAGTGCTTTGATCCGAGCCGCCAGGTCCTCCAGGCGGCCCATGGTGGTCTTGATCCGGCAGTTCCATTCCGCGCCAACCTCCACCTTGCCGTGCCACCAGTAGGTGCTTGTGATTGCCCCGACGTGGACGCAGGCGGCCAATCGTTCCTCCACCAGGATGCTCGCGATTCGCTGAGCGTCGGATTCCTGACCGACCGTCGTGGAGACCTCGATCCAGTGCGGAGTCACTGCTTGCCGATAGGGACGATGGCGGTGCGCCAGCCGCTTTTGAACGTCACCGTCAAACGATATCCGGGGGCATCCGCGACGACAGTCGCGACCTGCGGAAGGCTTCGCGCATACGCTAGGGCACCATCTGATTGCAGCGCATACGCCTCACGAGTGCCCCCGGCGTACCAGTCACCGTAGGCTCGCGCGATCGCCATCGCGGCGGCCTGATCGCTGCCGTACTTGGCATATTTGTCGGCGGGAATGAGGCCGTCTTGGTTGAGGAGCGGGCTATAATTCTCATAGGTCCGGCAGGCGCCCATTGCGACAAGGGCGGTGAGCGCGAGCAGGAGCGCAGAGCGGGTCATTCCGTCCTCGGGGCAGGGGTGTAACGTGCGAACGCAAGAGCAGAAGTATAATTCGTCGACTGGAAATTGGTCACTAGGCCTTGGAGGCCCGGATATGCCGACTTCGTTGGTTCGACGAGTTCACCTTTTCGCCTTGATCGCCATGCTATCTGGACCTGCCGGGCTTGATGCCCAGATTCCTAATCCGAAAATTCCGGCCACCCGCAAGAGCGACCACGCCGACAATTATCACGGAACCGTGGTGCCCGACCCGTATCGGTGGCTCGAGGATGCGGATTCGAAGGAGACCGCTGCTTGGGTGATCGGGGAAAACGCAGTCACCTCGAGCTACCTGGCCCAGCTCCCGGGGCGAGAAGCGATTCGGAGTCGCCTGACCGCTCTCTGGAATTTCGAGCGATTTTCGGCTCCTTTCAAGGAGGGGGGCCGCTATTTCTTTTTTCGGAACGATGGGCTCCAAAACCAGAGCGTGCTCTACACCCAGGCTACCCTCGCGTCCGAACCCCGGATTCTGCTCGATCCGAACGGACTGTCCCCGGATGGTACGGTGGCGCTGACCCTCGCCCAGCCGAGTCGCGACGGGCATCTCCTCGCCTACGGGACCTCCGCCAGTGGGTCGGATTGGATGGAGATTCACCTTCGGAATGTTTCCGACGGCAAGGACCTGACGGACCGATTGCGCTGGGCCAAATTCTCGGGGGCGGCGTGGACCCGGGACGGGAAAGGATTCTTCTACACCCGATACCCCGAGCCCAAGCCCGGCGAAGAGCTGACCCAGGCGACGAAGGATCAACGGATTGCCTATCACCGGGTCGGTGCTTCCCAATCCGACGATCGATTGATCTTCTCCCAACCCGACCAGCCCGAAGTGTATTACGCGTTAGGGGTCACGGATGATGGACGGTATCTCACCATCTCCGTCAACCAGGGCACTGATCCACGGAATCGTCTGTACTACCTCGACCTTGGCACTGAACCGGAGCCCCGGCTCACGGGGACGGTCGTGCGCCTGGTGGACCGGACGGAAGCGATGTACCGTGTGGTCGACAACGATGGCCCGGTGTTTTACGTGCATACGGACTTCTCTGCTCCACGCGGCCGTGTGGTGGCGCTCGATACCGAACATGCCAATTCGCCGCCTCGGGAAATCATTCCGGAGTCGGCCGATGCGATCGAAGGAGTCTCGGTGGTGCACCACGCTTTCGTGGTTCAGTATCTTCATGATGTGCAGGCTCGGCTGCGCCTGTTCGCGAAGAACGGGTCTTCGATCGGCGAGATTGCCCTTCCCGGAGTGGGCTCGGCGGGCGGGGTCAGCGGAAAACCGGGCGACACAGAGATGTTCTATTCCTTTACCTCGTATCTCTATCCGACGACGGTTTACCGGTATGATTTCGCCTCGAAACAAGCCACCGAATTTCGGTCTCCGAAAGTCGGGTTCGACCGAAACCGGTACGAGACCACGCAGGTCTTCTACCCGAGCAAGGATGGAACCAGTATTCCGATGTTTATCACCGGCCGGAAAGGGATAGTTTTGGACGGCAGTCACGCTCTGTTGTTGTACGCGTACGGTGGTTTCAATGTGAATCTCACGCCCGCGTTCTCGCCTGCGATCATCGGCTGGCTCGAAATGGGCGGCGTCTATGCCGTCCCGAATCTTCGCGGCGGAGCCGAGTATGGTGAGGCATGGCACCAGGCCGGGATGTTTGAGCGGAAGCAGAACGTGTTTGACGACTTCATCGCCGCCGCCGATTGGCTCGTGGCCAAGGGATACACCTCGCATGAAAAGCTGGCGGTGCAGGGCGCCTCAAATGGCGGGCTCCTGATTGGCGCGGTGATGACCCAGCGTCCGGACTTGGCCCAGGTCGCTTTTCCGGAAGTGGGCGTGATGGACATGCTCCGCTATCACAAGTTCACGGTCGGATGGGGCTGGACCCCGGAGTACGGTTCGGCCGACGAGGCGACCCAGTTCAAGTACCTGATCAAGTACTCTCCGTTGCACAACTTGAAGCCCGGGACCAACTATCCCGCAACCCTGGTCACCACTGCGGATCATGACGACCGCGTCGTACCGGCCCATTCGTTCAAGTTTGCCGCTGCGCTGCAAGCGGCCACGACCGGCACTCGCCCCGCGTTGATTCGAATTGAAACCAAAGCTGGACACGGAGGCGGAAAGCCGGTGACGAAACAGATCGAGGAAACGACCGATCTTTGGGCGTTCGCCGCCTATCATCTTGGCATGAACCGGCTGTCGCCTTAGGGTTTGGGCGAATCGGGCGCGCTGGCCGCGCCCCCGCTAGATTGAGCGCCTACTTTCCCTCACCTCAAACGGATCGAGAGCGGCATGAGCGGCACCTTCAACATCCCTGTCCCCCGCAACGAGCCCATCTTGAGTTACGCGCCCGGAACCCCGGAACGCGCAACGCTCAAGGCGGCGATCGAGCGGATGGGAAAGACCGTGACGGAAATTCCGGTCGTCGCTGGCGACAAGGAGTACCGAACCGGCGAGACGGTGGCCGTGGTTTCGCCGCATCGACACGCCCACAAGTTGGCGATGACGCATCAAGCAGACGCGACGGCGCTGAATGACGCCGTGGCGGCCGCCAAGGCAGCGCACCGCGATTGGAGCTCTTGGCGATTCGAGGATCGCGCCGCAATCTTCCTCAAGGCCGCCGACTTGCTGGCGGGGCCCTGGAGGGCGGTGGTGAACGCCGCCACCATGCTGGGGCAGAGCAAGACGGCCTTTCAAGCTGAGATCGACAGCGCTTGCGAACTCATCGATTTCTACCGATGGAACGTCCACTATGCCGAACGCCTCTACGCCGAGCAGCCGATGTCCAGTGCGGGGATGTGGAACCGCATCGATCATCGCCCGCTCGAGGGGTTCGTCTACGCCATTACGCCGTTCAACTTCACGGCCATCGGTGGCAACCTTCCCACCGCGCCGGCCCTCATGGGCAACACCGTCGTTTGGAAGCCAGCGGCTTCCGCTTCGCTGAGCAATTGGCTCGTGTATCAGATGTTGCGTGAGGCGGGGCTTCCACCCGGCGTGATCAATTTCGTTCCCGGTAGCGCATCAGCGGTGACCTCTCGCCTGATTGGTGATCCTGATCTGGCGGGCATCCATTTTACCGGATCGACCGAAGTTTTTCAGATGCTCTGGAAGGGGGTCGCCGACCGAATAGGCCAATACCGCTCCTATCCCCGAGTGGTTGGAGAAACGGGAGGCAAAGATTTCGTGATCGCACATCCCAGTGCGCAAGTTGACGCATTGGCGGTGGCATTGGTACGCGGGGCGTTCGAGTATCAGGGCCAGAAGTGCAGCGCGGCCTCCCGGGCCTACATCCCCGCGAGCCTCTGGCCCGCGGTGAAGGACCAAGTGTGCGCCATGATCGCGGACGTGAAGATGGGCGACATCGCCGACTTCCGAAATTTCATGGGCGCCGTAATCGACGCGAAATCATTCGCGCGGATCAAGGGCTACCTCGATCAAGCGAAGAAGGATCCTGGCGTGAGCATTGTGGCCGGGGGTGGGTGTGACGACCGGGAAGGCTATTTCGTTCAACCGACTCTGATTCAGGTGCAGGATCCGAAATACCGTCTCATGTGCGAGGAGATCTTCGGACCGGTGCTGACCGCGTACGTCTATCCTGATAACCAGTGGGCCGAGACGCTCTCATTGGTGGATTCGACGAGTCCCTACGCCCTCACCGGGGC